>NZ_JBIAVW010000004.1:0-523040 GCF_042894785.1 Streptomyces sp. NPDC001502
GGCCGACGGGATGTCGAGGGTCCGGACACACACGCCGAAGCGCCGGGAAGGCGCGGCGCCGCGCCCCGAACGATGGCTTCGCGGCCTGTGTGCTGCGGCTGCGGCGCCGGTCAGACGGTCGTGATGACCTCGTCGATGGACAGGCGCGGGGAGCGGTCGAACCAGGCACCCTCGGCGGCCGGCTTGCCGATGTTGATGACCATGATCGGGGTGTGGTCGGCGTCCAGGAATTCCTTCTGGATGCCGGCGAAGTCGGCACCGGTCATCGGGCCCGCGGCCAGGCCGGCGGCGCGGATGCCGATGATGAAGTACGCGGCCTGCAGCGCGGAGTTCAGCAGCGCGGACTGCTCGCGGACCGGGCGCTCGGAGAAGAACGCGTCCTTGGCCTGCGGGAAGTGCGGCAGCAGCTGCGGGAGCTCCTCGTGGAACTCGTTGTCCGCGGAGAGGATCGCGACCAGCGGGGCGGTGGCGGTCTTGGCGTCGTTGCCCTTGGCCATGTGCTGCACGAGGCGCTCGCGGGCCTCGGGGGAGCGGACCAGGGTGATGCGCAGCGGGGTCTGGTTGAAGGCGGTGGGACCGAACTTCACCAGGTCGTATATCGCCTGGACCTGCTCCTCGGTGACCGGCTCGTCGGTGAACGAGTTGGCCGTGCGGGCCTCGCGGAACAGCAGGTCCTGCGCGGCGGAGTCAAGAACGAGAGACATCGGAAAGCCTTCTTCCATACGGAGGTGAAGCGATGTCCCAGACTCTACGGCGGAGGTAGATGAATTTTCAACTAAATCCGCCTCCGGGTGACCGGGATCACTCGCCGGTCGCCCTCCCCGTCACTCCTCCTCGGCCGGCTGGCGCGCCGCCAGCGCCGAGTCCAGCCGGGCCCGGGCCCCCTCCAGCCAGTGCCGGCACACCTTCGCCAGCTCCTCGCCGCGCTCCCAGAGCGCGAGGGAGTCCTCCAGCGAGGTCCCGCCGGCCTCCAGCTTGCGGACGACCTCGATGAGTTCGTCGCGGGCCTGCTCGTACCCCAGCGCCGTTCCGGCCTCTGCCATTCCCGTATCCATCCTCTGTGTGTCGTGCGACCACGTGATTGCGGCCGTGTGTCGCTATTCCGAAGCGGCCGTTGCGGCCGTTGCGGCCGGGGCCTCCGGGGCCTCCGGGGCCTCCGGGGCCTCCGGGGAGCCGGGGGAGTGCGGGGCCTCCGGGGTCTCCAGCGAGGAGACCTCCACGGCGAACGTGCCCTCCGCCACCCGCGCGCGCAGCACATCGTGGGGAGCCACGTCCCCCGGCGAGCGCACCACATGGCCGTCCGCCCGCTGCAGCACGGCGTACCCCCGCTCCAGGGTCGCCGCCGGCGACAGCGCCACGACCCGGGCGAGGGTGTGCGCGAGTTCCGAGTCGGCCCGGTCCAGCAGGTGTCCCAGCGTGCGCCGGGCACGGGCCAGCAGGGCGTCCAGCTCGTCCTCGCGGATCTCCACCATCCGCTGGGGGTGGACGAAGACCGGCCGGGCCAGCGCGTGCGCGAGGCCCCGTTCCTCCCGGTCGAGCAGCCCGCTGACCGCGCGCAGCCCCCGTGCCTGCAGCTGGCGTACGCGCTCCAGCTCCTCGCCGACGTCCGGTACCACCTTCTTCGCCGCGTCCGTGGGCGTGGAGGCCCGTACGTCCGCGACCAGGTCCAGCAGCGGGGAGTCCGGCTCGTGGCCGATCGCCGAGACCACCGGGGTACGGGCCGCCGCGACCGTCCGCACCACCTCCTCGTCGGAGAAGGGCAGCAGGTCCTCCACGCTGCCGCCGCCGCGCGCCACGATGATCACGTCGACCTCGTCGATGGCGTCGAGCTCCTTGACCGCCTCGACGACCTGGGGCACCGCGTGCACCCCCTGGACGGCGACGTTGCGCACCTCGAAACGGACCGCCGGCCAGCGCCGCCGGGCGTTCTCCAGGACATCGCGCTCGGCCGCCGAGGCCCGCCCGACCACCAGCCCGATCAGCTGCGGCAGGAACGGCAGCGGCTTCTTGCGCTCCAGCGCGAAGAGCCCCTCGGAGGCCAGGGATCGCTTGAGGCGCTCCAGCCGGGCAAGGAGCTCCCCGATGCCGACCGGCCGTATCTCCGTGGCCCGCAGGGACAGCTGCCCGCGCGGGGCGTACCACTCGGGCTTGGCCAGCAGGACGACCCGGGCCCCCTCGGAGACCACGTCCGCGACCTCGTCGAAGACCTGGCGGAAGCAGGTCACGCTGACGGAGATGTCGTGCGAGGGGTCGCGCAGCGTCAGGAAGACCACCCCCGCTCCCGGCCGCCGCGAGAGCTGCGTGATCTGCCCCTCCACCCACACCTGGCCGAGCCGCTCGATCCAGCCCCCGATGAGCCGGGACACCTGGCCTACCGGCAGCGGCGCCTCGGCCGACGTATTCAGACCCATGCACGCAGGCTATCCGGCGCCGCCGACAGTGCGTCAGGCTCCGGTGCCGGTGTCGCCGGGCAGGTCCCGGCGGCCGCGCTGGACGAGCAGCACGACCAGGCCCAGCGCCAGCCACACGGCCCCCACCAGTTGCGCCGTCCAGGAGGCCTCGAAGATCACCGCGACGGTCACGGCCGCGCCCAGCACCGGCATCACCAGGTGCTCGAACCAGTTCGGCGGGCCCTCGCGCCGCTTGACCACGAACCAGCCCACCACCGAGGCGTGCAGCAGGGTGAAGGCCACCAGCGCCCCGACGTCCACCACCGACACCAGCTGGTCGAGCCCGTCGTCGCGCCGGGCCGCCCACACGGCCGCGACCAGCGTGATGGCGGCCGCCACCAGCAGCGCGGGCCGCGGGGTGCCGTCCGAGGTCCGGGCGAGCACCCGGGGCAGCCGTCGCTCCCGGGCCATCGCGAACACCAGCCGGCCGGCCGCCGCCTGCCCGGCCAGCGCCGCGAAGGCCGCCCCGATCGCCTTGCTGACCGCCACCAGGTCGTGCAGCCAGGAGCCGGCCGCGGACTCCACCGCGTCGTAGAAGGCCGGTCCCTGCAGCGCCGGCTCGGCCGCCAGCTCCGCCGCGGACACGGGCATGAGCAGTGCCGCCAGATAGCTCTGGGCGATGAACAGCACCCCGGCCAGCGCCAGGCAGAACAGCACCGCCCGCGCCACCCGCTCCGATCCGCCCGTCACCTCCTCGGCGAAGGAGGCGATGGCGTCGAAGCCGAGGTAGGACAGGACCGCCACCGACACCGCGCCCAGCACCGCGGCCGTACTGAAGCCGAGCGAGCCGTCGCCCGTCAGCGGGGACAGCCAGCCGCGCCGCGCCCCGCCCTGGACCAGCACGGTCACCGCGGCGACCACGAAGACCAGCAGCACCACGAGCTCCATGGCCAGCACGGCGAAACCCACGCGCGCGGCCGCCCGTACGCCCCACAGGTTCAGCAGGGTGGTGATCACCACGGCCAGGGCCGTCCACACCCACCGGGAGACCTCCGGGACCAGCGCGTTCATCGCGATCCCCGAGAAGAGGTACGCGACCGCCGGGATCAGCAGGTAGTCGAGCATCGCCATCCACCCGGCGATCAGCCCCGGGCCCTCGCCGAGACCCTTTCGGGCGTACGTGAAGACCGAGCCGGCCTGCGGGGCGACGCGCACCATCTGCGCGTAGGAGAAGGCCGTGAAGGCCATCGCCACGGTCGCGCAGAGGTAGACGAGGGCGACGGCGCCGTGCGACTTCGCGTCGAGCGTGCCGAAGACCCCGACCGGTGCCATGGGGGCGATGAACAGCAGCCCGTAGACGACCAGATCCCGGAAGCCGAGGCTGCGCCGCAGCGCCGTGGGCGCGGCCGCACTGGAATCCGTAACGGAAGCCATCCGTCCTCCGGGGTAGGGGCAGGGGTGCGCGGTATGCGCGGTATGGGCTTTCGGGCAAGTGTGTGCCGTACGGGGGACGCCCGGCCTCCTGGAGACCCCCGTACGATGGAGCACATGACTGCTCCCGCCCCCGCTCCTGCTTCCCGCCGTGTCCTGCTCGCCGCGCCCCGCGGCTACTGCGCGGGCGTGGACCGAGCCGTGATCGCCGTCGAGAAAGCCCTTGAGCAGTACGGTGCGCCGGTGTACGTCCGCCACGAGATCGTGCACAACAAGTACGTCGTCCAGACCCTGGAGAAGAAGGGAGCCATCTTCGTCGAGCGGACGGAGGAGGTGCCCGAGGGCTCCATCGTGATGTTCTCCGCGCACGGTGTGGCGCCGGTGGTGCACGAGGAGGCGGCGCGCGGCAAGCTCGCGACGATCGACGCGACCTGCCCGCTGGTCACCAAGGTGCACAAGGAAGCCATCCGGTACGCGAACGAGGACTTCGACATCCTCCTCATCGGCCACGAGGGCCACGAGGAGGTCATCGGCACCTCCGGCGAGGCCCCGGACCACATCACGATCGTCGACGGCCCGCACGACGTGGAGAAGGTCACCGTCCGTGACGAGTCCAAGGTCGTCTGGCTCTCCCAGACCACCCTCTCGGTCGACGAGACCATGGAGACGGTCGACGCGCTGAAGACCAAGTTCCCGCTGCTGGTCTCGCCGCCGAGCGATGACATCTGCTACGCCACCTCGAACCGGCAGGCGGCCGTCAAGGTGATGGGCGCCGACTCCGACCTGGTCATCGTCGTCGGCTCGAAGAACTCCTCGAACTCGATCCGGCTCGTCGAGGTCGCCCTGGACGCCGGCGCCAAGGCCGCGTACCTGGTCGACTTCGCGAGCGAGATCGACGAGGCCTGGCTGGAGGGCGTCACCACGGTCGGCCTCACCTCGGGCGCCTCGGTGCCGGAGGTCCTGGTCGAGGAGGTCCTGGAGTGGCTGACGGTGCGCGGCTACGCGGACGTGGAGATCGTCAAGACCGCCGAGGAGTCGATCGTCTTCTCGCTGCCGAAGGAACTCCGCCGCGACCTGCGCGCCGAGGCTGCCGAACTGGTCGCCGACAAGTAACTCGTTTCGTACGGTATGTCCATGCAGATCTTCGGCGTGGACATCGGCGGAACCGGGATCAAGGGCGCTCCCGTGGACCTGGAGCGGGGCGACCTGGCTCAGGAGCGCCACAAAGTACTGACACCGCATCCGGCCACCCCCGAGGGGGTGGCCGGATGCGTCGGCGAGGTGGTGCGCCACTTCGAGTGGGACGGACCGCTCGGAGTCACCTTCCCGGGCGTGGTCACGGGCGGCGTCATCCGTACGGCGGCCAACATGGACAAGTCCTGGATCGGCGTCGACGCGGCGACGCTGATCGCGCGCGAGCTGGGCGGCATGCCGGTCACCGTGCTGAACGACGCGGACGCGGCGGGCATCGCCGAGATGACGTACGGGGCCGGGCGCGGGCGGGGCGGCACCGTCCTCCTGCTCACCCTGGGAACGGGCATCGGGAGCGCCCTGTTCACGGACGGGCGGCTGGTCCCGAACTCGGAACTCGGACACCTGGAGCTGAAGGGCCACGACGCGGAGACACGGGCGTCGGTGAAGGCCAAGGAGGACCACGACCTCACGTGGGAGCGCTGGGCGCACCGCGTGGAGAGGTACCTCCAGCACGTGGAGATGCTGTTCTCGCCGGACCTCTTCATCATCGGCGGCGGGGTCAGCCGCAAGCCGGAGAAGTTCCTGCCGCTGATCGAGGGCGTGCGGGCCGAGATCGTCCCGGCGAAGCTGCAGAACAACGCCGGGATCGTGGGAGCGGCGATGGCGGCCAAGGCGGCCAAGGCGGCGAAATCGGCCAAGAAGTAGGGTCGGCGCTCACTGGGCGATGCGCCGGGGCATCCGCCGCCTGCCGATCAGCACGGCCTTGCGGACGACGGCGATCAGCGCGGCGACCAGCGTCCCGGCGTAGAGCCAGCCGGCGTGCAGGGACAGCGCGGACACCAGCCCCATCAGCTGCCCGCCGATGCCGCCGGAGCCGCCCGAGATGGGCCACACTCCGGCGGCGAAGGCGATGGGCACGCCGATGGGCGCGGTGATCAGGTCGGCGGGCCGTACCCAGAGCGCGGTGGCGGCCGCGACGGGCAGGAAGAGCAGCCCGTAGACGAAGAGCGAGGAACCGAACAGCAGCCAGCAGATCCCGCCCACCAGCACCATGGCGGCGCACGCGAACAGCCCGCCTCCGAGCCCGGTCAGCCGGGGCCGGGGCATCCGCCGCGCGAGCGCGGACCGCCGCGGACCGCCGCCGGCCTGGGCGGGCACCGCGGCGGGCCGGGGTCCCTGGCGCTGGGCCGGTGGTCGCTGCTGGTGAGGGGCCGATCGCGTCCTGTGTTGCTCCACCCCACCAAACTAGGCGGGGAGCGGGGCGGATCGGGCCCCGGACACGCGTACATCCACCGCCACTCATCGGAAAGTAAACTGTCCGGTGGCCCACTCCCGGGCCGCCGCCCCCTCCAGCTACGGGAAGTCGCCAACGTGTCGCTCACGATCGGAATCGTCGGCCTGCCGAATGTCGGCAAGTCGACCCTGTTCAACGCCCTGACCAAGAACGACGTGCTGGCGGCCAACTACCCGTTCGCCACCATCGAGCCGAACGTCGGCGTCGTCGGTGTCCCGGACCAGCGTCTGGCCGTCCTCGCGGGCATCTTCGGATCGCAGCGCGTCCTGCCGGCGACGGTCGACTTCGTCGACATCGCGGGCATCGTGCGCGGCGCCTCGGAGGGTGAGGGCCTGGGCAACAAGTTCCTGGCGAACATCCGCGAGTCGGACGCCATCTGCCAGGTCATCCGCGCCTTCAAGGACGAGAACGTCGTCCACGTCGACGGCAAGGTCTCGCCGAAGGACGACATCGAGACGATCAACACCGAGCTGATCCTCGCTGACCTCCAGTCCATCGAGAAGGCCGAACCGCGCCTGACGAAGGAGTCCCGCCTCCAGAAGGAGAAGGTCGCGGTCCTCGCGGCCGTCGTCGAGGCCAAGAAGATCCTCGAAGCGGGCGACACCCTCTTCTCCAAGGGCATCACCAAGGGCACGGAGCAGGGCGACCTCCTGCACGAGCTCCACCTGCTCACCACGAAGCCCTTCCTCTACGTCTTCAACGTGGACGAGGACGAGCTGACGGACGACGCCTTCAAGGCCGAGCAGAGCGCGCTCGTCGCCCCGGCCGAGGCGATCTTCCTCAACGCCAAGCTGGAGCAGGACCTCTCCGAGCTGGACGACGAGGAAGCCCTGGAGCTCCTCCAGTCGGTCGGCCAGGAGGAGCCGGGCCTGGCCACCCTCGGCCGCGTCGGCTTCGCCACCCTGGGCCTGCAGACCTACCTGACGGCCGGCCCGAAGGAAACCCGCGCCTGGACCATCAAGCAGGGCGCCACGGCCCCCGAGGCGGCCGGCGTGATCCACACCGACTTCCAGCGCGGCTTCATCAAGGCCGAGGTCATCTCCTTCGCGGACCTGGTCGCCTGCGGCTCGGTCGCCGAGGCCCGCGCCAAGGGCAAGGCCCGCATGGAGGGCAAGGAGTACGTCATGCAGGACGGCGACGTGGTCGAGTTCCGCTTCAACGTGTAGTCGTGCACACACCGCACGTTAGCTTCTGAGTCAAACGTGCAGGTCGGAAGGGGTCGGACTCTGTCGAGTCCGACCCCTTCGCCATCGCCGTGCTGGATGGGTGCCGGATATTCTGACGTGTAGTCAGGGGCAATCAGGTGTCGTAAACGGTGGACCGGTGTCCCACGTGAACGACCCAGACCACCAGTTCCCCGTTGTCGATTGTGTAGACGACGCGGTAGTCGCCGACTCGCAGTCGCCGGCGGTCTGGCTGGGACACGAGTGCGGTGGTGTTGAAGCCGAGGGGGTCGGCCTCCAACTCGGTCAGCTTGGCCAGGATGCGCAGCGCCATGCCGCGGGGGATCTTCCGAAGCTCCGCCTGCGCCTCGGGGCGGACGACGGTTCGGTACTCACTCACCGCGTGCCAGCGTCTCCCTCATGATGTCCTCGATGGGGATGCCGGGCGCGGGGTTGGCCATGCGCTCGTCGATGATGCGGTTGATCTCGCGCTCTTCCCACTCCTGGTACCTGCGCAGCACCTCGATGGAGACGACGGCGGCGACTTCCTTGCCCCGACGTGTGATCACTGTGGGCACGTCGTCGCGATCGGCGCGCTCCACGACCTCGGCGAGGTGGGCACGCACATCGCGGATGGACTCTATGGGCAACGGCTGCGTCATGCGCCCAAGCGTACCGAGTGACTCATGTGTACACAATGCCGCGCCGGCGCCGGCGCGGGCGACGGGCTTCGTCGCGGTCGCGCGTGCTGGATGTGCTGGATCGGTGCTGGATAAGGGCTCCGAAAGCCGCGTTTTCGCAGGTCGGAGCGCTGTGCTGAACGTTCCGCTTCAACGCCTGAGCGCGGGAATTGGCACCACGTTGCCCACCGGGCGAACCAAACCCGCAGGTCAGGCCGGCCCACCTCCTCGGAGGTGGGCCCTTGGCTTTTTCCCGTGCCGGGATGGTGCCGGCATAGCTGACGGCCGTCAGGCGCTTCTCCCTCCTGGGCGACAGCGAGAGTGGTACGTTATTAGGTACCACTTGAGGGAAGAGGTCAGGTCATGTCCATAACCGCGAGCGAAGCCCGCAAGGAACTCTTTCCGCTGATCAAGAAGGTCAACGAGAACCACGAGGCCATCGAGATCGTCTCGAAGCACGGCAACGCCGTGCTCGTCTCGGCCGAGGACTACGCGGCGCTGCGCGAGGGCTCGTACCTGCTGCGTTCTCCGGCGAACGCCCGCCGGCTGCTCAAGGCGTACGAGAACGCCCTGGCCCACATCAACGTGTCGGAGCGCGAGCTGATCGATCCCGACTCGGCGGACGCGGGTGCGGGTGCCGCGTGAGGCTTGTCTTCGAGGATCAGGGCTGGGAGGACTACACGTCCTGGCTCAAGAACGACCGCAAGATGCTCGCCCGGATCAACAAGCTCATCGAGGACGTCAGGCGTGACCCCTTCTCAGGGATCGGCAAGCCCGAACCTTTGAAGTACCACCTGCCTGGCGTGTGGTCGCGGCGGATCGATGACGAGCACCGCCTCGTCTACCTGGTGACCGACAAGGAGATCGTCATTCTCGCGGCTCGATACCACTACTGACCACCCGTGCCGGGATGGTGCTGGGAGAAGCGCGTCCGAAACGACGTTTCCGCAGGTCGCGGATCTGTGCTCGGCGTTCCGCCTCAACGTGTAGTCGTCTTGTTGCTGCACGTGAGATGGGTGCGTTGAATGTGCAGGTCAGAAGGGGTCGGACTCTGGCGAGTCCGACCCCTTCTGTATTCCGTGCCGGCTTTTCAGCTGCTTCGGGGCGGTGTGAGCTTGTGGAGGTCCAGGCTGACCTCGAAGGGCACCGGGCGCTGGAGGGTGCCCCGGAAGATCCCGGCGGGCGCGTAAGCGCCGGTGGGTTCGTCGAGCTCGTAGACGTGGACGACAGGTGCCCCGTCCTCGTCCTCGATGCACCAGTAGTGCGGGATGCCGGCCTCCGCGTACTTGCGGAGCTTTACTGTGCGATCGCGATGGGCGGACTCGGGCGAGACAGCCTCCACGACGAGCTTCACGTCCTCCGGGGCGTACCAGGTGCGGTCGGGGTCATAGGGCAGGTTCGTCAGCAAGAGGTCCGGCTCGGGGCGGTTGCGGGCGTCGAGGCGGATCGTCATCTCGCGCTCGACCTCGAAGCCGGCCGGCGCCTGCGCCATGAGCGTGGTGGTCAGGGCGGTGACGAGGCGGCCGCGCCAGGACCGCTGGGGCGACATCATGAAGACGAGGGCTCCGTCGATCAGCTCGGTGTGGCGGGGTGCCTCGGGGAGCCGGTCGAGGTCCTCCGCGAACCAGCCTTCCGCGCGCGGCGGGCGCATCCAGTCGGGCAGTGCGGTCATGGCTTCACGGTAGCGGCTATGGCCACCTCAGGTGAGGTGCTCTTGGGCGATGGATTCTCACGCTCTGCCGTCTGCCGCAGAAGCCGTTGGTGCGGGGATGGGGCTCCGGCTGGGTTCGCGTCATGGACGCTGTTGAGCAGGCAAGGCGTGAAGATGCCCCAGCGCGCGGGTGGGGGCATTCGGCTGGGGGAGGGCCTAGCCTGGGCGGGCGCGGGGTGTGGGTGCGGAGGGCAGGGTGGTGGGCGTGGGGCCGGGTGGGCAGTGGGAATGGCCGGGTCGGAGTCTGCTCGGGGTGTTGTCCGCTCCCGCGCGGGCCGAATTACTCGGTCTGGGTTCGGAGTTGACGCTCGACTCGGGTGGCGTGCTGCTCACCGAGGGCGCCACCGACCGGCATCTGTACGTGATTCTCGGCGGGTGCGCCAAGGTCACCGCGACCGTCGAGAACGGGCAGGAGTCACTGCTCGCCGTTCGGGTCGGCGGGGACAGTGTGGGCGAGATGGCCGCCCTCGACGGTGCGCCGCGGTCGGCCGGGGTGGTGGCCTGTGGGCCGTTGCGGGCGCGGGTGATCGGGCCCGGGGCCCTGCACGGGCTCATGCTGCGGCGGCCCGAGGTGGCGATGGCGCTGACCCGGATCGTGGCCGACCGGCTGCGCTGGGCCAACCGGCGGCGGCTCGAATTCCGCGGGTACCCGGTCAAGGTGCGCCTCGCGCGGCTTCTGGTCGAGCTCGCCGTGGCGTACGGGCGGCCCGAGGCGGGTGGTGGTCATGTGATCGGCTTCCAGCTCACCCAGCCCGAACTCGCCGCGCTCACCGGCGCCGCGGAGACCACCGTGCACAAGGGACTGCGTGAGCTCCGGGACGAGGGGCTGCTCGGCACCGGATACCGGACGACCACCGTGCACGACCTCGCCCGGCTCGCCCGGGTGGCCGAACTCGCCGAGCCCGTGGCACCGCCCGCCCCGCGCCGACCTCGGGGATCAGCCGAGCAGCGGCCGTAGCAGCAGGCAGAGGCCGGCGGTGGTGCCCATCACCGCGGTGCACACCACGGCGGCCGTGACGCAGCGGTACTTCCTCAGGGCCACGTCGGAGAGGAAGCCGATCACCGCGTGCAGCTGCCGCTCGTCCTCGGCGGTGACGGGCGGCGACGGGTCCGAGGCGGCGGCCGGCCGGACGAAGCTGTAGTCGTTGGGGCCGGCGGGCCGCCAGACGCGCGGCCGGAGTGCCAGCGCGAGCGAGGCCGCGCCGCCGAAGAGGCCGCAGACGAAGAGGGCCAGCAGCACCCCCGCCAGCCAGCCGAGCGCGCCGCCGCGCCGCAGGCCGTCGAGCGCCGCCTCGCTCCACGCGCCCGCCGTCCCCACGAGCCCCGCCTGCACGGCGGAAAGGATGCCGGCCTTGGCGTCGGCGTGCTGGTGCGTCGTCTGCAGGACGGTCAGCATCGTGCGCGCGGCGGAGCCGGGCGCGCCCACGGCGCATGCGGGTGCCGCCGTGGGCGCGGTGGGCGGGGTGGATGTCACGGAACCTCCAACGCGGCTCGGATGGACCTCCATTGAGCCGCCCGCCCGCCGGGCGGACCAGGCACTTCTACGGGATCGGACGACTGCGCGAGATCCCGTATTTCCACGGGGTGCGAGTGGCCGGTTCCGGTGTACGACTGGCAGGGCGACCGGCGCTCCACGGGGGTGGGCAACGGTCCGGGAGCGGCCTGCCGCAACGCTCTGAATCTCGTAACCCTTCTGATTCGCAAGCGAGTTGGAGGTGCGGCATGCTGTGCTTCCCGATGTCACGGACGAGGAGGACGGGATGTCCGTAGGTGCGATGGGTATGTTCGGCAGGCGGCTTCTGCTCGCTGTCGACGCGCGAGGCTACGGCAGCGCGGACACCGCGCGACAGCGCGATATTCAGACAGTGTTGCCCCGGCTTCTCTCCGAGTCCGCCGAGGCGGCCGGGCTCGACCGGGCCTCCTGGGTACGGCAGGCCGCCGGGGATTCCGAGTTCGCCGTGCTCCCGGCCGGTTCCGGCGAGCAGGCGCTCGTCGAGCCGTTCATGCGCCGGCTGGACGCCGGGCTGCGGGCCCACAACCGCGACCGGGTGCCCGCCGCGCGGCTCGCGCTGCGCGCCGCCGTGCACTTCGGTCCGGCGTCCGAGGCCCCCAACGGCTTCGTGGGCCCGGGCCCCGTCGAGGTCTCCCGCGTCCTGGAGAGCGACCCCCTGCGCCGGGCCCTCGCCGCGGCCCCGGACGCCGCGCTCGCCGTCGCGCTGACCGCGCCGGTCTTCACGGAGATGGTCGCCCAGGGGTACACCAACTTCCGGCCGGAGGAGTTCCGCGAGGTCGTCGTCGAGAAGAAGGAGTACCGGGGCCGGGCCTGGCTGTGGGTGTCGGGGTACGACGTCCACACGCTGGACTTCGGTGAGCCGGGCCTCGGCCCTGGCCCCGGTCCTAGCCCCGGTCCGGGTTCCGATTCCGATTCCGGTTCCGGTTCCGGTTCCAACTTCGGTTCTGGCTCCCGATCCGGCACAGGCTCCCGTCCTGGATCCGCTGCGGACTCCGGTCCGGGTTCCGGTTCTGCGGCGGCCGCCGCCGGCGGAGGGGACTCGGCCACCAACAACCTGTACGGAACCGTCATCAACGGGAACGTCGTCTTCGGCATCTCCAAGTGAGTCGAGCGGACGGGGAGACGGGGTGCACACGTGAGATCCACGGATCGGCCCACGGAGGATCACGGCAGTGGTGGGGAAGGAGACGGCGTGTCCGGCGAACCCCGGCAGTTAACCGACGAGGCGAACGGCACCGCCGATCCCCGCCCCGCCCCCGAGTCGCCCACGACTCCGACCCCGCCGCCGACCCCGAACCCGTCCACACCCGCGTCCCCATCACCCTCCCGAGTGAATTCCGGAACCAATTCCGGAGCGGATTCCGCAGCTGATTCCTCCGACGGCGACTACCGCGTCTACAACAACTTCTACGGCCCGCAGTACCACGGCCGCGCCCACTTCGGCATCGCCACCGCCGCCGAGCGGCCCGGGCGGGCCCGCGCCACCGGCCTGCTCGACGCCGACGAGATCGACGCGCTGCTGCGCTCCTACATCCGGCCCGACTGCTTCGACGAAGCGGCCCACGAGCTCTCCCGCACCGGCATCGTCGTCCTCACCGGCCCCCAGGGCACGGGCAAGCGCTCCGGCGCGGTCGCCCTGCTCCGGGAGACCGTCGGACCCTCCGCCGACTACGTGGTGCTCTCGCCCGACATCGGACTCGACCAGCTCGCGGAGCGCACCTTCGACGCGGGCGTCGGCTACGTCGTCCTCGACCGCACCGGAACCGCGGGAGCCGCCGACACGGCCGGGACCACCGCGGACGACGCCGGTCCGTCCTCCGACTTCGACTGGCGCCGCGTGCGCGACCAGCTGCGCCGCCACCGCGCCCATCTGGTGATCACCACCGTGCACGGCGTGGCCGGCCGTTCCCCCAAGGCCGTACGCCATCTGCCGTGGCGGCCCCCGCTCCTGGACAAGGTGGTACGGGCCCGGCTGGTCCAGGCCCGTATCCCGCGGGAGACCGTCGACCGGGCCGTGGCCGGCATACCGCCCCGCTGCCCCCTCGCGGTCGTCGCCGACGCGGCACAGCGGATCGCGGCGGGCGCCGACCCCGACCAGGCGTGGAAGGAGCACAGCGGCAGCGCGCCGCAGGCGGTCCAGGAGTGGTTCGGCGCCGAGGAGGAGCGGAGCCTGCGCGAGATCGCCGAGGTCACCACCCTCGCCTTCGCCCCGGGCATCGGACGGCGCGCCTTCGAATCGCTCCAGGACCTCCTCGAACGGCTCCTCGGACCGGTCTACTTCACGCCGGAGGCCGCGGCCGCAGCCGGGACCGGGGCCGGGACCCGGGCCGCCGCCGACGGGGCGTCGGCCCCCGACGCCACGGGACAGACCGCCGCCCCCGACGGCCAGGACCCGCAGCAGCGCCGCCGCGCCCGCCCGGTGGACCGGCGCCGCTCGCTCTCCCGCAATGCCCTGATCACCACCGAGATGCAGATCTACGGCGCGACCACCCGCGAGGTCATGGTCTTCGCCGATGCCGAGCTGCGCCGCTGGGTGCTGCAGGCGCTGTGGCGCGACCACCCCACCGAGTACTGGGACGCGGTCCGCCACTGGCTGGACGCGCTCGTCGACGCCGACCCCGACCCCGCCCTCCAGCTGTCCATCGCCTCCGGACTCACGCTGCTCGGGCACATCGCCTTCGACGAGGTCGTGCAGAGCTACCTCGACCCGTGGGCGCGCGGGGAGAGCGGCGAGACCGGGCAGACCCTCGCCGTGTACGTGCTCTGGTACATGTGCCTGGAGGAGACCCAGGCGGCGGCCGCGCTCACACTGGCCCGCACCTGGGCCCAGTCCACCCACCCCACCCTGCGGGGCACCGCGCTCCTCGCCTTCAGCGGCCAGCTCGGCGTCACCTTCCCCACCGACGCGGTGAAGTGGCTCTGGGCCGTGCTGCGCACCAGCGCCCTCGAAAAGCAGCAGGAACGCGAACACGGGCTGCGGGCCTGGGCACAGCTGTTCCTGACGCTCGTCGACTGCCAGGAGGACGCCGGCATCGTGCTCGACGCCCTGGCGCACCGGATCAGGAAGGAACAGCGCACCCGGTCCGCCGCCTACTCGGCGACCGGCCTGCTCGTCCTCGAAACCACCCTCTGGATCTTCACCGCCACCGAGCGGCTCTCGGGCCGCCCCGCCGTCGCACGCTACGTCACCGACCGGCCCGAAGAGGCCGACGTCGTCGCCGAGTTGTGGGCGGCGATCCTCTGCTACCGGCCGCTGCGCCGCAACGCCCTGTCCGCTCTGCTCGTCACGGTCCGTGGCCTGCACGCCGTGACCTCCGACCCCACCGCTGCGGCCGCGCGACTCGGTCACGCCCTCGCCGCCGCGCTTCCGCAGGTCGAACACCCCTTGCTGACAAGTGAGCTGGGCCGACTCGCGGACTCCCGTCCCACTCGCGCCCCAGGTCCCGACTGCGTCGCGACCCTGCTCGGCGCCTTGAACCGTGTGAAGGACACCCACCCACGATGACCACGATCCGCAGGACCTATCCCCTGGTCGAGGAGCGGGTGCTGGCTCCCGCGCCCCGCACCGGTCGCCGCTTCTGGAACCAGCCGACCCGCTCGCACGACGAACTGCCCCGCGTCTCCGCCCACCAGGTCCTCGTCTACCGCACCGGTGACCAGTACCTCACCGACCACGGCGTCCGCGGTCCCGGTGACGAGACCGTCCTGAACGCCGGCTCGGTCACGGTCGTCGACTGCCGCACCGCCGTGCCCGTCACCGTCGGCACCGACGTACCGTCCGCCGAGACCGACGGCTTCACCGTCCAGGTCGCCTTCCACTGCACGGTCACCGACCCCGTGGCCGTCGTCCGCGAGGGCGTCGTCGACGTGGAGTCCCGGCTGCTCGGGTATCTCCGGGCGCTGCCCGGACTCACCGACGTCACCCAGGAATGGCCGCTCGAAGCGGGCAAGGAGGTGTCCCGGCGGCTGACCGCGCGCCTGATCTCGTACCTGGAGATGGAGCCGCCGCGGATCGCCGGGCTTTCCGTCGGCGACCCGTACCTGACGGTGCTCACCCCGCAGGAGTTCGCCGACCAGCAGCGCGAGCGCGAGCACGACCGCGTGAAGGAGGCGGTACGCCGCGAGCGCGAGCAGATGCAGCACGAGCGCGAGCAGATGGAACACGAGCGCGAGAAGGAACGCAAGGCGATGGAAGCCGAGCGCAACTCGCTCGAAATGCGGCACCAGCAGGAACTGGAGGACCTGCGGCGGTCGTACACCCAGCGGACCGACGCCGAGGACCAGCACTACACCCACAACATCAAGCGCAAGGACTTCGAGTTCGAGCGCACCGAGGCACTCAAGGACCTTGAGGACTTCGGCACCGACCCGGCCAACACCGACGTCCTCGCCCAGCGCCGGGGCGAGATCGGGTACTCCGAGCTGGCCGAGCGGCAGCGCGAGACCGACCGGCTGCGGCGCGAGCGGCAGCGCGAGGACGAGGAGCGCCACTGGGAGAACGCCGAACGCCGGCGCCACGCCGAACGGGACGACCTCCGCTACAGCCTGGAGCGCGAGGACCGCCACCGTGACGTCGACCGCCAGGATCAGCGCGCCGCGCTCGACGCCGCCCGGGAGGAGCAGCGCGAGAAGCGGGCCGCGGACCGCGACGACCGGCTGCGGCAGCGGGCGGACCAGCGCGAGGACGTGCTGGCCGACCGGGCCGAGCGGCGGCACCGGGCCGACCGGCGCGACAACATCAACCAGGAGCTGAGCCGCCAGCTGATCAACCGCGGCCTCCTCGACAACGCGCCGCTCGACGCGCGTGCCTTCGTCGAGCGCCTCAGCACCGGGCAGAGCCTTCTCGACCAGGACCAGCCGCCGGCCGCGCAGGTGGCCGGCGCCGCCGACACCCCGCAGCTGAAGGAGGGCACCGGCGCGCCGACCGGGGACCGCTCCGACGGGCCCCGCCGGTCGTACGACGAGGAGGACCCGTACGGGAAGCAGAAGTACGGCCGGGAGTACGGACAGGAGTACGGCCGACGCGACGATCCGCACGGGAACGACCGGTACGGCGACGACCGGTACACGGACGAGCGGTACCGCGACGGGGGCGAGCGCACCGGCCGGTCCGCCCGCGACGGCGCCGGCGACCGGAACCGCGACGGCGCAGGCGACGACGACGGCGCCCGCTCCGCGCGCCGCCCCCTGATCGCCGACGACGACCTCGGTGAAGCGGGGAGGGAGGAGCGTGGCCGCTGACACCCCCGTACGCCCGCCCGAGGAGGAGTACGACGCATGGGCGGCCGAGGCCCGGCCCGCCCACCGCATCCACCGGGCCTGGGGCGGCCGCGGCCCCGCCGTGCTCCTGCGCCGTCTGATCGGCATCCGCGAGGAGATCCTCGACCGCGAGAGCGCCGAGCGCGCCCGCTACACGTGGTACGGAGCCATCGTCCTCAACACCGCGCTGCTCGGCGGCGCCTCCATGGCCATGGCCATCTGCACGATCCGCGAGGGCACACCGGTCGCGGTGGCCGTCGTCGTCGGCATGGTGTGGGCGTGGATCGTGCTGGCCCTGGACAGCTGGCTGGTCTCCAGCACCCACGGTTACACCGGCGGCCGGGCGGTCCGCATGCTGGTGCCCCGCCTGTTCCTCTCCGTGGTGCTCGGGCTCACCATCGCCGAACCGCTCCTGTTCCAGATCTTCGACCGGGAAATACGCCAGGAGATGGCGGTCGGCAGGGAGCGCGACCTCGCCGACTTCCGGGGTGACCTGACCGCCTGCAACCCCCTCGACGGCCAGGACACGACGACCCGCGACGAGTGCGGCGACTTCCATCTGACGGTGCCGGGCGCGCCGGCCTCGATCAAGGAGGACATCGCCGACAACACGGCAGCCACCGCCCGCCTCGACGAGCAGATCAAGACCTACAACGACACCCTCGGCGGGAAACTGGAGACCGAACGCCGCGAGTGCGCCAAGGACCGCTGGATCTGGCGCGGCAACGGCTGGGACACCACCGAGACCTGTGAGCGAGCCCGCGCCGACACCGGCACGTACAAGGACACGGGCAAGATCGCAGAGTACGAGGCGAAGCGCGCCGAGCTCGTCGGCAAGGGCAACGTCCTGTCCGAGGAGCTGATCAGGACCGGCACCTCCTACCGCACGGACGTCAAGGAGGCGATCGACGCCAAGGTCGCCGACCGGCAGAAGTCGCAGCAGAACGACGGACTGCTGCTGCGCGCCGACGCGCTGTCCACGGTGGCCTGGTCCGACGGATTCGCGCTCTTCATGATGTTCCTGCTGCACGCCGTGCTGCTGCTGGTCGACGCCATGCCGGTGCTCGCCAAGCTGATGAGCGGCCCGTCCGAGTACGACCGCAGGCTCGCCGAGCGGCGCGAGGCCAACAAGCGCATGCACCTGGAGGACCAGGAGGCGCAGCGCCGCGTCGACGCCATCGACCACGAGGTCCGGCAGTACGCGGCGGAGGTGTGGGCCGAGGAGGACAAGGCCCGGCTGGGGCACGACCACTACAAGGCGCGCACCGAGCACGCCCGCATGGTCCGCGAGGAGCTCGACGCCCGCACCGCCCGGCTCCTGGGCGAGTGACGTCCGACGGTGACCGGTTGCTCCGACCCTCTTGGTGGTCGCGGGCGACCGGTCACCGTCGCATCCGGCCGCTGCCGGCGCTTTCGGCGTTGGGGGACTGCGGTGGGAGGATGCGGGGACACGGAGAGAGAGGCCGGGGCCGGATGGGGCGCAGGGAGCGGGACGCGGTCGCCGGGGGAGAGCGGCTGTACGAGGCCGCGCAGGCGGTGGTCGGTGACCACCGGCAGGCCGTCGACGCCGTTCGGGAGGCCCTGAAGCCGATCCACGACGCGGCGGCGGAACAGGCCCTGGAGGCCATCCCCGTGGCCCGGCTGAAAGAGGTCACCGAGGGCCGGCTGAGGCTCGGGGAGGTCGAGCGGAGCGGGCTGCGCTCGGTCGGGCAGGTGCTCGACGCCGGGTCGTACCGGCTGCGCCAGATCCCCGGCGTGGGGCAGCGGACCGCCGATCAGGTCATCGCGGCGGCACGCCAGATCTCCGACGCCGTCCGGGAGACCATCGCCGTCCACATCGACGTGGACCGGCCGGAACCGCGGACCACCGCGCTCGTCATGGCCCTGCACGTACTGGTGGAGGCGGGCCCCGACGCGCAGCGCGCCCTCGACGCGGCGGCGGTGCTCGCGGAGCGGCTCGGCCCGCTGCTCGCCGAGGCCAGGCCGGCCGCCGGGCGGCTGCGGATGCTGCTGGCGGGGCAGGCCAAGCGGGACCGGGCGCTCGGCGCCGTCGCCGAGGTCCGCGGCCTGACCGAGGAAGCGGCGCAGGGCGCGGTGCCCGAGCTGCTCGCGCAGGCCTCGGTGGATCTGCTGCGCGGCCCCTCGACCGAGGTGGCGGCGTGGGTGGACTTCGAGCTGCGGTCCGCCGAGTACTACAGCCTGCTCGCGGAGATCTCCGGCCGCAGCCCCGACGCGGCCGCCGCCGAAGGGTTCCTGCCCGACGAGGTCGCCGAGCGGGTCCGCCGCCAGCAGCTCGACGACACGCACCGCAGGGTGTCGCTGCGCGGCTACCAGTCCTTCGGGGCGCGGTTCGCGCTGGCGCAGCGCAAGGTGATCCTCGGGGACGAGATGGGGCTCGGGAAGACCATCCAGGCCATCGCCGCCCTGTCCCACCTCGCTGCCGAAGGCCAGAGCCACTTCATGGTCGTCTGCCCTGCCAGCGTCCTGATCAACTGGACGCGTGAGATCGAGGCCCGCAGCAAGCTGCGCGTGATGTGCCTGCACGGTCCCGACCGGCAGGAGGCGTTCGCCGACTGGAAGGGCCGGGGCGGGGTCGCCGTGACCACCTTCGACGCCCTGCGCGGATTTCCCACGCCCGGAGGCGGCGAGATCGGGATGCTGGTCGTGGACGAGGCGCACTACGTGAAGAATCCGAAGACCCGGCGCGCGCAGGCCGTGACCGAGTGGTCCGGGCGCTGCGACCGCGTTCTGTTCATGACCGGGACACCCATGGAGAACCGGGTCTCCGAGTTCCGCAGTCTGGTGCACATCCTCCAGCCCGACCTGGCCGCGGCCGTCGGTGACCGGGACGGCGTGGCCGGCTCCAAGGCCTTCCGGAAGGCCGTCGCCCCGGTCTATCTGCGCCGCAACCAGCAGGACGTCCTGACCGAACTGCCCGCGCTCCAGCACACGGACGAGTGGGAGGAGCTGAGCGCCTCCGACGAGGCCGCCTACCGCGAGGCCGTGCGCTCCGGCAACTTCATGGCGATGCGCAGGGCGGCGTACGCACACCCCGAGCAGTCGGCGAAGCTGAACCGGCTGCGCGAGATCGTCGAGGACGCCGCCGAGAACGGGCTGAAGGTGGTGGTGTTCTCCAACTTCAGGGACGTCCTGGGGGTGGTGAAGGACTCCCTGGAGGCCGCGCCGGGTCCCGGCGGCGGCCGGGTGCTCGGTCCGCTCTCGGGGAACGTGCCGCCCGCCCGCCGCCAGCAGGTGGTGGACGAGTTCGCCGCCTCGCCGGGGCACGCGGTGCTGGTGGCGCAGATCGAGGCGGCGGGGGTGGGGCTCAACATGCAGGCCGCCTCCGTCGTGATCATCTGTGAGCCCCAGGTCAAGCCGACCATCGAGAACCAGGCGGTGGCGCGGGCCCACCGGATGGGTCAGGTGCGTCCGGTCCGGGTGCACCGGCTGCTCGCCCCGCGCGGCGTGGACGAGCGGATGGTGCGGATCCTGAAGAACAAGAGCCGCCTGTTCGACGCGTACGCACGGCGCAGCGCCGTCGCCGAGTCCACCCCGGACGCGGTCGACGTGTCGGACGTCGCGATGGCCCGCCGGATCGTCGAGGAGGAGCAGGCGCGGCTGGGAACGGTCCGCGGGTCTTCCTAGCACGACCTGATTGTCTTGCGGTGCAAGAGAGTCGGTGACTATCTTGTACCGCATGACAGAGAAGCCGGCCGCGACCGCCGACCAACGGCGCAGTCAGCTCCTGCGCGGAGTGCTCGACCTCTGTCTGCTGTCCCTCATCGCCGAACGGCCCCGCTACGGCTTCGAGTTCGCCGAGGCCCTCGCCGAAGGCGGGCTCGACCTCGTCAGTGACGGCAGCATCTATCCGCTGCTCGCACGGATGGAGCGGGCGGGTCTCATCTCCTCGTACCGTGCCCCGTCCCCCAGCGGCGGTGCCCCGCGCAAGTACTACCGACCGACCGAGGCCGGGCGCGCCGAGCTGACCGGGGGGCGGGCCGACTGGCAGGCCTTCGCCGGCCCCGTCGGCCGGATCCTGAGCGCCGGTACGCAACCCACGGGGGAAGACGCACCATGACGAACGAGCAGATACTCGCCGCCTGCCGCAGCAACTGGGAGTACCGCGGCGTCGGCGACGCGGCCATGCGGGAGATGCTCGACGAGCTCTCCGCACACCTGGAGGACGCGGAGGCCGCCGGGCGCACCGCGCAGGACGTCGTCGGCCCGGACGTACGGGCCTTCGCCGCGGCCTGGGCGCGCGAGCGTGCCCCGTTCGGCCGGCGAGCCCTGCGCACGCTGGCCATGGCCTGCTTCGTCCTCGGCTTCCTGCCGCTCTTCTACTTCCTGACCCGGTGGACCACCCAACTGGCGGTGACCGCCGACTACGTCGTCTTCTGGGCGGCCATCGGCGCGGTCACGGTCGTCTGGGAGCTACGGCGGGGCAGCCTGCGCCTGCACCACCGGTTGCTGCTCTCCCTCGCCGTCGGCCTGCCCGTGATGATCGTCGCCAGGCGGCTGACCGGGGACGGGGTGCTGTTCACGCTCCCGCTGTGGGTCGCGCCGCTCCTGCTGCTGCCCGCGGTGCCGTACACACTCGCCGAGTCGCGGGCCCGCCGGAAGTCCGAGACAGGTGCAACTCAGCCTTGCTGAACATCATGTGACGGTACGTCTGGTCCGCGCGCCGCAGGGTGGTGCGATCCGGTGACCACATGCCCTGCCTGCGACGCAACGAGAGTGGTCGTTGACGAAGCGGGCGGGGGCTCCGGCTCCCCCTGGCGACCTCGAACCGGGTCAGGCGGGTCCCGCTGGTGGTGTCGCAGACCGCCACGCCCGCGGTGGAGCCGGTGACCCACAGACGGCCGAGGGCGTCGACGCGCAGGCCGTTCGCCGTGCGGCGGCCGTCGGTGCCGGAAGGCAGGAACACCTCGGCCTCGGGCCGGCCGGGACGGGCCCGGTAGATGGTGCCGTCCGCGTACGAGCCGACGCGGACGGTGTGGGTACGGGGGGTCGGTCGCGATGCCCTCCGGGTAGACCTTCCCGAAGGGCAGGGCGAAGGCCGTAGATATCCGGGCGTCGCCCGCCGGGGTGCGGCCCCGGCGGGGGCCAACGTGCTGGAGACCCGGCTCACGGACGAGGGGCGCACGGTGACGGAGCGGGCGGACTCCGGCGCGGTGCAGGTGGAGCGGGCGCTCGCCGCCGCATTCACCCGCGAGGAACGGGAGTTGCTGATCCTGCTGCTCGGGCGGTGCGCGGCGGCCCTCGACGCCCGGCGCTGAGACGGCCGGGCCGGCCGAGATCCCTGGCATGATTTTGCTCTGTTTTGGAACTGTGCGGGGGTTTCGCACATCAGAACTAGGGGATGCCCAGCCGTTCTGCCCTCGGGGGCAGCCATGACCGTTCGGAGCGAAGTTCGTGCACCAGTACCCGCAGCGCCCGCGGCCTGATGAGCAGCCGTCGTACCAGGAGTATCCGCCCCAGGAGCAGTACCAGGGGCACCGGGACTTCCCCGGGTACCCGGGCCCGCCGCAGCAGCACCAGCCCCACGGCGAGCAGCCCGCCCCCGTCCGGACCCCGGAGCCGAAGCGCTCCCGGCGCCGAATATGGATCAGCGCGACGGTCGCCCTCGCGCTCCTGCTCGGCGGCGGCGGGTTCGCCGCCTGGAAGCTCGACTGGTTCTCCGGCAACGGCGAGGACGTGAGCTTCGGGAAGAAGACCCCGCCCCCGGCCACGGGCAAGGCGGACCCCACTGTCCCGGCGACCGCCGCCACGCCCTCCGGCGACCCGGACGTGCTGATGCCGGCCGGCCCCAAGTCCGGCTTCAAGCAGACCACCAAGCTCGACGACGGCACGATCATCGCCAAGACCCGCCTCGCGGGAGCGAAGTCCGGCTTCACGGGTGACGTATGGGTGTGGGCGCCCAAGGAGTACGACGACCCCAAGTACGCCAAGAGCGGCTTCCCGGTCCTCATCGCGCTCCCCGGCGGCAACGGCTACCCGGACAACTACTGGGCCGACCGCAGCCTCGGCCTCCAGAAGGCCATCAGCGACGGTGCCAAGGCCGGTACCAGCCTGCCGTTCGTCGTGATCATGCCGGTGCTCAACCCGGACGCCAAGTACTACTACGACGGCTCCGACATCCCCGGCCAGGCCAAGATGGGCACGTGGATCGCCGAGGACATCCCGGACTTCGCCAAGGCCAACTTCCGTACGTACAAGTCCCGTGACGGCTGGGCCTTCATGGGCTCCTCCTCCGGAGCCTTCGTCGGCATGAAGACCGTCCTGCAGTACCCGGACCGGTTCAAGGCCGTGATCGCCAGCGGCGGCGAGATCGTCCCGGACTCCCCGCTCTGGAAGGGCCACCAGGCCGAGATGGACGCGAACAACCCGGAGAAGCTCGCCCAGAAGCTGATCGACACCAAGGGTCCCGAGGTCTACATCAACTTCCAGATCGGCACCAAGGAGAGCGGGAAGGAGCGGATGACGAAGTTCCAGCAGCAGTACGGCAAGGGACCGGTCAAGATGACCATCCGCGACATCCAGAACGGTGAGCACAACGGCTGGCACTACGTCCGGGGCATGAAGGAAGGCTCCCTGGAGTGGGTCAGCAAGGTCCTGAAGGGGCCCAAGCCCGAAGCCGGCTGACCGGGCCGGCCGCGCGTCCCGGCCGGCCGCGTGGTGCTCGCCACGTCACCCCCGTCCCAGGCAACCCATCCCGTCGTTCATACCTCTGTAAAGGGTGTAAGGGGGACCGATCGGTCCGACCCGCGCTCCTGGTGGGCGCCGGAGAAGGAACGGGACAAAAACCGTGCAGCAAGACCAGCAAGGCGACGGCAGCCCTGTGACCGAGGGCGGCCGTCGCCCCCATCGCCTGCGCATGATCCTGATCAGCAGCGGGCTCGCGCTCACCCTCGCCGGGGGCGGAACGGCAGCGTACAAATACGGCCTCTTCTCGGACATAGGGGATCCGGTCTCCTTCGGCCAGGCCCAGGAGAAGGCCGGCGCGGCCGCCCAGCTGCCGCCCGAGGTGCAGATGCCGACCGGGCCGAAGGCCTCGTTCGTCCGTACCTCCCGGCTGCCGGACGGCACCCAGATCGGCCGCACCACCCTCACCGGCAAGAAGTCCGGCTTCACGGGTGACGTGTGGGTGTGGGTGCCCAAGGAGTACGACGACCCGAGGTACGCCAAGAGCGGCTTCCCGGTCCTGATCTCCCTGCCCGGCGGCCGCGGCTACCCCACCAACTACTGGGGTACGGGTCCCGGCCTCGGCCTCCAGAAGGCCGTGAGCGACGGAGCCAAGGCCGGCACCAGCCTGCCCTTCATCCTGATCATGCCGGTGCACAACGCCGACACCAAGCACCACTTCGACGCCTCGGACATCCCCGGCCAGCCCAGGATGGGCACCTGGATGGTCGAAGACATCCCGGATTTCACGAAGGCCAATTTCCGCACCTTCACCTCCCGCGACGGCTGGGCCTTCATGGGCTCCTCCGCGGGCGGATTCGGCGCCTTCAAGCACGTCCTCAAGCACCCCGACCGGTTCAAGGCGGCCATCGCCAGCGGCGTCGACATCGTCCCCGACTCCCCGCTCTGGCAGGGAAACAAGCAGGCCATGGACGCCGACGACCCGGAGAAACTCGCCGCGAAGCTGATCGCGGCGGGCGGTCCGGACGTCTACGTCAACTTCCAGATCGGCACCGCGGAGACCGGCCGCGACAAGGCCGAGAAGTTCATGAACGACTTCGGGAAGGGCCCCGTGCACACCTCGCTGCAGGTGATCCAGGATGGTGAGCACAACGGAAAGTCGTACGTGCGCGGCATGAGGGAGGGCTCCCTGGAGTGGATCAGCAAGGTGATGAAGGGACCGACACCCGACCCCGGCGTGCGATGAGCACGGTGGTGAAGGGGGCGTCGGCGGCCGCCGCGGCGGGGATCGCGGCGGTGTTCGCCGTCGCGTTCCTCAAAGTGCCCGGCGAGCGTCCGGTGCTCCCCTTCCCCACCGTCGGCGTACTCATGGCGGGCGGCGAGCACTGGTGCACGGCGAGCGTCGTCGACAGCCCCGAGGGCAACGTCGTCGCCACCGCCGCGCACTGCGTGGCCCCCGCGGGCGAGGACGGGCAGCGGGGCGAGGTGGCCCACGACGGGCTGGCCATCGGCGAGCTCTCCTTCGCCCCGGCCTTCTCCGGCGAGGGCGCCGGCACCCAGCCGCTGGGGGTGTGGAAGGTCAGGTCGATCCACGTGGACGACCGCTGGACGAAATGGGGCGAGGACACCGCCGACTTCGCCTTCCTCACCATCGAGCCGGACGAGGACGGGCGCAGCATCCAGGACGCGGTCGGCGGCGGCGCCGAGGCCCCGAAGCCCGAGTGGACCTCGGGATACGAGCGGGACGTGACCGTCGTCGGCTACCCGGAGTCCGAGCACAACCCGCAGAACAAGCCCGTCTCCTGCACCACCCAGACCCGCCACGACGACGACGACCCCGACATGCTCTACATGAGCTGCGCCGGGTTCTGGACGGGGACCAGTGGCAGCCCCTGGATCGCGGACCGGGGCGGGCCGGACCGGGCCGGGCACCTGATCGGGGTGCTGAGCGGCGGGGACACGGACGTGGACTCCACGGCCGCGCTCTTCGACGAGCACGCGAAAGCCCTGTACGAGCGGGCCGCCCGGGGCTGAGCGAGCGCCCCCGCGCCGCCGCTGCTACTTCCTTCGCTCGGTACTGACGATCACGCCCACCGCCGCCACGACGATCGCCCCGCCGACCAGGATCGGCCAGGTCAGGGCCTCGTCGAGGATCAGCGTGCCGAGCGCCACGGCCACGACCGGATTGACGTACGCGTACGTGGACACCAGCGACAGCGGCGCGGCCTGGAGCAGCCACACGTACGCCGTGAAACCGACGAGCGAGCCGACGATCGTCAGATAGCCGAGGGCCAGCCAGGAGGCGGTGGAGAACGCCGCCGGGTCCAGGCCGCGGTGCTCGCCGCGCAGCAGGCCCACGACCACGGCGGCGACCCCGCCCGCGACCATCTGGTAGGCGCTGCCCGTGAAGGGGTTGGCCGGAAGCCTCAGCCGCGGCGCCGAGAACGAGCCCAGCGACCACAGCACCGAAGCCGCCACGACCAGCAGCACCCCCGACAGCCGCACCTCGCCGCTGAGCCCCGGGCCGGTCAGCACCGCGAGCCCGGCGAGACCCACCAGCACCCCGGCCAGGGTGCGCAGCGGGGGCCGGTCCCCGCTGCTCGTCCGGAGCACCACCACCCACATCGGCACCGCCGCCACCAGCAGCGCGGCGAGGCCCGACGGCACCGAGGTCTCGGCGAGGACCACCAGGCCGTTCCCGCCGAGGATCAGCAGCAGCCCGACCAGGGCCGCCGAGCCGAGCTGCGCGCGGGTGGCCCGCAGCGCGGCCGGACCGTAGCGCCAGGCGACGACGGCGGACAGCAGCAGGCCGGCGGTGATGAACCGGGCTCCGGCGGAGAGGAAGGGCGGCATGGTCTCGACGACGATCCGGATGCCGAGGTAGGTCGAGCCCCAGACGACGTAGACGACGGCGAGGGCGGCCCAGACCGCGCCCGGGATCCTGCCGCGGGCGGTGGTGGCCGGCCCGGAGGCCTTGCCGTCGACCGGCGTTGAGGTGCTCATGCTCGGATCCTAAGGTCGTTGGCCCATGCACGCTTCCGGCTGTCTCAACCCTTGAGCAGGTCGTTCAGCTCGCCGTAGGGGAGGGAGTGCGCGAGCGCCCCGTAGGTGCCCTCCGAGAGCAGCTCCTCGGCGGCGCGGCGGACCACGGCGTACGCGGCTTCGGCGACCCAGGAGCCGAGGCTGACACGGGAGACGCCGAGGGCGCCGAATGCGGCGACGGTCGGGGCGTCCGGGCCGAGCAGGATGTTGAGGGGCGCGTCGATGCCCTTGGCGAGCTCGGCGACGGTGGCCGCGTCGAGGACACCGGGCACGAAGACGCCGGTGGCTCCGGCCCGCAGGTACGCGGCGGCGCGGGCGAGGGTGTCGTCCAGGCGGGTGGCGTCCTCGCCGAAGCCCCGGAGGTAGGTGTCGATGCGGGCGTTGATGTAGAGCGGGACCCCGGCGGCGTCGGCCGCGGCGCGGGCCGCGGCCAGGCGCTCGATCTGCTCGGCGGGGTCGCGGTGCCCGTCCTCGATGTTGATGCCGACCGCGCCGGCGTCGAGGACCCCGGTCACGGTCTCGCCCACGGCGGCCGGGTCGGCGCCGAAGCCGCCCTCGATGTCGGCGGTGACGGGCACGGCGGGGACGGCGGCGACCACGCGGGCGACGAGGTCGAGGGCCCGGTCCCGGGCGAGCGCGTCGCCGTCGGGGGAGCCGAGGGACCAGGCGACGCCGGCGCTGGTGGTGGCGACGGCCGGGGCGCCGGCGGCCGCGACGATGCGGGCGCTTGCCACGTCCCAGGCGTTGGCGAGGGCGAGCGGGGCGGCGGGGGTGTGCAGGGCCGCGAACGCGGCGGCCTTGGCGGCGAGATCAACATGGGTGGTCATGGGGTCAGTTCACCAGACCGGGTGCGTCCGGTCTCGCGGAATTCCGACATGGAGGTGGGACGGGGCGCGGGCGCGGCGCCGCCCGTCCGGCCGCCTCCGCGTGCTTCCGCCCACGTCCGCTCGTCGGCTGTCCGCACGTCGGCTATCCGCCCGCGCCGCACAGGGGGATCACGGCGGTGCGGCCCTGCAGGGGATCCCCGGGCGCCGACGGACCCACCGCGGCCCAGCAGGCCGCCGCCGTCGGCTCCACGGAGAGGCCGCGGTGGGCCAGGTCCCGCTGGGCCTCCTGCAGCCGGTCGTCCGGGACGGTCAGGACGGTGCCGCCGGACTTGCGGACCGCTGCCAGGATCTGGCGGGCGCGGGGCGGCGCCGGGATCGCGATCCCCTCGGCCAGGGTCGGCCGCTGTTCCACCGGGGCGGCTTCCTCGGCGCCCGCCGCGAAGGCCTGCGCCAGCGGGGACACCGCCTCCGCCTGGACCGCGATCAGCGCCGGCGGCCTGACCCCGCGCCGGGCCAGTTCCTCCACGGCCAGGGCGGCCCCGAGCAGCAGGGTGCCGTTGCCCACGGGGACCACCAGGGTCTCCGGCAGCCGGCCGCCCAGCTCCTCCCACACCTCGTACACGTACGTCTTGGTCCCGTGCAGGAAGTACGGGTTGAACACGTGGCTCGCGTAGAAGACCCCGGGCGCGTCCGCCGCGGCCCGCGCTGCCTCCGAGGCGGCCTCGCGGCCACCGGGGACCACCCGCACGTCCGCGCCGTGCGACCGCATCCGGGCCGTCTTCTTCTCCGACGTCCCCTCGGGTACGAAGATCTCGCAGGCCAGTCCGGCCCGCGCGCAGTACGCGGCCACCGCCGTCCCGGCGTTGCCGCTGCTGTCCGCCACGACCCGCTGCGGTGCGAGCCGCCGGGCGAGCTCCACGAGCATCACCGCGCCCCGGTCCTTGAAGGACCGCGTGGGCATCAGGAAGTCGAGCTTGGCGTGGATCCGCTCCGCCAGCGGGACCAGCGGGGTGTGCCCCTCGGCCAGCGACACGGAGAACGCCCCGGGCAGCGGCAGCACGGCCCCGTACCGCCACAGCGAGTTCGGCCCCGCGGCCGGTTCCAGTGCCGCGGCCGGGTCCGGTGTGAAATCGAGGTCCCAGGGCCCGCCGCAGACCGGGCACGCCCACGGCGCCGTCCGGACGTCCGCGCGGGTGCCGTCCTCGGAACAGATGTAGCCGGGGAGTGCGTGCGTCATGTGTGGAACACCTCTGCTCGGTCATGGCCGGTGTACGGCACGGATGTTACGCGCCGGTGATCGTTACCGGGGTGGGCTCACACACCACGGCGCGGGAGCCGCGGGCGCCGGCCGGGCCGGGCGCGGGGGCGGGGGCGACCGACCTGCCGGGCGCCCCGGCTGCGTACTATTTCGCGCATTCGTTCGCGCCTTCCGCGGCGCGCCCGTCGATGCCGCCCCGCGATGCCGCCCTGCGATGGAGTCCGCCCCCGTGAGCACCCCGCCGAGTCCTCCTCCCGGACCGGGCCACCCCTGGCCCCCGCCGTCCCCGCAGCAGGGCTGGGGCTGGGGTCCGCCGCCCGGTCACGGACAGCAGCCGCCGGCGCTCAACGGCTTCGCACTCGCCTCGCTGCTGTCCGGGCTGCTGTGCCTCCCGCCGCTCGGCATCGCCTTCGGCATCGCGGCCCTCGTGCAGATCGCGAAGCGGGGGGACCGGGGCAAGGCCCTGGCGATCGTGGGCCTGGTGGTGTCCGTGGTGATGACCGGCGCGCTGGTCTTCACCGCCGAGCGGGTTCTGAGCGCCGCCGACGACGGGTTCGAGTCGCTGAGCGAGTTCTCCGGCGTCGAGGGCGAGCTCACGGACCTCGACGACCTCCGGGCGGGCGACTGCTTCAACGTTCCCGGCGGGGACCTGGTCGACGAGCGGCCGGTGACGTACCGCGTCGACTGCGCGCAGGTGCACCACGGTGAGGTCACCGCGTCCAAGGCGCTGGAGGCATCGGACGACCCCGGGTCGCGTGAGGCCGGCCGCGCGTCCGAGGACGCGTGCTGGAAGGCCCAGGACGAATACGCGATGGACACGTGGGCGCTGCCCGAGTACGCGGAGATGTTCTACTACGCGCCCTCGGGCCGGTCCTGGAGCGAGGGGGACCGGACGCTGCTCTGCGTGATCGGTACCACCGACGAGGACTGGCGGGGCAGCCTGCGCAAGGACGCCGGAATGCTGAAACCCGAGCAGTCGGCCTTCCTGCGGGCCGCCAACACCGTCGAGTTCGTCATGAGCCGGCCTCCCGAGGACGACGTGGAGGACGCGCTGCCCGCGTACCAGGCATGGGCGCGCGAGGTGCACGCCGTGCTGGGTGCCGAGGCGAAGCTCCTCCAGGGGGAGGCGGCCAGGGCGGGGCTGGAGAAGGCCGTTCCGGCGCAGCTGGGGGAGATCGAGGCGGCGCGTGCACAGTGGCAGCGAGCCTCGCAGGCCAGGACGCCGGCGGAGTTCGACACGCAGTGGGACCGGGCGCTGGCCGCGATGTCCATGGAGACGGAGCAGACGCTGCGCGGTGCGTACGGGCTTTCGACGGTGATTCCGCAGTGGCTGTCGGACAGCCAGGAGGACCTGGAGGACCTGGACGACGGGACCGGCGGGGGGCCCTCGGCCGAGTCGGCGTGACGTCCTCCCGGTAACGCAGGGTAACGAGTTTGAGTGACCTGGCTTCATCACTTCGAGTGAAACTCTGGCCCTTGCTTGCGGTCTTCAACCGTCGGTTGCCAGGGTGTAGCTGTCTGTCAACCTGATGGGAGTGGCCAGTGACTTTCGGTGAGCAGCCGGCCTATCTGCGCGTGGCCGGGGATCTGCGACGGAAGATCGTCGACGGTTCTCTGCCCCCGCACGCCCGGCTCCCCTCTCAGGCACGCATCCGCGAGGAGTACGGAGTCTCCGACACCGTGGCCCTGGAGGCGCGCAAGGTCCTCATGGCGGAGGGGCTGGTCGAGGGCCGGTCCGGATCCGGCACGTACGTACGGGAACAGCCGGTCCCGCGGCGGGTCGCCCGCGCCGGCTATCGCACGGGCGGCGCCTCGACGCCGTTCCGGCAGGAGCAGGCCGATGCCGCCGCGCGCGGCACCTGGGAGTCGAGCAGCGAGCAGACGGGCGCGCCCGCGGAGATCGCGAAGAGGCTCGGCATCGATCCGGGCGAGCGCGTGATGCGGACGCGGTACGTCTTCCGCGACGCGGGGGAGGCGATGATGCTGTCGACCTCCTGGGAGCCGCTGGCCGTGACCGGCCGGACCCCGGTGATGCTGCCGGAGGAAGGGCCGCTGGGCGGCTCCGGAGTGGTCGACCGGATGGCCGCGATCGACGTCGTCGTGGACAACGTGGTCGAGGAGGTCGGCGCACGGCCCGGTCTGGCGGAGGAGAACATGCTCCTCGGCGGGGTACCGGGGCACGTGGTGCTGGTGATCGGCCGCACCTACTACGCCTCGGGCCGCGCCGTGGAGACGGCCGACGTGGTGGTCCCGGCGGACCGCTACCGCCTGGCGTACCACCTCCCGGTGAGATAGCCGCTCCCGCCGCGGCCTGAACCCCCGGGCGCCGCCCGGGGGTTCACGCGCGCCCGGCGCGACGCCCGCGACCCGGCGGGTTTCGGCGCGATGGCGGAGGCCTGCGCCGTCCCGGCCCCGGGCGCCCCCGGACCGTTCGGTCCGCATGCCGGGACCCGCGCCCCGCGCCCCGCGGCCGGGACCGTTCCGGACGCCCCGCCGTTTTCTCCGCGCCACCTGCGCGGATGGCCGCCGCACGGCGGCGCCGCGGCCCCGCCCCGGACTGCGGTGCGCCCCGTTCGGACCGGCGCGCACGGCCCACTCGTACGCATGGCCGGATGCGTACGCCTGTGAGGTACCTCTTCGTGAAAAACCGTATCCGCTCCGTAAAGGTCGGGCGTAAGCTCGGGCATATGCGCAATGCGGTTTCCCGGACAGATACGTCGGCGGAGGGTGAAACGCAATGAACGACAGCGGTGCGCTGCTTCCGTGGCTGGTCATACGCGAGGACGACAACGGCAACCGCTACCGGGTGGGCCGGTACGCCACCCGGGCCGAGGCCCAGAAGGTCGCCGACAGCCTTGAGGACCGAGGGCACAAGCAGCTCTACTGGGTCGAGCGGATCGGTCAGACCGCCACGATGAACTGAGCGTCGCAGCGCCCTGCGACGCTGACATAGGCTCCGCCCATGACGGTACGCGTGGTCGTGGGCGGAGCCCTTTGTCATGAGGGGCGCCTGCTGGCCGCCCGCCGCAGCGCACCGCCCGAACTCGCCGGACGCTGGGAGCTGCCGGGCGGGAAGACCGAACCGGGTGAGTCCGTCCCCGACGCGCTGGTGCGCGAACTGCGCGAGGAGCTCGGCGTGGAGGCCGAGCCGCTGGAGCGGATCCCGGGGGAGTGGCCGCTGAGGCCCGGGCTCGTCCTGCACGTGTGGACGGCCCGGCTGCTCTCCGGAGTGCCCGCCCCGCTGGAGGACCACGACGAACTGCGCTGGCTCGGGCCGGAGGAGCTGGAGTCGGTGGACTGGCTGGACCAGGACCGCCCGGCGGTCGCCGAGGCGGGGCGCCGGCTGCGCCGGGACGGTGGCGGGGGCGCGTGACGCTCGCGGTCTAGGCCGTCTGCGCCACAGTGCGCCGGTGGGCGGGGATCGAGTGGTACGACGCCCCAAATATCGGGTATGTCGCTATTAATCCCTATCTCGTCCTCCTTTCGTCCCCGACGAACCGGACTGGGGTCGCTGCTGGCCCGGGAAGTGATCGGCGTGATCGACACAGACGGTGAGTGCGCCGAGTGGGCCTTCCCCGCCGAGCCCGGTGCCGTCCGCACCGCCCGCCACGCCGTCCGCGGCGCCTTGCACGACTGGGGCCTGGAGGCCGTCGGCGATGTGACCGTCCTGCTGGTCAGCGAGCTCGTCACCAATTCCCTGCGGTACGCCTCCGGCCCCATCGGAGTCCGCCTGGAACGGCGCAATCCAGCCGCCGGGGGCCCCGCGGGCAGCCCCGCGCTCCTCGTGGAGGTTTCCGATCCGCTTCCGGATCCGCCCCGGGAACGCGTCGCGAACCACGACGACGAGGGGGGCCGTGGCCTGCACCTGGTCGCCGTCTCCTCGCAGCGCTGGGGGACCCGGCACGGGAAATCGGGCAAGACAGTGTGGTTCGAATTGGCTATTCCTGGTGAGTAACAAGGTGAACGGTGGCGTGTGACCTTCCGGGAACGCCTCCCGGCGACAGCCGGGGGGAGGGGCTCGGAGGGGATCGCGCGACATGGCTCGAAATCATCGAGACCGTGCTGTGATCGTGAACGCCGTGCCGTCCGGGGCCGTGGTGCTGAATACTTCGGTCATGGCCGGTCCGGTTGCGGTGAGCTGGAGGGGACGGTCGCGTGAGCGAGATACCTGCGCAGGCACATCAGACCGACGTGCCGCGAGAGACATGGCACGACGCCCTGTGGCACAGCAGTCCGCCTGGCTCGATATATGACTACATAAAGGTCGCTTCCTTCTCGATCGGGCCCGACGGGTTCATCGACCAATGGAGCCTGCGCGCCGAGGAACTGTTCGGCCTGAGCGCCTCCCAGGCCGTGGGACGCGACCCGGTCGACGCCTTCATGCCGCCCGAGCTGCGTCCCGACGCGCACCGCAAGGTCGCCGAGATCCTCGACGGCAAGGAATGGACGGGCCTGATCCCCTTCCGGATTCCGGGCGGGAACGGCGCGCACGGCGTGGCCGAGATCTATGTGATGCCGACCCAGACCGAGACCGCCGAGCGCGCCGCGCTGTGTGTCGTCGTCGACGTACGCGCGCTGCGCCGGATCGAATCCGACCTCGCGGCTTCACAAGCGATATTCGGCCAATCTCCCTTCGGCTTCCTGCTCTTCGGCACGGACCTCACCGTGCAGCGGGCCAACCGCCGGTTCGCCACCGTCTTCGGGGGCGCCGCAGAGGAGCACCGCGGCCGGACCGTGCACGACTACCTGCCGGCGCACGAGGCCGACCGGATGACCGAAGCCCTGCGCCGGGTGCTGGACACCGGGGACTCGGTCACCGATCTGCGGATCACCGGCGCCACCCCCCGCAGCCGGGAGAACCGCCACTGGTCCATCAACCTCTACCGCGTCCACGGCGGCAGCGGCCGGCCCATCGGCGTCGCCGGGATCGGCACCGACGTCACCCGCCGCCACCTCGCCGCCCGCGAGGCCGCCGGGGTCCGGCGCAACCTGGCCCTCCTCAACGAGGCCGGGCACCGCATCGGAAACTCCCTCGACCTGGAGACCACCGCCCGCGAACTCCTCGACGTCACCGTCCCCGGCTTCTGCGACCTGGCCGCCGTCGACCTCTACCAGGGCCTGCTGCTCGGCGACGACGACCGGCCCGCCCGGCCGCAGGGCCCCGGCGTGCCCAGCCTGCCCGGCCAGGGCCCGGCGCGGACGCCCTCGGCCGCCCTGCGCCGGGTGGCCTTCGCCTCCGCCGTCTCGGACGCCCCGCTGTCGGGTCCCGGCGCGCTGGTCTCCGTCGGCGACATCCACCGCTACCCGGCCGCGTCGCCGGGCGCGCTGGCCCTGCGTACGGCGCGGCCGCGGCTGATCGAGGGCGGCGGACCGGAGGACCTCGTCCAGTCCACGCTGGTCGTGCCGATGGTCGCCCACGACACGGTCGTCGGGCTCGCGCAGTTCTCCCGCACCAAGGGCAGCGAACCCTTCGGCGAACGCGACCGCGCGGTCGCCGTGGAACTGGCCGCACGGGCCGCCGTATGCATCGACAACGCCCGCCTCTACCGGCGCGAGCACGAGCGGGCGCTGATCCTGCAGCGCAGCCTGCTGCCCCCCGGCGACCCGGAGGCGGCCGGCCTCGACATCGCCTGCCGGTACCTCCCCGGCAACGCGGCCACCGAGGTCGGCGGCGACTGGTTCGACGTCATCGAGCTCCCCGGGCACCGCACCGCGCTGGTCGTCGGCGACGTCATGGGCCGCGGCCTGCGGGCCGCCGTGGCCATGGGAGAACTGCGGACCGCCGTACGGACCCTCGCGCTGCTGGACCTCGAACCGGCGGAGGTACTGACCGCGCTCGACGAGATCGCCCGCGGCCTCGGCGCCCCCGGCGGCTCCCAGCAGGCCTCCCGGGCGGCCCTGCACTCGCGGGACGCGGACCGCTCCGAGGTGTATCTGGCCACCTGCGTGTACGCGGTCTACGACCCGGTGACGCGGCGCTGCACGATCGCCAACGCGGGCCACATGCCGCCCGTGCTGGTCGAACCCCCGGACGAGGCCGGCGTCCCGCGGCCCGCCCTGCTCCTGGAGGTGCCGCCCGGGATGCCGCTGGGCGTGGGCGGCGAACCCTTCGAGGAGGTCGAGGTCGACCTGCCGGAGGGCGCGCTGCTGGCCCTCTACACGGACGGGCTCGTGGAATCCCGCGACCATCCCCTGGAAGAGGGACTGCGCGGACTGCGCGCGGCCCTCGCGGATCCGGTCCGGCCGCTGGAGGACGTCTGCGACCACGTGCTGAACACCCTCGACACCCGGCACGGCGAGGACGACATCGCCCTGCTCATGGCGCGGGTGCAGGGCCTGCCGCTGGACGCGGTCGGCGACTGGCAACTGCCGCGCGAGGCCCGCTCGGTGGGCCGGGCCCGCGAACTGGCCCGGGCCAAGCTCCCGGCCTGGGGCCTGGAGGGCCTGCTGGACACGACCGAACTGCTGGTCAGCGAACTGGTCACCAACGCCCTGCGCTACGGGGAGGGCGAGATCCGGCTGCGCCTGCTGCTGGACCGCACGCTGGTCTGCGAGGTCTGGGACGCGAACCTGGTCCAGCCCCGCCGGCGCCGCGCCCGCGACACCGACGAGGGCGGCCGCGGCCTCCAGCTGGTCGGCCTGCTGTCGGCGGGCTGGGGCACGCGCCGCACCCACCGGGGCAAGACGGTCTGGTTCGAACTCCCGCTGCCCGGCGCGGCATCGGAGGCCGTCACCGAACTGTCGGCGGAGCAGCTGCTGAGCATGTACGGGTAGGACGGCGCGGGCCGCGCGGGCCGTCCGGGCCGCGCGGGCCGTCCGGGCCGTCCGGGAAAACCGCTGGTGGCAGGGGGAGCCGTAGGGAATCGTGCCCGGGGATGACCGACGACACCCCGGCGTACGCGCCGCCCGGCTCCCTCCAGGGGCTCCTCCAGCGCGGGCGCGGCCTCGGCCACCTCCGCGCCCTCGACGACCCCGCCGCCGCGGCTCCGTACGTGTACGACTGCATCCGCCGCGAATGGCGCTGGGACAGCCAATGCGACCACCGCGCCCTCTACCACGCCCGGTTGGTCCGGGACCTCGGCCTGCCCATCGGTCCGCTCATCGACCAGATGGCCGGTGACGAGGAGGCCCTCTGGCGTGCCGCATCCGTGCTGGAACTGCTCGCGCTCGCGGGTGACACCGAGGCCGCGGAAGGACTGCGCGACTACGTCCGCACCGGCACGCACTGGGCCGGCGTTCTGGAGTCGATCGCCACCGAATGGCCCCGGCACTGGTGGGAGGAGCTCGGTGACGTGGCCCGGGAACGGATCGCCGATGAGGAAGAGCCGCCCTGGGCCCGCGAGCCGTGGGAACTGTTCGGCATCGCGCGGGACCCCCGGGCCCCGCAGGCCTCCCGGCCGGACACCGGCCGGGAGCGGCTCGGCACCGAACAGCTGCTCGCCCTGATCGCGGCGCCCGGCGCGACCGGGTCCGACCGGACGTACGCGCTGCGGACCCTGGTCCGGCGCGGCCCGCAGCCCGGACTGATCCCGCTCGTGCCGCTGCTCGGCGCCCCCGGCGGCGCACGGCCGCTGCCCCTGGTCCGGTCCGCCCTCCGGCGGCTCGGAGCCCGTGCCGTGCCCGCCGCCCGCGGCTGGGCCCAGGACGAACGGGAGTGGCTGGCCCGGCTCGGCGCGGACGTACTGGCCGACCACCCCGGCCCCGGAGCCCTTCCCCGGCTGCTGCGGGAACTCGCCGGCCACCAGGAGACGGGCCAGTGGTGCGGACCCGACGACGTCGCCCGGCGCCTGGCCCACCTCGGGCCCGTCGCCGCCGCGGCGGCCGCGCCGCTGCGGGCCCTCGTGCACCGAACGCCGCACACCTACGAGCGGGCCGACTACCTGGAGGCGATCGCCGCCGTCGACCCGGGCACCGCCCAGGACCTGTACACGGAGTGCCTCTGGGACTGCGAGGAGCGGACCCGCCTGTTCGCCGTCGCCGCCGCGCCCGCCGTCCCGGAGGTGCGCGAGCGGCTGGCAGCACTGCGCGACGACCCGATGGAGGACCCGGACGTCCGGGCGGCCGCGGCGGAGCGGGCCGAGGGGTTCCCGGCCCAGGCGGCCCAGGCGGCCCAGGTGGTCTAGGCGGCCTTGCGGGATTTGAGGGCTGCCAGGCGGGCCTCGATCTCCGAGGTCTTGCCGAGGTCGTCCAGGGCTTCGAACTGGGCGTCCAGGGAGGACGCGGCCAGCTCCTGCTTGCCGAGCGCCATCGCCTCCTCCCGGCGCACCTTCTCCTCGAAGCGGTGCAGGTCGCTCGTCGGGTCCAGCACGTCGATGTTCTTCACCGCGTCCATCATCGTGTTCTGCGCCTGTGCGGTCTTCGCCCGGGCGACCAGCTCGTCGCGCTTCGACTGGAGCTCCGTCAGTTTGTTCCGCATCGCGTCCAGGCCCGACTTGAGCTTGTCGACGACCTCCGTCTGGGCGGCGATCGTCGGCTCCGCCACCGTCGCCTCCTTCTCGGACTGGATCTGCCGGCCCAGCGCCACCTTCGCGAGGTTGTCGAACCTGTCGGCGTCCGCCGCCGCCCCCGCCGCCCGCAGCTCGTCCGCCTTCCGGCTCGCGGCCAGGGCCTTGCCGCCCCACTCGGCGGCCGTCTCCACGTCCTCCTTGTGGTCCGCCTCCAGCATCCGCAGATTGCCGATCGTCGTCGCGACCGCCTGTTCCGCCTCCGAGATGTTGTTCGTGTAGTCGCGGATCAGCTGGTCCAGCATCTTCTGCGGATCCTCCGCCTGGTCCAGCAGCGCATTGATGTTGGCCTTGGCGAGCTGGGTGACGCGGCCGAGGATGGTCTGCTTGCTCATCGTGGTCTCTCCTGGTCAGGGCCGATGTGTGTGCCGTTCAGAAGCGGCCGCCGCCGCCCATGCGGCCGCGGGTTCCGCCGCCGCCGAAGGAGCCGGGACCGCTGCCGCCCCCGCCCCCACCGCCCCCGAAACCGCCGCCCCCGCCGCCGAAGCCCCCGAAACCGCCCCCGCCGCCCCGGCCGCCCCGCAGGATCTCGCCGAGGATGATCCCGCCCAGCACGGCGCCGCCCTGGCCGCCGGACCGCCGGCCCGCGTACGGGTCCTGGTACGCCCGTACGTCCTGCTCCGCCAGCTGCTGCGCCTGCCGCGCCAGCCCGTCCGCCTGCTGGGCCTCCGCCAGCGCCCCCGCCGGGTCGGCAGCCGCCAGGGACACCGCACGCTCCAGATGCCGGCCCGCCTCCGCCAGCCGGGTGCGGGCCTGGCTGCCCACCGCGCCCCGGGTGGTGGTGATGTAGTCCGTCGCCGCGCCGATCGCGCTGCGCGCCGCCAGCATGGCCTGGTCGAGCAGGGCCACCGCCCGCTGCCGCCCCGACTCCCGTTCCCGCGCCCCGGCCAGCGCCTCGTCGAGGGCCGCGTCGGCCTCCTCGATCCGGCGCAGGGCGTCGATCGGGTCGTACCGGCCGGCCGCCTCCTCCCGCCGTACGTCGGCCAGCACGGCCTCCGCACGGCCGATCCGCCCGCGCAGGTCCGCCGTCGAGGTGCCCTCCGCCGTGCCGGTGAGCAGCCCGCGGGCGTCCGCGAGGTCGGTGTCCGTCTCGGTCAGCGCACCCGGCAGCTTCCCGGCCGCCTCCGCCAGTTCCTGCGCCCGCCGCTCGACCGCGTCCACCAGGGTCGCCGCCTGGTCCACCGCGCTCTCGGCGGCCCGTACGTGCACGGCCGCCGCGCCGTTCCCGCCCGCGTCGAGGGCCGCGTGCGCCAGGCCCAGATGGGTCGCCGCGAACAGCAGCCGGTCCTTGGCCTGTTCGGCGTTGGAGGCGACGGGCGCGGACGCCGAGTCCGCGTACCGCCCGGCCAGCGCGGTCAGCGTCGCCTCGGCGGTGGCCGCGCGCCCGGTCAGGTCCAGGTAGCCCTGCTCCACCGATGCCAGGGCCTGCGGGGCGTTCTTCTCCAGGTCCCGCAGCCGGTCGAAGTCCTCCGACTCGGCGTCCAGCCGCCGGTTCGCCTCGGTGCACCGGGCGACGATCTCGTCCAGCATCCGGCGCCGGGTCGCGTCGTCCTCCGGGTAGGCGTCGTCGAGCTGCTGGCGCAGCCGGAAGGCGTGCGTGAGCTCGTCCTTGGCGTACGCCACGGCCGCGACGAAGGGGCGGGCCGCCTCCTCGCCGAACTGGGCCGAGGCGAAACCGAGCTCCTCGGTGCTGGTGCGGACCGCGTCGTCGGTCTCCACCAGCAGGGTCTTGGCCCTGGCGTCCAGCTCCGGCAGCGGGAGCCGGTCCGGCGCCCCTTCGGGCCAGCCCGGCCCGGTCGTCGTACCGCGCCCGCCCGCGGCGGCGTCCTTGCGCTTGCGGCGGGTGTACGTGTACGCCGCCAGCGCCCCCGCCGCGCCGACGGCGACCACCGGGAGCACGAAGTCCCCGGCCCCGCTCTCGCCGCTCCCCTCGCCGCCGGGATTCGCCGGGCCGGGGGTGATGGTGGGCACGGGGACCGGCTGACCGCCGAGGACGGCGTTGTAGCCGTTGGCCGCACCGATGGCGGCGCCCGCCCAGTCGTTCTGCTTCAAGGCGGGCTCGATGGCGGTCCGCGCGACGGTGGCCAGCTGCTGCTCGGTGAAACCGGAGTCGACATCGGCCGAATAGGCGTACTGGCGGGCCCCGGTCGCCACGGCCAGCAGGACGTCGTTCTGGCCGAGGCCGTTGCGCTGCGCGGTGGCGTCGGCCCAGCTCTGGGCGGAGCGTCCGGAGAAGTCCCGTACGTAGGCGACGAAGAGCTGGATCTTCCGGTCGGCGTACAGCTTGTCGAGCGCGGCGGTGACGGCTCCCTTCCGGTCGCCCAGGGCGCCCACGCGGTCGGTGATCTGCCCCTGCTGGGACAGGGTGACGGGATCCTCGGCCCATGCGGGCGCCGCCCCGGCCGCGGCCCAGCCGCCGACCGCGAGCAGCCCGGCCGCCAGGGCGAGCCCGGCCCGTACCAACGTCCTGCGGCGCGGCCTGCTTCTCGGCGGAATCACAATTGGGAGGTTATGGGGGGTTTCGCGGCCGCGCATTCGGAGTCATCGTCCGTGACCGGCGCGCCGCCGGCTCGTTGGCAGCCCATGAAGAAGATCATCTCCGCCGCCGCGCTCGCCGTGGCCGCGCTCGCCCTCGCCACGCCCGCCCACGCCGACAACGACAGCAACTTCGGCGGCGGGGTGAACGCGGCCAACAACTGGAACTTCACCGCGGCCGCCGTCTGCCTCCAGGAGGTGGCCGTGGCCCCCGTCCTGGGCGACTGGGTGGGGGACCACGCGAACAACTGCTCCAACGGCAACGTCATCGACCACTCCGGGCGCTGACCACGCCGAACGCCTGACGCCGGCCCGGGCCCTCCCGAGGGAGCCCGGGCCCGGCGGTCAGCCCTGCCGGCGCCCGATCCTGTTCCCCAGCCACACCAACGGGTCGTACTTGCGGTCCACCGCCCGCTCCTTCAGCGGGATCAGCGCGTTGTCGGTGATCTTGATGCCCTCCGGGCAGACCTCCGTACAGCACTTGGTGATGTTGCAGTAGCCGAGCCCGTGCTCCTCCTGCGCGGTGCGTTTGCGGTCCAGGCCCGCCTCCGCCGCCGCGTCCAGCGGATGCATGTCCAGCTCCGCCACCCGCATCAGGAAGCGCGGACCGGCGAAGACGCCCTTGTTCTCCTCGTGGTCACGCACCACGTGACAGGTGTCCTGGCACAGGAAGCACTCGATGCACTTGCGGAACTCCTGCGAGCGCTCCACATCGATCTGCTGCATCCGGTACGCGCCCGGGGCCACCCCCTCCGGTGGTACGAAGGCCGGGACCTCCCGCGCCTTGGCGTAGTTGAAGGACACGTCCGTCACCAGGTCCCGGACGACGGGGAAGGCGCGCAGCGGGGTGACCGTGATCGTCTCGGACCGCTCGAAGGTCGACATGCGCGTCATGCACATCAGCCGCGGCCGGCCGTTGACCTCCGCACTGCACGAGCCGCACTTGCCCGCCTTGCAGTTCCAGCGCACCGCCAGGTCCGAGGCCTGGGTGGCCTGGAGCCGGTGGACGATGTCCAGGACCACCTCCCCGTCGTGCACCTCGACCGTGAAGTCGCGCAGCTCCCCGCCCTCCGCGTCGCCCCGCCAGATCCGGAAGCTCGCGTCGTACGTACTCATCGGTGCAGCTCCTCTTCGGCGAGGTACTTGACCAGCTCTTCCTTCTCGAAGAGCGCGAGCAGGTCGGGACGGATGGGCTCGGTGCGCGTGCGGACCAGGGCGATCCGGTCGGCTGCGGGGTCCGCCGGGGGCGGGTCCACCGGGCGGCACAGCAGGTTCACCGGACGCCAGTCGCGCTCCATCGACGGGCAGTCCTCGCGGGTGTGCCCGCCCCGGCTCTCGGTGCGCTCCAGGGCCGCGCGGGCCACGCACTCGCTGACCAGCAGCATGTTCCGCAGGTCCAGGGCGAGGTGCCAGCCGGGGTTGAACTGCCGGTGTCCCTCGACACCGGCCCGGGAGGCCCGTACGCGCAGGGTGGCGAGCTTCTCCAGGGCCTCGGCCATCTCGCCCGCGCGCCGGATGATGCCGACGAGGTCGTTCATGGTCGTCTGCAGTTCCTGGTGGAGGGTGTACGGGTTCTCCGCGCCCTCGGCCGCGTGGAACGGGGCCAGCGCCTCCGCGGCCGCCGCGTCGATCTCCGCCTGGGAGACCGCCGGGCGCTCACCGGCGGCCGTGGCGTGCTCCGCCGCGTGCAGTCCGGCCCGCCGCCCGAAGACCAGCAGGTCGGAGAGGGAGTTGCCGCCGAGCCGGTTCGAGCCGTGCATCCCGCCCGCGACCTCACCGGCCGCGAACAGCCCCGGCACCCCGACGGTGGCGGCGGACTCCGAGTCGACCGCGATCCCGCCCATCACGTAGTGGCAGGTCGGGCCCACCTCCATCGGCTCCGCGGTGATGTCCACGTCCGCCAGCTCCTTGAACTGGTGGTACATCGACGGGAGCCGCCGCTTGATCCGCTCGGCCGGCATCCGGGTGGACACGTCGAGGAAGACCCCGCCGTGCGGGGAGCCGCGGCCCGCCTTCACCTCGGAGTTGATCGCCCGCGCCACCTCGTCGCGCGGCAGCAGCTCGGGCGGGCGCCGGTTGTGGTCCGGGTCCTCGTACCAGCGGTCGCCCTCCGCCTCCGACTCCGCGTACTTCTCCTTGAAGACGTCGGGGACGTAGTCGAACATGAACCGCTTGCCCTCGGAGTTGCGCAGCACCCCGCCGTCGCCGCGCACGGACTCGGTGACGAGGATGCCCTTGACCGACGGCGGCCAGACCATGCCGGTCGGGTGGAACTGCACGAACTCCATGTTGAGCAGGGGCGCGCCCGCGAGCAGGGCCAGCGCGTGGCCGTCGCCCGTGTACTCCCAGGAGTTGGAGGTGGTCTTGAAGGACTTGCCGATCCCGCCCGTGGCGAGGACGACCGCCGGGGCCTCCAGCACGAAGAAGCGGCCGGACTCGCGTTCGTAGCAGAAGGTCCCCGAGACCCGCTGCCCGTCCTTGAGGACCCGGGTGACCGTGCATTCCTGGAAGACCTTGAGCCGGGCCTCGTAGTCCCCGTACTCCTTGAAGTCCTCTTGCTGGAGCTGGACGATCTTCTGCTGGAGCGTGCGGATCAGCTCCAGGCCGGTGCGGTCGCCGACGTGCGCGAGGCGCGGGTACTCGTGCCCGCCGAAGTTGCGCTGGGAGATCTTCCCGTCGGGCGTCCGGTCGAAGAGGGCGCCCCAGGTCTCCAGCTCCCAGACCCGGTCCGGGGCCTCCTTCGCGTGGAGTTCCGCCATCCGCCACTGGTTGAGGAACTTGCCCCCGCGCATGGTGTCGCGGAAGTGCACCTGCCAGTTGTCGCCCTCGTTGACGTTGCCCATGGAGGCGGCGATCCCGCCCTCCGCCATCACCGTATGGGCCTTGCCGAACAGGGACTTGCAGATCACGGCCGTACGGGCGCCGCGCTCGCGGGCCTCGATCGCGGCGCGCAGCCCGGCGCCGCCGGCGCCGACCACGACCACGTCCCACTGCTGCCGTTCCACTTGAGCCATGTCAGAAGAACCTCGGATCGGTGAAGGCGCCGCTCGCCAGCAGGTACACGTAGAAGTCGCACAGGGCCACGCTGATGAGGGAGGCCCACGCCAGCTGCATGTGGCGGGCGTTGAGCCGGCTGATCCAGCCCCAGAGCCGGTAGCGGACCGGGTGCTTGGAGAAGTGCTTGAGCCGGCCGCCCATGATGTGGCGACAGGAGTGGCAGGACAGCGTGTAGGCCCAGATCAGCGTGATGTTGACCAGGAACAGCAGGGTCCCGAGGCCCATGTGGCCCCAGGCGTAGTGCTCGTCGCGGAAGGTCAGCACCGTGTCGTACGTCAGGATGCCCGCGACCGGGACCGCCGCGTAGAAGAAGTACCGGTGCGCGTTCTGGAGGATCAGCGGGAAGCGGGTCTCGCCGGTGTACCTCGTGTGCGGTTCGGCGACGGCGCAGGCGGGCGGCGAGGACCAGAAGCCCCGGTAGTAGGCCTTGCGGTAGTAGTAGCAGGTCAGCCGGAAGCCGAGCGGGAAGATCAGGATCAGCAGGGCGGGGGAGAGGCCCCACCAGCTGCCGAAGATCTCCCAGTTGGGCCCGCCCTTCATCGGGACGCAGTTCTCCGCGAGACACGGGGAGTAGAAGGGGGAGACGTACGGGGCCGCGTAGTAGTCGGCGTTCGCGAAGGCCCGCCAGGTCGAGTAGACGATGAAGGCGAACAGCCCGGCCGCGGTGCCGGCGGGGGACAGCCACCACCGGTCGGTCCGCAGGTGCCGGGCCGCGATCGCGGCCCGTGAGGCGTCGTGGACGCCGCCGGGCCGCTGCTGGGGTCGTTCCGTGCCTGTGGCCAAAGAAGACTCCGGGAGGAGTGATGAAGGGTGCCCCGTCCGGCCCGGCCGCGGACGGCCGGACCGGACGGGGCGTGGGTGGATGCGTGTCCGTGACGGGGTGCCTCAGGGGGCGCGGCGGTCGCGGGCGCCCAGGCCCTCGTCGTCGGAGTCCGTCCACAGGGAGCTGTCGTACGGGGTGTCCGGGACCGTCACCATCCGGGACGGGTCCGGACCCGCCGCCGTCGTCGACGGCTTCTGCCGGGCGGCCTGCTGTTCCAGCCGCTCGACCTTGCGCGTCAGCTCGTCCAGGTTGCGCCGTACGGCACTCAGATCGTCTTGCAGGGACATGATTTGCCCTCACTTCCGCCAGGTGCGGTGGCAACGCTCATGTGCGCCTGCGAGTGTCGCGCTTCCCGTCCCCCGTTGTGAAGGGACGTGCAGCGATTGCGGGCGCGCAGGCGTGAATCGTGCGCCCCTCCCCGCCCCCCATTCTCATCCCTCTCCCGGGGGAACGCCTCCTGCCGCGCAAGCGGGATTGGTCCGCACGGGTGGGGTTCGCGGCGTGGCGAGAGGCGGCTGCGAGGGGTGCGGCGGACCGTCTATTTCAGTGGGTTCCGGCAACCGGTGTGATCAGCTCCATATACCGCCGAACGTGATCATGCTTCCCCCACGCCCCGCCCCGGAGGTACCACCCATGTCCCAGAGAAGGCGCAGGTCCTTGGCGCTCCTGACCTCGGGAGTCCTCGCACTGCCGCTGCTCACGGGCTGCGGCGCGGGTGACGAGGAGGGCGGCCAGGCCGCCGCAGGACAGGACATCGCCACGACCACCCGCGACAAGGTCGCGGACGGGGGTGTGCTGCGCTGGGCGGTGGACACGCTCCCGGACACCCTCAACACCTTCCAGGCCGATGCGGACGCCACCACCAACAGGATCGCCGGCGCCGTGCTGCCCCAGCTCTTCGTGCTGGACGCCAAGGGGCGGCCGGTGGCCAACCCGGACTACCTGGAGAAGGCCGAGGTCATCGAGCGGGAGCCGAAGCAGGTCGTCCAGTACAAGCTGAACCAGAAGGCGGTGTGGAGCGACGGGCGCGAGATCGGCGCCGCCGACTTCGTGGCGCAGTGGCGGGCCCTGAACGGCAAGGACTCGGCGTACTGGACGGCACGCAACGCCGGCTACGAGCGGATCGAGAAGATCGAGAAGGGCAAGACCGACCTGGAGGTCAGGGTCACCTTCAACAAGCCGTACGCCGACTGGCGCTCCCTCTTCACCCCGCTCTACCCCAAGCAGGTCACCGGCACCCCGGACGCCTTCAACGAGGGCGCCCGCGGCGCGCTGAAGATCACCGCCGGACCCTTCGGGCTGGGCGCGATCGACAAGAAGACCGGTACCGCCGCCCTGACCCGCAACGCGCGCTGGTGGGGCCGTCCGGCCAAGCTGGACACGCTCGTCCTGACGGCGGTCCCGCGGGCCGAGCGCCCGGCGGCGCTGGCCGCCGGGAAGCTCGATCTGGCGGAGATCGACCGGGCCGGGGCCGACCGGATCGCACTGGCCCGCCGGGACGCGGCCGCCAAGAAGGGTCCGGGCGCGGGCGGTGCCCCGGCCCACGGCCCGGGGGCCGCGCTGACCCCGGCGCAGGCCACGCTGTCGTGGGCGACCGCCTTCGGTGCGGACGAGGAGAAGGCGGCGGCGGAGACGGAGAGCCGCCAGAAGCACCTCGCCTCGGTCAAGCGGTACGCGGACGAGCAGGCGGCCCTGAAGGCCTTCACCGTGCGGAAGTCGCTGGAGCCGGCCTACACCCAGCTGGCGATGAACGGGGCCTCCGGTCCGCTGGCGGACGAGCGGGTGCGCCGGGCGGTGGCCCGGGCCCTGGACCGCAAGGCGCTGGCGGAGATCGTCCTCAAGCCGCTCGGCCTGCCCGCGAGCCCGGTCGGCAGCCACCTGGCCCTGGCCGGGCAGCGGGCGTACGCCGACAACAGCGACGCGCTCGGCGGCCAGGACACCCACGCGGCCCAGGCCCTGTTCGCGGACGCGGGCTGGCGCAAGGGCGGCAAGATCACCGAGCCCGCGGGCGCCAAGGCCGGCCCGGAGAGCGCGCCGCAGGACGACTCGAAGACCCCGTCGGGCCCGGGCACCGGCAACGACGGGCTCTACATCGTGGGCCAGGACGACGGGGCCAACGGCGAGCCGCGGTCGGCGGCCGCCGACCGCCCGAAGAGCGGCACCGCCCCGGCGGGGGCCCAGGACGGGCCGTCCCCGGTGCTCGCCCCGGCCCCCTTCGGGGCCGGGCAGCGGGCATCCCTGCTCGCCCAGGCGGCCCACGCCGCCCGGGCCGCCCGGGCGGCGGCCGCCGACGACGGCAAGGGGGTCCCGGCCCGCGAAGGCGACGCGGCCGACCCCGCCAAGGCCTCCCCGGCCCCGGCCCCCGCCAAGCAGCCCGTCCGTACCTCCGGGAACATGCTCGCCAAGGACGGCAAGGCGCTCAGCCTGCGCTTCGTCCTCCCGGCGGGCCCCGGCTCGGAGTCCCTGCGCACGGTCGGCGAGCGGATCGCCGGGATGCTCCGCAAGGTCGGCGTGAACACCGAGACGATCAAGGTGGCGGACGACAGCTTCTTCAAGGACCACATCGCCTCCGGCCAGTACGACCTGGCCCTCTACTCCTGGCCCGCGACGGCCTACCCGGCCACCGACGCCCGGCCGATCTTCGCCAAGCCGGAGCCGGCCGCGGACGGCTCGCTCCTCGTCGAACAGAACTACACACGGGTCGGCACCGACCACATCGACCAGTTGTTCGATCAGGCGGTCGGCGAGCTGGACGAGGAGCAGTCCCGTGAGCTGATGCGCAAGGCGGACGCCCGGATCTGGGCCGCCGCGGGCTCCATCCCGCTCTTCCAGCGACCCGAGCTGGTGGCGGTCAAGCCGGGTCTCGCCAACGCCGGCGCCTTCGGCCTCGGCGCCCCCCGCTACCAGGACATCGGCTGGAAGAAGGCGCCGACCGCGAAGGACAAGAAGAAGTAGCGGGGGAGAAGAAGTGATGACAAAGCGGTGCCTGTCTGGTTGACCGAAGGGTCACAAGCTCAGATGTGACTCAAGTCCCTTGCCCGCCGGATCCCCCGGCGGGCAAGGTCGTGCATACCCGTTGACCCGCGTGAATACCGGCAGGAACGGCGGTCGGGGCACCCCACGCAACCCTCGGCCGCACTCATACATCCGGCCTCTTGACAGACCCCCCGGCAGGCGGTTCCCGCCACTCGACGTACCATGGGGTAAGGCCGTGGCAGGTTTTCGCCCGGCCGAGGCGCGCGTGCCGGACCGTACGCGACGCCATCCACGATCCCGGGAGAAGCGCCGAAGTGCCCACGCGCCACGACATCCGTAACGTCGCCATCGTCGCCCACGTCGACCATGGCAAGACGACCATCGTCGATGCCATGCTCAAGCAGGCCGGTGCCTTCGCCGCCCACCAGCACCTCGACGACCGCATGATGGACTCGAACGACCTGGAGCGTGAGAAGGGCATCACGATCCTCGCCAAGAACACGGCGGTGAAGTATCACCCCAAGGACGGCGGGGCCCCGATCACGATCAACATCATCGACACCCCCGGCCACGCCGACTTCGGTGGTGAGGTCGAGCGCGGTCTGTCGATGGTGGACGCCGTCGTTCTGCTGGTGGACGCCTCCGAGGGTCCGCTGCCCCAGACCCGCTTCGTCCTGCGCAAGGCCCTGCAGGCGAAGATGCCGGTCATCCTCTGCATCAACAAGACCGACCGCCCGGACTCCCGGATCGACGCCGTCGTCAACGAGACGTACGACCTCTTCCTGGACCTGGACGCGGACGAGGACCAGATCGAGTTCCCGATCGTCTACGCCTGCGGCCGTGACGGCGTGGCCTCGCTGACCAAGCCCGAGGACGGCACCGTCCCCCCGGACAGCGACAGCCTGGAGCCGTTCTTCTCCACCATCCTGGAGCACGTCCCCGCGCCGGTGTACGACGAGGAGGCCCCCCTTCAGGCCCACGTCACCAACCTGGACGCCGACAACTTCCTCGGCCGTATCGCGCTCCTGCGCGTCGAGCAGGGCGAGCTGCGCAAGGGCCAGACCGTCACCTGGATCAAGCGTGACGGCACCCAGTCGAACGTGCGCATCACCGAGCTGATGATGACCGAGGCGCTCACCCGCAAGCCGGCCGAGGTGGCGGGCCCGGGTGACATCTGCGCGGTCGCCGGTATCCCCGACATCATGATCGGTGAGACCCTGGCCGACCCGGAGAACCCGATCGCGCTTCCGCTGATCTCGGTCGACGAGCCGGCGATCTCCATGACCATCGGTACGAACACCTCCCCGATGGTCGGCCGTGGCGGCAGCGGCAAGGGCGCGGACGCCAAGTCCGCGGTCAAGGACCGCAAGGTCACCGCGCGCCAGGTCAAGGACCGTCTGGACCGCGAGCTGATCGGTAACGTCTCGCTCCGCGTGCTGGAGACCGAGCGTCCGGACGCCTGGGAGGTCCAGGGCCGTGGTGAGCTCGCGCTCGCCATCCTGGTCGAGCAGATGCGCCGCGAGGGCTTCGAGCTGACCATCGGCAAGCCGCAGGTGGTCACGCAGGAGATCGACGGCAAGGTGCACGAGCCGGTCGAGCGCATGACGATCGACGTCCCCGAGGAGCACATGGGCGCCGTCACGCAGCTCATGGGCGTCCGCAAGGGCCGCATGGACAACATGTCGAACCACGGCTCCGGCTGGGTCCGCATGGAGTTCGTCGTCCCGTCGCGCGGTCTCATCGGCTTCCGTACCGAGTTCCTGACCGGTACGCGCGGCACGGGCATCGCCCACTCGATCCACGAGGGCCACGAGCCGTGGTTCGGCCAGCTGGTGACCCGTAACAACGGTTCGCTGGTCGCCGACCGCGCCGGCTCCGTGACGCCGTTCGCGATGATCAACCTGCAGGAGCGCGGTGTCCTGTTCACCGACCCCGGCACCGAGGTGTACGAGGGCATGATCGTCGGCGAGAACTCGCGCTCCGACGACATGGACGTGAACATCACCAAGGAGAAGAAGCTCACCAACATGCGTGCGGCTTCCGCGGACAACACCGAGAACGTGGTGCCGCCCCGCAAGCTCTCCCTGGAGCAGTCCCTGGAGTTCTGCCGCGACGACGAGTGCGTCGAGGTGACCCCGGAGGCCGTCCGCATCCGCAAGGTCGTCCTGGACCAGAAGGACCGCTCGCGCACCGCGTCGCGCGCCAAGTCCGCCAAGTAACAACAGCCGTACGGTCGTTCGCCCGGGTTTGCTCGGGCCGCGGCCACGGCGGGCGCAGTCGGCCGCAGGGCCCTGGTAGTACAGCAGCCCCTCCCCTCACGGAGTCCGTGAGGGGAGGGGCTGTTCGCTTCTGTCAAGCGGATTTTTGCGTTCAGGTGTCCGCATACCGACCGTGACGCTCCGGATGATGAGCTAACCGTCCGTTTCGCACGTGTCTGTCTCCTATCCGTTTGTCCGGATTTCGGGTTTCTGACGCGGATCGATGTTGTGAAAACGAGACCACTTAAGTGTGGTTTACGGCCTGGCAGTCCCTGAGGATGGCTCCATTGAGCTCGGGTCAATGGGTCACGCGATGTGGGGATCGCGCCGACTCACGAGCACACTATGGGCACGGAAATGCTCGCCGTCAGGGGTGTCGGCGAGGTTTTTTTGCCCCTCAAGTCGATCAGTGGACTCATGAGGAGGAAACCCATGCGCGGTGCCAAGAGCGCCAAGTGGGTCGTGGGCGCGGTTGTCGTCGCCCTGGCCGCTACCGCCTGTGGCGGCGGTGACGGTGACAGCAAGGACAAGGGCAGCGCCAACGGCGGTGTGTTCCGGCTCGGTAGCACCGAGCCCGACACCATCGACCCGGGGCGTGCCCACGAGTCCACCGGTGTCCTGCTGGCCAACGCCCTGTTCACCGGCCTGTACGGGAACACGCCGGACGGCATGGCCGAGCCCATGCTCGCCGAGTCGGCGACCTCGGACGAGGCTTGCACGTCCTGGACGTTCAAGATCAAGCCGGACACCAAGTTCTCCAACGGCGAGGTCGTCGACGCCGAGTCGTTCGCCCGTGGTTGGGCCCGTGCCGCGCACAAGGCCGCCGCGTCCGACGTGGCGTACCACTTCGCCGGCATCAAGGGTTACGAGCAGCTGCAGGACGGCTCCGCCAAGACCTTCAGCGGTGTCACCACGCCGGACCCGACCACCATCAAGGTCGACCTGTCCAAGGCGGACTGCGAGTTCGTCCTGAAGACGGCGCACAACGCCTACAGCCCGGTCCCGAAGGTCGCCAAGGTCGGCGAAGAGGACAAGGCGTTCGGCGAGGCCCCCGTCGGCAACGGTCCGTTCAAGATGGACGGCACGTGGGAGCACAACAAGGCGATCAACCTCGTCCGTAACGACGACTACTCGCTGCAGAAGGCCTCCCTCGGGAAGGTCCAGGTCACGCTCCTCAACGACAAGACCGCGCAGCAGCTCGAGTACGACGGCTTCCAGGCCGGCACCTTCGACTACGCGCACATCCCGACGCCGATGCTGAAGACGGCCGAGGCGAAGTACAAGCCGCAGAACAAGTGGTTCGCCAAGGACACCAGCGGCATGAACTACGTTCTGCCGATCGGTGACAACGGTCCGACGAACAACAAGGACGCCCGTCTGGCGATCTCCTACGCGATCGACCGGCAGGCCATCGCCAAGGGTGTCTTCCAGGGCTTCCAGACCCCGTCGACGACCATCGTGCCGCCGTCGTTCCCGAAGGCGTACCAGAAGGACCTGTGCGTCTCCTGCGTCAAGCAGGACGTCGCCAAGGCCAAGGAGCACGCCGAGAAGGGCGGCCTGAAGCCGGGCACCGAGATCAAGTTCAGCTTCAACACCGGTGCGGGCCACGAAGAGTGGGTCCAGGCCATCGCGCGTCAGCTTGAGGACGTCCTCGGCGTCAAGGTCAAGCTGGACGGCAAGGACTTCCCGGGCATGCTCAAGGAGCAGCAGGGTAACGGCGCGACCGGCATCTACCGCTTCGCGTGGGGTGCGGACTACCCGACCCCGGAGAACTTCCTGTTCCCGCTGCTGCACTCGACCTCGATGAACAAGGACGCGGACGGCAACGTGGTCGGTGACAACCGCGTCCGTTACAACAACCCCGAGTTCGACAAGCTGATCGACACGGCCCGCGCCACCAAGGACGAGGCCGCGCGACTGGCGATGTACAAGCAGGCCGAGAAGATGGCCATGGACGACATGGCCCTCATCCCGACCTTCAACCGTTCCCAGTTCCGCCTGATGGCGACCGACAAGTTCAACGGTCTGGACGACATCAACTTCAACGAGGACCCGATCCTCGAGAAGATCTCGCTCAAGAAGTAACCGGTTCGGACGGTATATCCGTCAGGAGCGAACGTGCCGCGGCCCCCGGGTGACCGGTGGGCCGCGGCCCCGCTCGGCAGGCCGTTCTTACTTCGGCACCCCTCACATCCGCGGGTAACCCCCGCAGGCCGAGAGCCGGCCCGTTCCTTGGGCCGGAGGCCGCTGCTCCCAGAAGCGGCCAGGTAGAGAGGCACAAACATGGGAAGGTACGTCGCCCGTCGCCTCGGGCAGATGGTCATAGTCCTCATCGGCGCGACCATGGTTCTGTTCGCGTGTCTGTTCGTTCTCCCCGGCGATCCCGTGGGTTCGATCGCGGGCAGCGACAAGGCACGCGACCCTGCAGTGGTCGCGGAACTCAAGGCGCGTTACGGGCTCGACAAGTCGCTGCCCGAGCAGTACGTGAACTACGTGACCAAGGTTGCGACCGGAGACCTCGGCGAGGACTTCATCCAGCGCCGCGAGGTGTCCGAGATCCTCGGTCCCAAGCTGCAGAACACCGCGAAGCTGGCCCTGCTGGCCATCGCTCTCGTCACGGTGTTCGGTATGGGCGTCGGCATGATCGCCGCGCTCTACAGATACAGCATCTTGGACATGACCACGACATTCTTTACGACCATGGCCGTCGGTTTCCCAACCTTCGTCATCGGCATGCTGCTCAAGAAGTACTTCGCGGTGGAGCTCGGTTGGTTCCCCCCGATGAGCGGTGACCAGCTCGACGGCATGATTCTTCCCGCAGTGACCCTCGCCATCACCGACATCGCCTTCGTCGCCCGCCTCACCCGCGGCACGATGCTGGAGGTGCTGCGCGCGGACTACGTGAAGACGGCCGTGGCCAAGGGACTTCCGCGCCGCCGCGTGCTCTTCAAGCACGTGCTGCGCAACTCGTCCATCCCCGTGGTCACCTACCTGGGTATCTCGTTCGGTGCACTCCTCGGTGGTGCGCTCATCACTGAGGCGATCTTCAACTGGGACGGTGTCGGTCTGGCACTGGTTCAGGCGATTCAGCAGCAGAACAACCCGATCGTGATCGGTGTCGTGACCTACAGCGTCGCGATCTTCGTCGTCCTCAGCCTCATCGTGGACCTGCTGTACGCGGCCCTCGACCCGCGTATCCGCCTCAGCTGACCGCCCCCAAGGAGGATTTCCTCATGTCTGAGCTCGCAACGAGCCCGGCGATCGGGGACGAGAACCCCGTGTCGTCCGCTTCGGCCACGGCCGAACCCCGACCCAAGCAACTGAGCCAGTGGGGCGAGATCCGTCACCGCTTCGCCCAGAACAAGCTGGCTGTCGTCGGCCTCGTCATCATCTCCGCGCTGTTCCTGACCGCCGTCTTCGGCAACTACCTCACCCCCTTCGACCCGGGGGCGCAGGACCTGGAGAACACCCTCGTGTCGCCCAACGGCACGCACTGGATGGGTACCGACGCCCTGGGCCGCGACATGTTCTCGCGCCTCATAGTCGGCACCCGCGTGGCCATGTTCGTCGGCCTCGCCTCGATCTTCTTCGCGGTGCTGATCGGTGTCGCCCTCGGCGCCATCGCCGGCTACTTCCCCGGCTTCGCCGACACCCTGGTCATGCGCGTCGCGGACGTCTTCCTCGCGTTCCCGCTGATGATCGGTGCCATCGTCATCATCCTGGTCACCGGCCGTGGCATCACGCCGGTGATCATCTCGCTCGCGATCTTCTCGTGGGCCACCGTGGCCAGGCTCCTGCGCAGCTCGATCCTGTCCGTGCGCGAGATGGACTACGTCCACGCGGCCAAGGCGCTGGGCGCCAGTGGCTGGCGGGTCGTGCGCACGCACATCCTGCCCAACTCGCTGACCGCCGTGCTGGTCTACGCGACGTTCAACGTCGGTACCACGATCGTCGGTGTGGCGGCGCTCTCCTTCCTCGGCGCCGGCGTCCCCGTCGACGTCCCCGAGTGGGGCAACATGCTCGCGGCCGGCCAGGGCTTCATCGGAGTCAATGACTACCTGTGGTACTTCCCCAGCCTCTTCGTCGTCGTCACCGTGCTCGGCTTCGCCTTCGTCGGCGACGGCCTGCGTGACGCGCTCGACCCGAAGCTCCGGTAGGGCCGCGCGATGCCCCGAGACAACATCAGCAAGCAGGACGAAGGTGGCGGCGTGACCACGTCGGAGATTCTCAGCGTTGCGGAGACGGGCGGCGGATCCGCCGTGCCGCTGCTGGAGGTGGACAACCTCCAGGTCGAGTTCAAGACCCGTGACGGGGTCGCCAAGGCCGTCAACGGCGTGAGCTACAGCGTCAGCGCCGGCGAGACCCTCGCCGTGCTCGGCGAGTCCGGCTCCGGCAAGTCCGTCACCGCTCAGGCGATCATGGGCATCCTCGACAGCCCGCCCGGACGGGTCGCCGGCGGCGAGGTGCGCTTCCACGGCAAGGACATCCTCAAGATGTCCGACGAGGAGCGCCGCAAGCTCCGCGGCGACAAGATGGCGATGATCTTCCAGGACGCGCTGTCCTCCCTGAACCCGGTCTACTCGGTGGGCGACCAGCTCGGCGAGATGTTCCGGGTCCACCGCGGCATGTCCAAGAAGGACGCCAAGGTCAAGGCCATCGAGCTCATGGACCGCGTGAAGATCCCCGCCGCCAAGGCGCGCGTGGGGGACTACCCGCACCAGTTCTCGGGCGGTATGCGCCAGCGCATCATGATCGCCATGGCGCTGGCCCTGGAGCCGGACCTGATCATCGCCGACGAGCCCACCACGGCTCTCGACGTGACGGTCCAGGCCCAGGTCATGGACCTGCTCGCGGAGCTCCAGCGCGAGATGAACATGGGCCTGATCCTGATCACCCACGACCTCGGCGTCGTCGCCGACGTCGCGGACAAGATCGCGGTCATGTACGCGGGCCGGATCGTCGAGACCGCTCCGGTCCACGAGATCTACAAGCGCCCGTCCCACCCGTACACCCGTGGCCTGCTGGACTCGATCCCGCGCCTGGACCAGAAGGGCCAGGAGCTCTACGCGATCAAGGGTCTGCCGCCCAACCTGCTCCGCATTCCCACGGGTTGCGCCTTCAGCCCCCGCTGCCCCAAGGCGCAGGACATCTGCCGCACCGAGATCCCGGTGCTGCACCCGGTCACCGAGCAGGACGGCACCGAACTGCCCGGCCGCGGCAGCGCGTGCCACTTCTGGAAGGACCAGATCCATGGCTGAGCTCACCAAGAACGCCACCGAGCGCGAGCCGATCCTCCAGGTCCGTAACCTGGTCAAGCACTTCCCGCTGACCCAGGGAATCCTGTTCAAGAAGCAGGTCGGCGCGGTCAAGGCGGTCGACGGGATCTCCTTCGACCTCTACCAGGGCGAGACCCTCGGTATCGTCGGTGAGTCCGGCTGTGGCAAGTCCACGGTCGCCAAGCTCCTGATGAACCTGGAGCGCGCGACCGCCGGCGAGGTCTTCTACAAGGGCCAGGACATCAGCAAGCTGTCCGGCCGCGCGCTGAAGGCCGTGCGCCGCAACATCCAGATGGTCTTCCAGGACCCGTACACGTCGCTGAACCCGCGCATGACGGTCGGCGACATCATCGGGGAGCCTTTCGAGATCCACCCCGAGGTGGCTCCCAAGGGCAACCGCCGGCAGAAGGTCCAGGAGCTCCTGGACGTCGTCGGTCTGAACCCGGAGTACATCAACCGGTACCCGCACCAGTTCTCCGGCGGCCAGCGCCAGCGCATCGGCATCGCCCGCGGCCTCGCCCTGCAGCCGGAGATCATCATCTGCGACGAGCCGGTCTCCGCGCTCGACGTGTCGGTGCAGGCCCAGGTCATCAACCTGATGGAGAAGCTGCAGGACGAGTTCAACCTCTCCTACCTCTTCATCGCGCACGACCTCTCGATCGTCCGGCACATCTCGGACCGCGTGGGCGTCATGTACCTGGGCAAGATGGCCGAGATCGGCTCCGACGCCGAGATCTACGAGCACCCGACCCACCCGTACACGCAGGCGCTGCTGTCCGCCGTCCCGGTCCCCGACCCGGACGCGCGCGAGGGTCGCGAGCGGATCATCCTCACCGGTGACGTCCCGTCCCCGGCCAACCCGCCGTCGGGCTGCCGCTTCCGCACCCGCTGCTGGAAGGCCCAGGACAAGTGCTCCACCGAGGAGCCGCTGCTGGCGATCCCGGAGCGCTTCAAGGGCGTGAACACCCTGGCCGCGCACGAGTCCGCGTGCCACTTCGCCGAGGAGAAGGCCATCCTGGCCGTCTGACCGACGCGTTCTTTCCGACGGCTGGTCCCCGGTGCCTCACGGCGCCGGGGACCAGCCGTTTTCGTCACCGGTGCAGGGATACGCCGCCCCCTGGGACGGGACTCCGGGAAACCGGTTGCGCCCCCGGGAGCCGGGGACGGAGAGTGACGGCATGACCCTCACCGTACGGCCCGCCGGGCCCGGGGACGCGGCCGACATCTGCGCCCTGCTCAATGCCGTCGACATGATCGAGATCGGCCGGCCGGAGACCGATCTCGGCACCGTCGAGTCCGACCTCAACGCCCCGGACGTGGACCTGGCCACGGATTCCTGGCTCGCGCACCAGGACGGCCGGCTCGTGGCCTACGCCCTCGTCTGGGCGGACTCCGGCCCCGGCCGCGTCGACGGGGACCACTATGTACTGCCCGGCCACGACGAGGCCGCCGTCCTGCTGCTGGAGCGCATGGAGGCCAGGGCCCGGGAGCTGACCGGCGGTCAGGGCGCGCTGAGAATGCAGCTCAACGTGGAGCCCACCCTCGACCTGTCCCTCCTGACCGGCCGCGGCTACCGCACCATCCGCCGCTACCAGGTCATGACCCGCTCCCTGTCCCCGGCCGCCGATCCGGCGCCGGTCCCGCCGGCCGGGCTCACCCTGCGCCACTGCGGCGACGACGAGACCGACCGCCACCGGGCCCACGCCCTGATCGAGCGGACCTTCGCCGCGCACTTCGGCCATGTGGACCGCCCGTACGAGACCTGGCTCGACCACATAGAGGGTCGCAAGCTCGACTGGTCGCTGGTGTGGATCGCGAGCCTGCCCGGCCAGGGCGACGTGGCCGTGCTGCTCACCCGGGACGACCGCACGAGCATGGCCTGGGTCAGCCACCTCGGCGTGGCGAAGGAGGTACGGGGCCTCGGCCTCGGCGGTTTCCTGCTCCGCCACTGCTTCGCCGTCTACGCGGAGCGCGGCCGGGACTCCGTAGGCCTCGGCGTGGACACCCACAACGAGACCGGCGCGCTGGCGCTGTACGAGGCGCACGGCATGGGCCTGCACTACGCGGTCGACTCATGGGAGCTTTCATTGCACCCCCAGGGGTGACAGGGGCGTGACGCGCGGGTGCAATCGGTCCAACGAGGAGTGTGCAGGGCCCCACATAGGGTGACATAGGCCCCTAAGCGAGTCTTGGGATCCCTAGGAGGCACTCCATGCGCGGAGCCACCCACGCCACGTGGGCCGCATGTGCGGTGGCCGTCGCCCTCGCGGCGACGGCCTGCGGCGGCGGTAGCGACAGCGGCGGAGGCGGCGAGGCGGGAATCGTCAGCTCCTCGTGGGGCGACCCGCAGAACCCGCTGGAGCCCGCCAACACCAACGAGGTGCAGGGCGGCAAGGTCCTCGACATGCTCTTCCGGGGTCTCAAGCGCTACGACCCGAAGACGGGCGAGGCCCTCGACATGGTCGCCCAGAAGATCGAGACGACGGACAGTCAGAACTTCACCATCACGCTGAAGGACGGCTGGAAGTTCAGCAACGACGAGCCGGTCACGGCGCAGTCCTTCGTCGATGCCTGGAACTACGGCGCGGACGTGCGCAACAAGCAGAACAACTCGCCGTTCTTCTCCGACATCGTCGGTTACGCGGACGTCCACCCCGCCTCCGGTGAGCCCAAGGCCAAGACGATGTCCGGACTGGTCGTCAAGGACGACAAGACCTTCACGGTCGCCCTGAAGAACAAGTTCTCCACCTGGCCCGAGACCCTCGGCTACCAGGCCTTCTCCCCCCTGCCCAAGGCCTTCTTCACCGACCACGCCGGCTGGCTGAACAAGCCCGTCGGCAACGGCCCGTACACGGTGGACTCGTACACCAAGGGCACCGGCATGAAGCTGCGCAAGTGGGACACCTACCCCGGTCCGGACAAGGCGCAGAACGGAGGTGTGGACCTGAAGGTCTACACCGACAACAACACCGCCTACACCGACCTGATCTCCGGCAACCTCGACCTCGTCGACGACATCCCGGCGCAGCAGCTGAAGAACGTCAAGAACGACCTGGGCGACCGGTACATCAACCAGCCGGCCCTCATCATCCAGACCCTCACCTTCCCGCTGTACGACCCGCAGTGGAGCAAGGAGGGGATGGAGAACGTCCGCCGCGGGATCTCGATGGCGATCAACCGCGACGAGATCACCAAGCAGATCTTCCGCGAGACCCGCACCCCGGCCAAGGACTGGACCTCCCCGGCCCTCGGCGAGGCGGGCGGCTTCTCCTCCACGGTCTGCGGCGACGCCTGCGTCTACGACCCGGCGGCGGCCAAGAAGCTCATCACGGACGCCGGCGGGCTCCCCGGCGGCAAGGTCACGCTGACCTCCAACGTGGACACCGGCTCGCACCGCGACTGGATGGACGCCGTCTGCAACAGCATCAACAACGCGCTGGGCGAGGGCCCGGTCTGCACGGTCAACCCGATCGGCACCTTCGCGGACTTCCGCAACCAGCAGAGCAGCTTCAAGCTGACCGGCCCCTTCCGCTCCGGCTGGCAGGCCGACTACCCCCTGATCCAGAACTTCCTCCAGCCCCTCTACTACACCGGGGCCTCCTCCAACTACGGGAAGTTCAGCAACGCGGACTTCGACAAGCTCGTCGACGAGGCCAACCAGGAGAGCGACCAGGCCAAGGCCGTCGCGAAGTTCCAGGACTCCGAGAAGATCCTCGCCGCGCAGATGCCGGCCATCCCACTCTGGTACCAGAACGGCAGCGCGGGCTACGCCGAGCGGCTCTCGGACGTGGCGCTCAACCAGTTCAGCGTCCCCGTGTACGACCAGATCAAGGTCAGCTGACCCGCGTTTCGGATCGATCCTGGAGCAGTCCATGGGACGTTATGTGATCCGGCGGCTGCTCCAGATGATCCCGGTGTTCATCGGCAGCACGTTCCTGATCTTCTTCATGGTGTACGCGCTCGGTGACCCGGTCGCGGCCCTCTTCGGCGACAAGGCGCCCGACCCCGCCACCGCCGCGCGCATCCGCAAGGACCTCTACCTCGACCGCCCCCTGTGGGAGCAGTACCTCCACTACATGGGCCAGATCTTCAAAGGCGACTTCGGCACGGCCTTCAACGGCCAGCCGGTCACCGAGCTGATGGCCAGCGCCTTTCCCGTCACCCTGCGCCTGACCATCGTCGCGATCTTCTTCGAGATCGTCATCGGCATCACCCTCGGCGTGGTCAGCGGCCTGCGCCGCGGCAAGTCCGTCGACACCACCGTGCTGGTGCTCACCCTCGTCGTCATCTCCGTACCGACGTTCGTGACGGGCTATCTGCTCCAGTACCTCTTCGGCGTCAAATGGGGCTGGGTGCGGCCGACCGTCTCCCCGGACGCCCCCTTCAACGAGCTGATCCTGCCCGGCATCGTGCTCGCGCTGGTCTCCCTCGCCTACGTCACCCGGCTCTCGCGCACCTCCATCGCCGAGAACGTCAAGGCCGACTACGTGCGCACCGCCGTCGCCAAGGGCCTGCCGCGCCGCCGGGTCGTCACCCGCCACCTGCTGCGCAACTCGCTCATCCCCGTCGTCACCTTCATCGGCACCGACATCGGCGCCCTGATGGGCGGCGCCATCGTCACCGAGCGGATCTTCAACATCCACGGCGTCGGCTACCAGCTCTACCAGGGCATCCTGCGAAACAACTCGCCCACGGTCGTCGGCTTCGTGACCATCCTCGTCATCGTCTTCCTGCTGGCGAACCTGCTCGTCGACCTGCTCTACGCGGTCCTGGACCCGAGGATCCGTTATGCCTGACCCCGAGCGTCCCGAAGGGCCCGGCGGCTACGATCCCGTCGGTCCCCGTCCGCACGAGGCGGTCTCCCCGACCGGCCAGGGGGGACCCATGGATCTGGCCCTGGAGGAGGCCGAGAGCGTCGAGGGCATCGAGAAGGACGGCCCGCCGGGCGGGACCGGCCCCGGTGAGAAGCCCCGCTCCCTGTGGTCCGACGCCTGGCATCAGCTGCGCCGCAACCCCGTCTTCATCATCTCCTCGCTGATGATCCTCTTCCTCGTGATCATCTCGATCTGGCCGCAGCTCATCGCGAGCGGCGACCCGCTGCAGTGCGACCTGTCCAAGTCGCAGCAGGGCTCCTCCCCAGGCCATCCCTTCGGCTACGACACCCAGGGCTGCGACGTGTACACCCGTACCGTCTACGGGGCCCGCGCCTCCATCACCGTGGGCGTCTGCGCCACCTTCGGCGCCGCCCTGCTCGGCTCGCTGCTCGGCGGGCTCGCCGGGTTCTTCGGCGGCTGGGGCGACGCGCTGCTCTCCCGGGTCGCCGACATCTTCTTCGGCATCCCCGTCGTCCTCGGCGGCCTGGTGTTCCTGTCCGTGGTCACCAGCACCACCGTCTGGCCGGTGGTCGGCTTCATCGTGCTCCTCGGCTGGCCGCAGATCGCCCGCATCGGCCGCGGCTCCGTCATCACCGCCAAACAGAACGACTACGTCCAGGCGGCCCGGGCCCTCGGCGCCGGCAACGGCCGGATGATGCTCCGGCACGTGGCGCCCAACGCCATCGCCCCGGTCATCGTGGTCGCCACCATCGCGCTCGGCACCTACATCGCCCTGGAGGCCACCCTGTCCTTCCTCGGCGTCGGCCTGCGCCCGCCCACCGTCTCCTGGGGCATCGACATCTCCAACGCGGCCTCGCAGATCCGCAACGCCCCGCACATGCTGCTCTGGCCGGCCGGCGCGCTGAGCCTGACCGTGCTCGCCTTCATCATGCTCGGCGACGCGGTGCGCGACGCCCTCGACCCCAAGCTGCGCTGAGGAGCCCCGCACATGCTGCTCGAAGTCCGCGACCTGCACGTGGAATTCAAGACGCGCGACGGAGTCGCCAAGGCCGTCAACGGCGTCAACTACTCGGTGGCCGAGGGCGAGACGCTCGCCGTGCTCGGCGAGTCGGGCTCCGGCAAGTCGGTCACCGCCCAGGCCGTGATGGGCATCCTCGACGTGCCGCCGGGCCGGATCGCGGGCGGCGAGATCCTCTTCAAGGGCAAGGACCTCCTCAAGATGAAGGAGGAGGAGCGGCGCAAGATCCGCGGCGCCGAGATGGCGATGATCTTCCAGGACGCGCTCTCCTCCCTCAACCCGGTCCTGAGCGTGGGCGCGCAGCTCGCCGAGATGTACGAGGTGCACCGCGGGATGTCCCGCAAGGACGCCAAGGGCAAGGCCGTCGAGCTGATGGACCGGGTCAGGATCCCGGCGGCGAAGGAGCGGGTGGGGGACTACCCGCACCAGTTCTCGGGCGGCATGCGCCAGCGCATCATGATCGCGATGGCGCTGGCCCTGGAGCCCTCGCTGATCATCGCGGACGAGCCGACGACCGCCCTGGACGTCACCGTCCAGGCCCAGGTGATGGATCTGCTCGCCGAGCTCCAGCGTGAGCTGAACATGGGCCTCATCCTGATCACCCACGACCTGGGCGTGGTCGCGGACGTGGCCGACAAGATCGCGGTCATGTACGCGGGCCGGATCGTCGAGGCGGCTCCGGTCCACGAGATCTACAAGGCGCCCGCGCACCCGTACACGCGCGGCCTGCTGGACTCCATCCCGCGCCTGGACCAGAAGGGCCAGGAGCTGTACGCCATCAAGGGCCTGCCGCCGAACCTGGTGGCCATCCCGCCCGGCTGCGCCTTCAACCCGCGCTGCCCGATGGCGCAGGCGGTGTGCCGCACCGACGTCCCGCCGCTGTACCGGGTGACCGAGTCCCCGGTGGAGCGCACCAGCGCCTGCCACTTCTGGAAGGAGTGCCTCCATGGCTGAGTCCCTGCTGGAAGTGAAGGACCTGGTCAAGTACTACCCGCTGACCCGGGGCATCGTCTTCCGCAAGCAGGTCGGCGCGGTCAAGGCGGTCGACGGGGTCTCCTTCGGCCTGCGCGCCGGTGAGACGCTCGGCATCGTCGGCGAGTCCGGCTGCGGGAAGTCCACCGTGGCCAAGATGCTGGTCAATCTGGAGCGGCCGACGGCGGGCTCGATCTCGTACAAGGGCGAGGACATCACCAAGCTGTCGGGGCGCGCGCTGAAGGCCGTGCGCCGCAACATCCAGATGGTCTTCCAGGACCCGTACACGTCGCTGAACCCGCGCATGACGGTCGGCGACATCATCGGGGAGCCTTTCGAGATCCACCCCGAGGTGGCTCCCAAGGGCTCGCGCCGGCAGAAGGTGCAGGAGCTGCTCGATGTCGTCGGTCTGAACCCGGAGTACATCAACCGGTACCCGCACCAATTCTCCGGCGGCCAGCGCCAGCGCATCGGCATCGCCCGGGGCCTGGCCCTGCAGCCCGAGATCATCGTCGCCGACGAGCCCGTCTCGGCGCTGGACGTCTCCGTCCAGGCCCAGGTGATCAACCTGCTGGACCGGCTGCAGAGCGACTTCGACCTGTCCTACGTCTTCATCGCGCACGACCTCTCGATCGTCCGGCACATCTCCGACCGGGTCGGCGTCATGTACCTGGGCCGGATCGTCGAGATCGGCACCGACAGCCAGATCTACGACCATCCGACCCACCCGTACACCCAGGCGCTGCTCTCGGCCGTCCCGGTCCCGGACCCGGAGGCCCGCGCCCACCGCGAGCGGATCATCCTCAGCGGTGACGTCCCGTCCCCGGCCAACCCGCCCTCGGGCTGCCCCTTCCGCACCCGCTGCTGGAAGGCCGAGCCCCGCTGCACGGCGGAGGTCCCGCTGCTCGCGGTCCCGCAGGTCTTCCCCTCCGGCCCGGCGGCCCACCCGTCGGCCTGCCACTTCGCGGCGGAGAAGCAGGTGGTCCCGCCGTCGGACCAGCCGCCGCCGTCCCCGCCGCCGGCGGATCCGCTGACGAAGGAGTAGCCGCCGACCGATCATTTCCGGCCACCGCTGCGCGCCGGGTGGGGAAACGGCAAACGCCCCGGCAACTCCGTTTACGTGGGGGCAACTTGACCGTTTCTGCCCCGAGATCTGGGGCATGCAACCTGGATGTCGTGCGGCCGTGCGGGTGCCGACAGCCGGCCGGGGAGGCGTACAGCCTCGCCGGCCGGCCTCCCCGTGACCCCACTCATGCGCGGCATGCGCCCCTCGTGCTGCCGGATTTCGATCGATGCGCTGGTACGGATAGTTATGATCCGTAGCGCACGGTGGGTATGACTCCTGCCGAGCACGAATACGCGTACCGATGTCCGCTCGACGTGGAGGTGAAACGCCGTGGCACTCTCGATCTCCGCCGTGGTGCTGCTGGCGATCATCGTCTTCCTGCTGGTCCGAAGGGCGGGCCTGAAGGCGGGACATGCGGTGGTCTGCGTACTGCTCGGCTTCTACCTGGCGAGTTCCACCATCGCCCCGACCCTCAGCCAGCTCACCTCGAACGTGGCGAGCATGATCAGTGGCCTCAAGTTCTAGGCCTCGCCTCGTAGGCTAGGCCCCATGAACGGTCTTCCCGCCCGTCGTCTGCTCCTCGTGCACGCGCACCCCGACGACGAGTCGATCAACAACGGCGTCACCATGGCCAAGTACGCGGCCGAGGGCGCCCACGTCGCGTTGGTGACCTGCACCCTGGGCGAGGAGGGCGAGGTCATCCCGCCCGGGCTCGCCCACCTGGCGGCCGACCGCGACGACACCCTCGGCGCCCACCGCGTCGGCGAGCTCGCCTCGGCCATGGCGGAACTGGGCGTCCACGACCACCGGTTCCTCGGCGGCCCCGGCCGCTTCCGGGACTCCGGGATGATGGGCGCCCCGCAGAACCACCGGCCGGGGGCCTTCTGGTCCGCCGACGTGGACGAGGCCGCCGCCTACCTCGTGGAGATCATCCGGGAGCTGCGGCCGCAGGTGCTCGTCACCTACGACCCGGACGGCGGATACGGGCACCCGGACCACATCCAGGCCCACCGGGTCGCCATGCGCGCCGCCGAACTGGCCGCGGAGACCGCGTACCGGCGCGACCTCGGCGCGCCCCACACGGTCGGGAAGATCTACTGGAACCGCGTCCCGCGCTCGGTGGTCGAGGAGGGCTTCGCCCGGCTGCGCGCCGCCGGGGGTGAGATGCCCTTCCCCGCGGTGGGCTCGCCCGGGGACGTGCCGGGGGTCGTCGCCGATGAGCGGATCACCACCGAGATCGACGCCAAGGACACCTTCGTGGCGGCGAAGGCGGCCGCCATGCGGGCCCACGCCACCCAGATCGCCGTGGACGGGTCCTTCTTCGCCCTCTCCAACGACCTGGCGCAGCCGCTGTTCACCCGCGAGTACTACGAACTGGTCGAGGGCCGGCCGGGCGCCCCGGCGGGCGAGCGCGAACACGACCTCTTCGCGGGGGTGGAGGCATGAGCGGCACGGCCACGGCCGGGCGGATCGCCGGCTGTCTGGGCATGCTGGTCGCGGGTGCGCTGACCGGCGCGGCCGGCTGGCTGGTGGTCGGCCTCTGGTTCCCCGGCGGTCTGCTGCTCGCGCTGCTGGCCGTCTTCGGGCTGTTCCTCGGCGGCCGGATCGCCCTCGGGACCGGCTTCGGCGTGGGCGGCGCCGCAGTCGGCTGGTTCCTCTCGTACGTGATGCTCAGCGTTCCGCGCCCCGAGGGGGACTTCCTCCTCGGTTCGTCCGGAATCGGTGTGTACGTCTACCTTTTGGGTGGAACCGTTCTCGCTGTGATGTGTGCCACGATGCGCGGTCCGCTGGATCGGCCGGTTTCCGTCTCCCGGCCTGCCAAGTGACGTGGTGTCGGACCTCGTAGGGAGGTTCGCCGAGAGGTGCGCGCGGGGGCCCGCCGGGCGCTTCAGGGGGGTTTGACGGGCGCTATCAGGAACGCCTGATTCCCGCCAGTCAGTTGCCTGCGGGCGGCGGCCAGTATGGTGGACGGGCCGCCGAGCTGCCCGCGCACGGTATGACGGGCGGCGGAGCCAACCGGGAGAACCTGCCTTGAGTCGTGAAACCGACAGTTCGTCCTCCGGGCCCAAGGGGCACGGTGGAGCCGCTTACCCCTCGGGTACACCGCCGTACGGAACCGGCCAGTACCCGTCCACGGACGCTGCGGCGACCGCTCCGGAGGAGAACGCTGTGACCTCGAAGCCGTCCACGCCCGATTCCGACGGGCCCAAGACCGAGACCACCCTGACGACCCGGATCCGGATCAACATCCCCGGTTCGCGGCCGATCCCGCCGGTGGTCGTGCGCAAGGCGATGGGCACCAACTCCGGCTCGGCCGGTACCGCCGAGCGGAGCGGGCCGGAGCAGGCGCCCGAGCAGGCCGCCCCGCCGCTCGCGCAGCGGCGCGGGCCGCAGCCGACCCGCATCGAGGCCGCCCCGGAGCCGGATGGCGCCCCGACGCCGGCGCCCGCCCCGGCCGCCGAACCCGAGGAGGCGGCCAGCAACTGGTTCGCCCCGCGCAAGCCGGCCCCCCAGGCCCCGGCCCCCGCCGCGGACCGGATGCCGCCGGCCGCGGCCGCCCCGCCGCTCGCGCAGCGGCCGCTGCCCACCCGGACGCCGTCCCCGACGCCGACTCCGACGCCCACGCCGCCGCCGGCCGGGCCCGGCGCGGGCTACCCCCCGCCGCAGCGCACCCAGGCCCCGCAGGTGCCCGGACCGGACGCCGCCTTCGCGCCGCCGCGCACCCCGCCGCCGCCCGTTTCGGACTACAGCCAGGGCTACGCCCAGGCCTCCCCGCCCGCGCCCACGGCCCCGATGCCCGGCGGCCCGGGTGTCGGGACGACCCAGGGCTTCCCCGCCTACGGGGGCGACCAGGGCGACGGCGGCCCGGTCACCGAGGCGTTCCCGGCCTACGGCGGCGGCCCCGCCGGACCCACCGGCGGCCCCGGCTTCGGCACCGGCCCCGCCGGCGGCCCGGCCGGCGCGGCCGCCTTCGACGAGGCTCCGCAGTGGCCCGGCCCCGACCTGGACGGCCCGCTGCCGACCCCGGTACCGGTCCCCACGCCGGCCGCCCCCCGCCCCGCGGCCGCGCAGCCCAAGGCCACCGGCAAGCCCGCCAAGAAGGGCCGCTCCAAGCTGGTCCTGCTCGGCGGCGGTCTCATCGCCCTCCTCGGCGTGGCCTACGGCGCCGGGCTGCTCCTGAACCACTCCGACGTCCCCAAGGGCACCACCGTCCTCGGCGTCGACATCAGCGGCAGCCGCGACGAGGCCGTCTCCAAGCTCCAGACGGCCTTCGGCACCCGCGCCGCCGCCCCGATCCAGCTGAGCGTCGGCGGCAAGCCGGTCGAGCTGAAGCCCGAGAAGGCCGGCCTGACCCTGGACGCCCAGACCACCGTCCGCAACGCGGCCGGCAGCGACTACAACCCGATCACGGTCATCGGCTCGCTCCTCGGCAACCAGCGGGTCGCCGACCCCGTGATGCCGACCGACGAGGAGAAGCTCCAGGTCGCGCTGCAGGAGCTCGCGGGCACCTCCGGTACGGCCACCGAGGGCACGATCAAGTTCGACACCGGCAAGGCCGTCGCCGTCCCCGGCACCCCCGGCACCACCCTCGACGTCGACGCCTCCGTCCAGCTGGTCGCCAAGACCTTCAAGGACCAGGTCGCCACCGGCAAGGCGGCCGTGGCCGAACTGCCGACCACCACCAAGGCGCCGGCCATCGGCCAGGCCGAACTGGACCGGGCCATGAAGGAGTTCGCCGAGCCCGCCATGTCCGCGAACGCCACGGTCAAGGTGGGCACCAAGTCCATCGCCTTCGGCGCCCGGTCCCTGCCCAAGATCCTGAGCATGCAGCCCGTCGACGGCCGCCTGATCGAGAAGTTCGACCTGGAGGCGCTCAAGGCGACCTACGGGAACACCTTCGACGGGATCCTGATCACCCGCGGCACCGGCGAGAAGACGGCCGTCACCCCGCAGGACATCGCCGGCGCCCTCGGCAAGGCGCTCCGCGGCAAGACCACCGCCGAGCGCACCGCGGTCGTCGACACCAACCCGAACTAGGACGGCCCGGCCCGTCCTGCCCTTCGGGACCGGCCGACCGGTGCCCCCGCCCGCACCCCGGGCGGGGGCACCGTCATGTCCGCCGCATGACATCTGTCATCCGGCACACACGACGCCCGACACTGCCGCGCGGGACCCCGTACGGGCGAATCTCTATCCATGACGACGACCACCGCGACACGCACCGCGAAGCCCGCCACCGACAGCGTGGTCAGCTTCGAGAACGTGACCAAGAGCTACGGCACGGTCCGGGCGGTCGACGGCCTCTCCCTCACGCTCCACCCGGGCGAGACCGTCGCGCTCCTCGGCCCCAACGGCGCCGGCAAGTCCTCCACCCTCGACCTCCTCCTCGGCCTGCGCCCCGCCGACTCCGGCTCCGTCCGGATCTTCGGCACCACCCCGCGCGAGGCCGTCGCCGCCGGCCGGGTCGGCGCGATGCTGCAGAGCGGCGGCCTGATGGAGGAGGTGACCGTACGGGAGATCGTCGCCCTCGGCTGCGCCCTGCACCCGAGGCCGCACCCGGTCGGCCAGGTGCTCTCCCGGGCCGGCATCGACAAGATCGCCGACCGCCGGGTCGACAAGCTCTCCGGCGGCCAGGAGCAGCGCGTGCGCTTCGCGCTCGCCACGGCCGGCGACAACGACCTGATCGTGCTCGACGAGCCGACCACCGGCATGGACGTCACCGCCCGCCAGTCCTTCTGGGCCACCATGCGGGAACAGGCCGACCAGGGCCGCACGGTCCTCTTCGCCACCCACTACCTGGAAGAGGCCGACGCGATCGCCGACCGCGTCCTGGTGCTCGGCAAGGGCCGGCTGCTCGCCGACGGCACCGCCGCCGAGATCAAGGCCAAGGCCGGAGCCCGGAAGATCTCCTTCGACCTGAGCGACCCCGCCGACGGCGCGATCGGGCGACTGCGCGCGCTGCCCTTCCTGACTGCCTTCGAGCACCACGGCGACACCGTCCGCATCCAGTCCCGCGACGCCGACGCCACCGTCCACGCCGTGTACGCGCTCGGGCTGTACCCCCGCAATCTGGAGGTCGCGGGCCTCGGCCTGGAACAGGCCTTCATCGCCCTCACCGAGGCCGAGGAGGCCACCCCGTGAACGCCCTCGTCAAACTGGAGATCGTCCGCGCCCTGCGGAACAAGAAGTACCTCTTCTTCACGATCATGTACCCGGCCGCGCTGTTCCTGATGCTCGGCGGAACCCTCGACGGCACCACCAAGGTCATGGGCACCGAACTGACCATGCCCGCCTTCTACATGGTCGCCATGGCCTCCTTCGGCGCCCTGACCGCCGTCCTGATGGGCAACAGCGAACGCATCGCCAAGGAACGGGAGAAGGGCTGGGTCCGCCAGCTCCGCCTCACCGCCCTCCCCGGCCGCGGCTACGTCCTCGCGAAGACGGCGGGCGCCGGAGTGCTCTCGCTCCCCGCCATCCTGGTCGTCTTCGCGGTGGCGGCCGCAGTGAAGGGCGTACGGTTCGACGCCTGGCAGTGGCTCGCCCTCACCGGCTCGATCTGGGCCGGCAGCCTGGTCTTCGCGGCCCTCGGCGTCGCCCTCGGCTACCTGGCGAGCGGGGACAACGTCCGCCCCATCACGATGCTCGTCTACTTCGCCCTGTCGATCCTCGGCGGCCTGTGGATGCCCACCGCGAACTTCCCGCAGTGGCTCCAGAACATCTGCGAGTGGCTCCCCACCCACGCCTACGCGGGCCTGGGCCAGGCCATCGAGCTCGGCGGCGCGCCCCGGGCCGGGGACGTCGCGCTCCTCGCGGTGTACTTCGTACTGTTCACCGGTGCGGCCGCCTGGCTGTACCGCAAGGACTCACTGAAGGCATGAACCCGTGGCGCTGACGAAGGAACGCGAGGACCGGGACCACCTCGAAATCGCCGAACAGCCGGAGAACCGTCACCAGAAGACGGTGCGGATGCTCTGGATCAGCATCTGGCTCTTCTACCTGAGCGCCCCCGTCGCCGACCTGGCCGGCGGCGGGCACAGCCCCGGAGCCAGGGTGCTCGGCGGCCTGGGCCTCGCGGTCTTCGTCGCCTGGTACCTGGTGCTGGTCTTCCGCACCGCCCGCCCGATGCCGGTCCGCACGGTGCTGTTCTCGCTGGCGGTGCTCTCCGCCGAGGCCATGGTCCTGTCGCTGGCGCTGGGCCGGGAATGGCTCGTGCTCTTCGTCTACGTGGCCATCTCCTCCGGCGCCGCGCTGCCGGCCCGGTACGCCCGCTGGACCGTGCTGGGCACCACCGCCCTGCTGGCGGTCATGGCGAACGCGGTCCCGGACGGCACCGCCTACCTGGCGGGCCTGCTGATCCCGGCCCTCATGGGCGGCTTCGCGATGGTCGGGGTCCGGGCGATGATCCGCACCACGATGGAGCTGCGCGAGGCCCGGGCCACGGTGGCCCAGCTCGCGGCCAACGAGGAACGGCTGCGGATGGCCCGGGACCTGCACGACCTGCTGGGGCACTCGCTGTCGCTGATCACGCTGAAGAGCGAGCTGGCGGGCCGGATGCTGCCCGGGCAGCCGGAGGCGGCCGCCCAGCAGGTCGCCGACATCGAGCAGGTCAGCCGGCAGGCGCTGGTCGACGTACGCGAAGCGGTGAGCGGCTACCGGCGGCCCACCCTCCCCGGCGAACTCGCGGGCGCGCGTACGGCCCTGGCCGCGGCGGGCGTACTGGCCGAGCTCCCGGCGCCCCCGGCCGACGACCTCCCCGAGGCGGCGGAATCGGCCCTGGCCTGGTCCCTGCGCGAAGCCGTGACGAACGTGGTGCGGCACAGCGGCGCGAAGCGCTGCCGGGTCACGCTGGAGACCAGCCAGACCCTCGACGGGCCGGTACTGGAACTGACCGTCACGGACGACGGCGCGAGCGTCGGCCAGAGCAGCCCCGGCAACGGTCTGACCGGCCTGACGGAACGTCTGGAGGCCCTCGGCGGCACCCTGTCGGCGGGCCCCGCCGGCCGGACCGGCTTCGCCCTCACCGCCCGAGTCCCCCTAGGATCGAGATCATGACCTCACGTCCCATCCGCATCCTCCTGGCGGAGGACCAGTCGATGGTCCGCGAGGCCCTCGCCGCGCTGCTCGGCCTGGAACCCGACATCGAGGTACGGGTCCAGGTGGCCCGCGGCGACGAGGTGCTGGCGGCGGCCCGCGCGCACGACGTGAACGTGGCCCTGCTGGACATCGAGATGCCGGGCATGACGGGCATCGAGGCGGCGGCCGCCCTGCACGCCGAACTCCCCGCCCTGCGGATCGTCATCCTGACCACCTTCGGCCGCCCCGGCTATCTCCGCGGCGCGATGGAGGCGGGCGCCTCCGCCTTCCTGGTCAAGGACGCCCCGGCCGCGCAGCTGGCGGCCGCCGTACGCAAAGTCCTCCAGGGGGAGCGCGTCATCGACCCCACCCTGGCCGCGGCCGCCCTCGCGGAGGGCGCGAACCCGCTGACGGACCGCGAACGGGAGGTCCTGCGGGAGGCGGAGAGCGGCGCGACCAACGCGGAACTCGCGGCGCGGCTCCACCTGTCCCAGGGCACGGTCCGCAATTACCTCTCGACGGCGATCCAGAAACTGGCGGCCCGCAACCGCGCCGAAGCCGTCCGCACGGCCCGCGAAAAAGGCTGGCTCTAGCCACTCCAGCCCGGCCGGGCCATCCCCGCCTCGCCGGCCGCCCCCGCCTCATCGGGGCCATTCCCGCCTCGCCGGCCGCCCCCGCCTCGTCGGGGCCACTTCCAGCCTCGGCGGCCGCCCCCAGCCTCGGGGCCGCATTCCAGCTTCGCCGGGCCCCCAACCAGCCTCGGCCCGGCCGAATTCAGCCTCGCCGGCGTTTGAGGCGCGGGGTCTGGGGCGGAGCCCCAGGAAACCCGGCTCCGCCGGGCACCGGGCTCCGCCCGGACCCTCCCCCGGCTACCGCTGGGAGGTGCCCCCGGCTCAAACGCCGGCGGGGCTCGGATGTGGCCCAGGCGGGCCTGAAAGTGTCAGCGAGGCCGGATTGGCCCCGGCGAGGCCGGGTTGGGCCGGCGGGGCCGGAGTGGGCCCGGCGGTCGAGGGGCGGGGTGCGGGGCGGAGCCCCGGTCAGTTCAGGAGGGCGCGGGCCGAGACGGCTTCCGCGTGGATGCGGGCCGCCGCGTCGGCGTCCACCGCGGAGACCACCCCGGCGTACGCGTCGAGCTCGGCCGCCCCCTCCTGGAAGGAGCCCCGCTCCACCAGCAGCCGCGCCCGCTCGTACCGCAGCGCCGCCGGATGCGACGGCAGCAGCAGCGACAGTTCCACCGCCCACAGGGCCACCCCCGACTGCTCCGGGCGGGCCGCGGCCCAGGCCCGGATGTTCGCCAGGATCCGCTGCACGATGTCCAGCGTCCGGGCCGGCTCGCGCGGCCCCGACGCCAGCTCCGCCGGCCCGGTGCCCAGGGAGGCGCCGCCCGCGAACGGGTCCACCACCACGCCCTCCTCCGGGTCGCCGAAGCCCACCACGAAGTGTCCCGGCAGTCCCAGCCCGTACACCGGCGCCCCGGCCCGCCGGGCGACCTCCAGCCACACCACCGACAGCAGGATCGGCAGCCCGCGCCTGCGCCTCAGTACCTCGTGCAGCAGCGAGGACGACAGCCGGTCGTAGTCCGCCGGCGTGCCGTGGAACCCGAGGCGCCCGCCCAGTAGTTCCGTCACCGCGGACGCCCACGCCCGCCCGCCGCGCAGCCCGTACGGCAGCATCCCGGCCAGCCGGTCCAGCTCGATCTGCGCCCGGTCCATGGCGCGTTCGTCCAGCTCCGGGTCGCCCTCGGTGGCCAGCAGCAGGCACAGCAGCGCCAGGTCGGGCCGCTCCGCCCGGGCCTCGGCCGCGAACTGCTCCCGCCAGGCCGCCGCGCTCACGAAACCGCCCGGTAGTGGTGGTACGTGTGGTGCGTGGCGAAGCCCAGCCCGTCGTACAGCGCCAGTGCCCCCGGATTGTCCGTCTCGACCTGCAGCCACGCCGCCGACGCGCCCTCCTCCAGCGCCCGCCGGGCCAGCGCCGCCATCACCGCCGTCGCCAGGCCCTCCCGCCGGTGCGCGGGATCCACGGTCACCGCCGCGAAGCCGGCCCACCGCCCGTCCACCACGCAGCGCCCGATGGCCCGGCCCCCCGGCAGCGCCGCGAACCACACCGACGGCCCTTCCACCAGCATCCGCCGGGCCAGGTCCGGGTCGCCGACCTTCCCGTAGCGCCCGAGCCACTCCTCGTCCGGGACCCGGGTCAGGCGTACGGCCCCGGCCGCGGGCGCGTCCACGTCGCCCACCGGCGCCAGCGCCCCGATCCGTACCTCCGCCGACACCTCGTTCACCCAGCCGCGCCGCTCCAGCTCCGCGCCGAGCATCTCCTGGGTGCCGGCGGCCCCCGTCGCGACCTGCACATAGGTCGGAAGCGACCGCTCCGCGTACCAGGAGGTCACTCGCGCGAGTGCTTCGTCCAGCGGTATCCCCGGATCGCCGAGCGGAAGCACGGAATTGGCCCGCCGGGTGAATCCGGCGGCCGCCCGCAGCGTCCAGTCGCCCAGCCGCTCGCTCTCCAGCGGCTGCCAGGCCCGCGCGGCGACCCGCGAGAGCTCCTCGAAGGAGGCCGCGGGACCCCGGCGCCGGGCCGGTGCCGGAGGCACGATCTTGCCCGCCACCAGCGAGGATTCCGAGATGCGGACGGATTGCCCGTCCTTCTTTGTGATCAGCAGCACACCCTGGTCCCAGGATGTGAGAACCCCGACCGTGTCCGTGAACTCGGGTGATCCGCTCACTACGGCCTCCACCCGTCGTACAGAGACTCGTTTACCCACGTCAGCCGGGGTAATACGGACCTCCAGCAGTCCACCGGCAGTGATTTCCACAGCTCTGTCCGCCCCTCCTGTTCGGATCGTGCCCGGGAACGGAGATACTAGGTGCGGGCATCGACGACGCCGCGCTCCCGCGCGATATGGAAAGCCCTACCGAGGAGGAACGAGAGCGTGACCTACGTCATCGCGGAGCCTTGTGTCGACGTCAAGGACAAGGCATGCATCGAAGAGTGCCCCGTCGACTGCATCTACGAGGGCCAGCGGTCCTTGTACATCCACCCGGACGAGTGCGTCGACTGTGGTGCGTGTGAGCCGGTCTGCCCGGTCGAGGCCATCTTCTACGAGGACGACACTCCGGAGGAGTGGAAGGACTACTACAAGGCGAACGTCGAGTTCTTCGACGAGCTCGGTTCGCCCGGTGGTGCCTCGAAGCTGGGCCTGATCGAGCGCGACCACCCCTTCGTCGCGGCGCTGCCCGCCGGTATCAACGGCGAGCACTGACCTTTCAGGCAGACGCGCCCCTCGGTCCCGTACGGCCTTCCCGCCGCACGGGACCGACGTGTTTCCGGCACCCGTACACACCAGCACTCAGAGAGAGCAGAGACCACCGTGGCCGCAGTATCCGACCGTCTTCCCGCCTTCCCCTGGGACAAGCTGGAGCCGTACAAGGCCACGGCGGCGGCCCACGCGGACGGCATCGTCGACCTGTCGGTCGGCACGCCCGTGGACCCGGTCCCGCAGCTGATCCGGCGCGCCCTGATCGAGGCCGCCGACTCCCCGGGCTACCCGACCGTGTGGGGCACCGTCGCCCTGCGCGACGCGATCACGGGCTGGGTGCGCGGCCGCCTCGGCGCGAGCGCCGCCGGACACCGCAACGTCCTGCCGGTCGTCGGCTCCAAGGAGCTGGTGGCCTGGCTGCCGACCCAGCTGGGCCTGGGCGCCGGGGACAAGGTCGCCTACCCCCGGCTCGCCTACCCCACGTACGAGGTCGGCGCGCGGCTGTGCGGCGCCGAGGCCGTCGTCTACGACGACCCCACCGAGCTCGACCCGGCCGGTGTGAAGCTGCTGTGGCTCAACTCCCCGTCCAACCCGACCGGCAAGGTCCTCGCCAAGGAGGACCTCGTCCGGATCGTGGCCTGGGCGCGCGAGCACGGGATCCTGCTCTTCAGCGACGAGTGCTACCTGGAGCTGGGCTGGGAGGCCGAGCCCGTCTCCGTCCTCCACGACGACGTCTGCGGCGGCTCGTACGAGGGCATCGTGGCCGTCCACTCCCTCTCCAAGCGCTCCAACCTGGCCGGCTACCGGGCGGCCTTCGTCGCCGGTGACGCGGACGTGCTCGGCGAGCTGCTGGAGATCCGCAAGCACGGCGGCATGATGACCCCCGCCCCGGTGCAGGCGGCCACCGTCGCGGCCCTCGGCGACGACGCCCACGTCGAGGAGCAGCGCGAGCGCTACGCGGCCCGCCGCGCGGCGCTGCGTACGGCCCTGGAGGCGCACGGCTTCCGGGTCGAGCACAGCGAGGCGAGCCTGTACCTGTGGGTGACCCGCGACGAGCCCTGCTGGGACACCGTCGCCCACCTCGCGGGCCTGGGCATCCTGGTCGCGCCGGGCGACTTCTACGGCGAGGCGGGCGCGCGGTTCGTGCGCGTCGCCTTCACCGCCACCGACGAGCGGGTCGAGGCGGCGGTCAAGCGCCTCGGCTGACCGCCGGGTTCCACGACGAAAACGCCCGAGGGGGCCGGGAGTTCGCACTCCCGGCCCCCTCGGCGGTTCCTGCGGCGTCAGCCGCCCAGCGGCAGGCCACCAGGCAGGCCTCCCGGCAGGACACCGGACGTCGGCAGCGAGGACACCGGCAGCTCCTGCGTCGTGGGGAGCCCGCCGAGCAGGCCCTGCGCGGTGCCGGCCACGTCGGAGGCGGGAGCCGGCAGGGTCTTGGTGGCGCTGCCGGCGGTGTCGACGGCGCCCGTGGCCGCGTCCGCCGTCGCGGCGGTGTCGGGGGCGCCGAGCTGGCCCAGCGGCGGCACGGACTCCAGGCCGGCGGCGCTGGCCGCTCCGGCCGCACCGACCACGGGCGCTGCCCCGGCTGCGATCAGCAGCGCGGCACGGGCGATCCGACGGGTCAGGGGGAGAGACATGTTGCTCCTAAGCGGTAGCGGCTGAGTACGCCGTGCTAACCGCTCCCGGGGCGGGTGGAGTTGCGGTGCCGGTGGGTAAAGGATCGGTAACGCATCGTTTAATCGGCTTCCGCGAAAAGCGCATCGGATGCTTGCCGACCAGGGCTTCCGTCCATTTCGGGGATCCATGGCCCGCTACACGGATCCCCCCGCAGGAGTGATCACTCGCACGTGAGCCCGGGCGCCCCCGCCGTGTGCCCCGCCGCGGAGCGGATCAGCGGGCCATGAAGATCCGTACCACGCCCGGGCCCGCGTAGTGGAGGTCCTTGGCGCCGTCCTTGGTCCCCGCGCCGCCCTTGTCCTGCCACCGTCCCCGGTCCTTGCCCGCGATCCAGCCGTGCCGGTCGTAGGACACCCGGGAGATGCCCATCGCCTTCGCATTGGCCACCGCCCAGTGGGCCATGGCCCGGCTGCGGCGGACCGCGGCCTCGTCGCCGGCCTTCTTCTCCGTCAGGGTGACCTCGGCCTCCGGGGCCGTCCGGCCCCCGCCGGCGTTCCGGCCGGCCTGGCCGCCCTGCGGGGACATGGTGTGCATCCCGTCCTTGCCGAAGATCCGGACCAGGTCGGCCCGTACCTTCTCCGGGTCGCCCGGCCCGGTGGGCGCGGGCCCGCCGCAGTTCAGGGTGCCGCCGCCGGCGAAGGCCGCCGTCAGCACGGTCGCGTCGGGCTCGTGCTTCGCGTACGCCTGCGGGAACCCGCTGCGCTGCACCTTCTGCGCGGCCACCGTCAGCGGCAGCCGTGAGTACCCCGGCACGTCGACGAGGTGGTCGTAGAAGATCCCGGCCGAGTAGACCGGGTCCCTGATCTCCTCCGGAGTGCCCCAGCCCATCGACGGCCGCTGCTGGAAGAGGCCCAGCGAGTCCCGGTCGCCGTGATCGAGGTTGCGCAGCGCGGACTCCTGCATGGCGGTCGCCAGCGCGATGGTCACCGCGCGGTCGGGAAGACCCTTGGCGACGCCGACGGCGGCTATCGTCGCCGCGTTCGCCGCCTGCTCGGGCGACATTTCGTACGTTTCAGAGGTTTCGTCCTCCCCGACCGGATCCGCGCTGGCCACGCAGAACGGGGCACCGCCGCCACCGTTCGAATCGTGCTGCACGGCGAAGTACCCGATCACCGCGAGGAGAACGAGCAGGCCGACGACCGCCCGGAGCAGCCGGCGGCGACGAGGACGGGGATCACGGGTCTCGGGCACGCGGCCCACCGTACTTGAGGCATATGACGCGTCCACCGGCCGGACGTACGAGGCTTCGTCGCATCCCGGGGCGTTAGGGTCAGTTCCATGTCCGAATCCGAGCTGGACCTCACCCTGGACGCCGCCGAGCTGACCGCCCGGCTCGTCGACATTCCGTCCGTGAGCGGCGACGAAAAGGTCCTCGCCGACCTCGTGGAACACGCGTTGCGCGGCCTGGCGCACCTCACCGTGGACCGCTTCGGCAACAACGTCGTCGCCCGCACGGCCCTGGGCCGCGCCGAGCGCGTCGTACTGGCCGGCCACCTCGACACCGTGCCGATCGCCGACAACGTCCCCTCCCGCCTCGACGAGAACGACGTGCTGTGGGGCTGCGGCACCACCGACATGAAGTCCGGTGTCGCCGTGCAGCTGCGCATCGCCGCGACCGTGCCCGAACCGAACCGGGACCTCACCTTCGTCTTCTACGACCAGGAGGAGGTCGCCGCCGACCTCAACGGCCTCGGCAAGGTCGCAGGCGCCCACCCCGACTGGCTGACCGGCGACTTCGCGGTCCTGCTGGAACCCTCGGACGCCGAGGTCGAGGGCGGCTGCCAGGGCACCCTGCGCGTCCTGCTCCGCACCGCCGGCGAGCGCGCCCACTCCGCCCGCAGCTGGATGGGCTCCAACGCCATCCACTCGGCGAGCCCGATCCTCGCCCGCCTCGCGGCCTACGAGCCCCGCAAGCCGGTCATCGACGGCCTGGAGTACCACGAGGGGCTCAACGCGGTCCGCATCGAGGGCGGCGTCGCCAACAACGTCATCCCCGACGCGTGCACGGTGACCGTCAACTTCCGCTACGCCCCGGACCGCACCGAGGCCGAGGCGCTGGCCCACGTACGGGAGGTGTTCGCGGACTGCGACATCGCCGAGTTCGTGGTCGACGACTCCTCGCCCGGCGCCCTCCCCGGCCTCTCCCACCCGGCCGCCAAGGCCTTCATGGAGGCGGTCGGCGGCCGCGCCATGCCCAAGTTCGGCTGGACGGACGTCTCCCGCTTCAGCGCCCTCGGAGTCCCGGCGGTCAACTACGGCCCGGGCGACGCCCTGCTGGCGCACAAGGTCGACGAACGCGTCGAGACGAAGGCGATCCTGCACTGCGAGGAACGACTCCGCGCCTGGCTGACCTCCTGAATTCCGCTTCTCGTCACCTTTGTGCGCCTACCCTGATCCAACGATCAGCAGGAGGGAGCACAGCATGGGCAACCACGGCAGTCCCGAGGGTTCCGCTCGTCGTCGGCCCGAGGAGCAGCAGCTCGGGCCGGTGCTGAGGAGGCGGAGCCAGGTGCAGGCGGGCAGTACGACGGACCAGCGGCTGCTGGATTCGGCGGGGCCCTCCGAGTGGGTGCACACCGATCCCTGGCGGGTCCTGCGCATCCAGTCGGAGTTCATCGAGGGCTTCGGCACGCTCGCCGAGCTGCCGCCCGCGATCAGTGTGTTCGGATCGGCCCGGACGCCGGAGGGCTCGCCCGAGTACGACGCGGGCGTGCGGATCGGCAGCGCGCTGGTCGACGCCGGCTTCGCGGTGATCACCGGCGGTGGTCCGGGTGCGATGGAGGCGGCCAACAAGGGCGCCCGCGAGGCGAACGGCGTCTCGGTCGGCCTCGGCATCGAGCTGCCCTTCGAGCAGGGGCTCAACCAGCACGTCGATCTCGGCCTGAACTTCCGGTACTTCTTCGTCCGCAAGACGATGTTCGTGAAGTACAGCCAGGGCTTCGTCGTCCTGCCGGGCGGCCTGGGCACGCTGGACGAGCTGTTCGAAGCGCTGACCCTGGTCCAGACCCAGAAGATCACCCGCTTCCCGATCGTGCTGTTCGGCACGGAGTACTGGAGCGGCCTGATCGACTGGCTGCGGGGCACCGTGATCGCCCAGGGCAAGGCCTCGGAGAAGGACCTCTACCTGTTCCACGTCACCGACGACGTGGACGAGGCGATCGCGCTGGTGACGAAGGAAGTCGGCAAGTAGGCGAAGGGCCCGGGCCGGATCCGGCCCGGGCCCTGAACGCCTCAGGCTGCGCCGGCCTCCGGCCGTCGGGGTCTCAGGCGAGGCCGCGGCGGGCGACCGCGGGAGGGCGGTGGCCCTGGATCGAGCGCACCATGCTCCTTTTCGACGCCGTTCTCGCGCGGCTCGGCGCCGGGGCGCCTCTCCGGCTTCGGGCGGCTGCGCCGGCCTCCGGCCGTCGGGGTCTCAGGCGAGGCCGCGGCGGGCGACCGCGGGAGGGCGGTGGCCCTGGATCGAGCGCACCATGTCCAGGATCTGGCGGGTCTCCGCGACCTCGTGGACACGGTAGACCTGCGCGCCCAGCCAGGCCGAGACGGCCGTCGTGGCCAAGGTGCCCAGCAGGCGTTCCTTGACCGGCATGTCGAGCGTCTCGCCGACGAAGTCCTTGTTGGACAGGGAGACCAGGACCGGCCAGCCCGTCGCCGTCATCTCGTCCAGCCGGCGCGTGGCCTCCAGCGAGTGCCGGGTGTTCTTCCCGAAGTCGTGTCCGGGGTCGATCATGATCGCGTCCCGGCGGACGCCCAGCGCCGCCGCCCGCTCCGCCAGCCCGACCGTCACGCGCAGCACGTCCTCCATGACGTCCCCGTACGCGATCCGGTGCGGCCGGGTGCGCGGTTCCACCCCGCCCGCGTGGGTGCAGACCAGGCCCACGCCGTACCGCGCGGCGACCTCGGCGAGCTTGGGGTCGACCCCGCCCCAGGCGTCGTTGAGGACATCGGCCCCGGCCTCGCACACCGCCTCGCCGACCTCGTGCCGCCAGGTGTCCACGCTGATCACCACGTCCGGGTGCCGCCGCCGGACCTCGGCCACGAAGCCGACCGTGCGCCGTGCCTCCTCGGCCGCGTCCACGTGCTCGCCCGGGCCCGCCTTGACCCCGCCGATGTCGATGATCGCGGCGCCCTCGGCGATCGCGTGCTCGACCCGGTCCAGCGCCGGCTCGTCGCGGAACGTCGCGCCCTGGTCGTAGAAGGAGTCCGGCGTCCGGTTCACGATGGCCATGATCACCGGCTCGTGGGTGTCGAACTCGCGCCTGCCCAGTCGCAGCATCCTGCTCTTTCCTCCTTCGGCGGCCCTTGCGCCTCGCCTGCGACCTTAACCTGGTGGCCGGAGTCTCTCAGGGGAGTTGATCGTGTTCTTCTTCTTGATGATCGCGCTGGTCGTGGTCGTGGCAGCGGTCACCCTGGCGGTGATCGGCGGCGGCTCGGAGGCCGTCCTGCCGGAAGCGGAGCCGGACCGGGTCGCGGACGGACTGCCGGAGACCCGGCCCGTCGTACGGGCCGACATCGACGCGCTGCGGCTGCCGGTCGCCCCGCGCGGGTACCGGATGGCCGAGGTGGACGACGTACTGGAGCGGCTCGCGGCCGAACTGGCCGAGCGGGACGCGCGGATCGCGCAGCTGACGGCCGCGGCGGCGCCCGCCGCCGCCCCGTCGGACGCGCCCGGGCACGTCGACCTCAGCAAGGGCGGTGAGCGGTGAGCGGTTCGGTGGCGGGTGCGGACGGGCTGCTGCGCTGTCCGTGGGGGCTGTCCACGCCGGACTACGTCGCCTACCACGACACCGAGTGGGGCCGTCCGGTGCACGGGGACGACGCCCTCTACGAGCGGCTGTGCCTGGAGGCGTTCCAGTCGGGGCTGTCCTGGATCACGATCCTGCGGCGCCGCGAGGGATTCCGTAAGGCCTTCGCGGACTTCTCGATCGCGGCGGTCGCGGAGTTCGACGACCGTGACGCGGAGCGGCTGCTGGCCGACGAGGGGATCATCCGCAACCGGGCCAAGATCGAGGCGACCCTGGCCAACGCGAAGGTCCTCGCCGGGTGGGAGCCGGGCGAGCTGGACACCCTGATCTGGTCCCACGCCCCCGGGGAACCGGGACCGGCCCCGCTGACGGTCACCGAGGTCCCGGCGGTCACGCCCGGGTCCACCGCCCTCGCCAAGGCCCTGAAGAAGGCCGGCATCCGCTTCGTCGGCCCCACGACGGCCTACGCCCTGATGCAGGCCTGCGGGCTGGTCAACGACCACCTGGCCGACTGCGTCTCCCGCGACCCGGCCTGAGCCCGGCCGGGTCGCGGCACGCGCGTCAGCGGCCGAGGTACTTCGGCGGCTGCTTCGCGAGGAAGGCCTGGACGGCGATGGAGTGGTCCTCGGAGGCCCCCGCACGGGTCTGGAGGGTGTCCTCGTGGGCCAGGGCCTCGGAGAGCGTGTGGGAGGCCCCGTAGGCCAGCGACTCCTTCAGCGCGGCGTACGCGACCGTCGGGCCCGCGGCCAGCGTGCGGGCCAGGGCCTCCGCCTCGGCGTGCAGGGAGTCCGCGGGCACGAGACGGTTGACGATGCCGAGCTCGAACGCCTCCTGGGCCTTGACCGAGCGCGGGAACAGCAGCAGGTCCGAGGCGCGGGAGGCGCCGATCAGGCGGGGGAGCGTCCACGAGACCCCGGAGTCGGCGGTCAGCGCCACCCCGGCGAACGAGGTGTTGAAGGAGGCGGTGTCGGCGACGACCCGGAAGTCCGCCGCCAGCGCGAAGCCGAAGCCCGCCCCGGCCGCGACGCCGTTCACGCCGGCCACCACGGGCTTCGGCATCTCGGTGAGCGCCCGCACGATGGGGTTGTAGTGGTCGGCCACCGTGGTCATCGTCAGCGAGGTGCCGCTCTCGCGGTCCGAGGCGAGGTTCCCGATGTGCTCCTTGAGGTCCTGGCCCACGCAGAAGGCCCGGTTCCCGGCCGCGGTGAGCAGCACGGCCCGTACGGCGGTGTCGGCGGCCGCCGCCTGGACCGCGTCGCGCAGGGCGACCTTGGCCTCGGTGTTCATCGCGTTCATCGCGTCCGGGCGGTTGATCGTGATGGTGGCGAGTCCGTCGGTCACTTCGTAGAGCACGCTGTCGGCCATGGCAGGGGGTCCCCCTTCGTCGCGGGCTTGGCTACCGGTCGGTACTGTCCGGTACAAAGGTCAGCATGGCGGACCGGACGTGGCGCGCACATGTGATGTGCGTCAAAGAAAGCCGGTGCCGCTTCCCGGGTGCGGCGGCGAAGTATCGCAGGCGGATCCCCGAAATGAGTGGTTTTGGTCGAGCGCGTTGCCCAAGCGTTCCCATGCGATGTTGGTCATCGGGTCCTGACATGCGGGATAATGGCTGGGAAGCAATGTGTTCGATGCCGGGTATTAGGCGCCTGAACGGGGCCGTCGGCTGACGATGAGCTGGTTTCAGGAAGGGGAACGAGCATGGCGGCCATGAAGCCGCGGACGGGCGACGGCCCGCTCGAGGTCACCAAGGAGGGGCGGGGCATCGTCATGCGCGTACCGCTCGAGGGCGGCGGTCGGCTTGTCGTCGAGCTGACCCCTGATGAGGCGGACGCCCTGGGTGACGCCCTGAAGAAGGTCGTCGGCTGACCCCACGGGGGACACCGACAGCACTTCCACCTTCTGATTTTCCGCATTCTCTGCGCTGCCCCGACCGCGAACCCGCGGCCGGGGCAGCGTTGTGTCGCCTTCCCTGGACCCGAGCCTTCCGGAGCCGCGCCGTGCCCTACACCCCGCCCGCGCCGCCCGCCTTCGCCGACTGCACGGCCCGGCAGAAGGCCGCCCGGATCCTCTCCGACGTGCTGGCACCGGCCCCTCTGGTGGTCGCGCTGCTGCTGCTCGTCGGATGGCGGAGCACCATGTCGTGGGCCGGGCTCGGCTGGGGCCTGTTCGCCGCCCTGTTCTGCGGGTTGGTCCCGATCGGGATCATCGCCCTCGGCGTCCGCCGGGGCGCGCTGACCGACCAGCACATCCGGGTACGGCGTCAGCGGGTCGTCCCGATGGCCCTGAGCCTGGTCTCCGTCGTCGCCGGGGTCACGCTCCTGCACGTCCTGGGCGCCCCCCGGGAGGTGTTCGCGCTCGTCGTCGCGATGCTGGTGGGCCTCGTGTCCTCGCTGCTGGTCACGGTGGTCTGGCAGATATCGATCCACATGTCGGTGGCCGGCGGCACCGTGATGATCCTGCTGCTCGTCCTCGGGCTCCCGGTGCTCCCCGCGGTGCTGATCGCCGCCGCCGCGGGCTGGTCCCGGCTGGTGCTGAAGGCGCACACCCCGGCCCAGCTCCTCGCCGGCACCGCGCTGGGCGGTACGGCGGCCCTCACCTTCGCGCTCCTGAACTGATCCGAAGGCGGCGGACGCCCCCTACGCGGCCCGCCGGCGACCCCGGGGGCTCAGCGGCGCACGGCGCACAGCAGCCCGTCGCCCACCGGGAGCAGCGCGGCCTCCAGCGCGGGGCTCTCGCGGACGCTGCGCAGCAGCTCGCGGACGCGCAGCACCTCCACCGGCTGGGCCGCGGAGTCGACCGTGCGGCCGTCGGAGAAGACCCCCTCGAAGCACACCAGTCCGCCGGGGCGCAGCAGCCGCAACGATTCGGCGAGGTAGTCGAGGGATTCGGAGGGGTCCCCGTCGCAGAAGACGAGGTCGTATCCGCCGTCGGCGAGTCGCGGGAGCACGTCGAGGGCGCGGCCGGGGATGAAGCGGGCGCGGTTGCCCGCGAAGCCCGCGGCGCGGAAGGCCTGGCGGGCGAAAGCCTGCCGGTCGGCTTCGGGATCCACCGTGGTCAGCACCCCGTCGGGGCGCATTCCGTGCAGCAGGTGGATGCCGGAGACGCCGGTTCCGGTGCCGATCTCGGCGACCGCCTTGGCGTCCGCGGTGGCGGCCAGCAGGCGCAGCGCGGCCCCGGTGCCGGGGGAGACGGACCTCAGGCCCGCTTCCCTGGACCGGTCGCGGGCCCACCGCAGAGCGTCGTCCTCGGCGACAAACGCGTCGGCGAACGCCCAGCTCGTCTGCCGGTTGCCGGTAATGACCCTCTCCTGTCCCCATAGTTGGCGCAACGGTGACTGTATCCGTTGACGTCGGGAACCCGCAGATGGGACCGGGCGTTGTGAAGGGTGGAGGCGGGATAAGAAGGGACGGTGCCGGGCAGATCGACGGCCAGGACCGCTCCAGGGCTTAAGTCTCGCGTAAAGATACTGCAAAAACGCTTATCCGGAGCTGACAGAGGGGGTGGCTATGGTAGGGACTCCACTGGACACCACCAGAGCCGACAGGGGAGGTGCGGCTGCGCCTGTGGATCGTGGGGGCGTACTGAGACGCCTCTTCTGGTCGGCGGGTGAGCCGAAATCCGTGACCTACATTGCTGACCGCTTCCACACCGCCGACGCCGCAACCACCGCGACCTTTGCCGCCGATGCGGGCTCCCAGGCGTGGACCCCTCCTTCCTGGGAGGAGATCGTCAGCACGCACAGCGCGCGGGTCTACCGCCTTGCCTACCGTCTGACGGGTAACCAGCACGACGCCGAGGACCTGACGCAGGAAGTCTTCGTCCGCGTCTTCCGTTCGCTGTCCACGTACACCCCCGGCACCTTCGAGGGCTGGCTGCACCGCATCACGACGAACCTGTTCCTGGACATGGTGCGCCGCAAGCAGCGGATCCGCTTCGACGCGCTCGGCGACGACGCCGCCGACCGGCTGCCGAGCCGTGAGCCGTCCCCGCAGCAGGTCCTGCACGACACCCACTTCGACGCGGATGTGCAGCAGGCGCTGGACACCCTCGCCCCCGAGTTCCGCGCGGCCGTGGTGCTGTGTGACATCGAGGGCCTGTCGTACGAGGAGATCGCCGCGACGCTCGGCGTGAAACTCGGCACCGTGCGCAGCCGTATCCACCGGGGCCGTTCGCACCTGCGCAAGGCGCTCAGGCACCGGTCCCCCGAGGCCCGTGCCGAGCAGCGCGCGCTGGCGGGAGTGGCGATGGGCGCCCCCGGCGCCGGGGGAGAGGGCGGAGCCGAGTGAGCGACGTCAGTCCGTCACCCGCCGAACAGCACCTGGGCGACCGGCTTGCCGCCCTGGTGGACGGCGAGCTGAAACACGACGCCCGCGATCGGGTCCTGGCCCATCTGGCGACCTGCGCCAGGTGCAAGGCCGAGGCCGATGCCCAGCGGCGTCTGAAGACCATGTTCGTGGAGAGCGCGCCGCCGCCGCTGTCCGCGGGGCTGCTGGCGCGGTTGCAGGGGCTGCCGGGCGGCGGCCTCGACGATCCTGCCGGTCCTGCCGGTCCTGCCGGTCCTGCCCGTCCCGGCTTTCCCGCCGACCCGGCCCGTGCTGCGGGGGCCGACCCCTTCGACGCGTTCGCATACGGGCTGCCCGTCGCCGCCCGGCCGCGGCCGCAGGAGGGCTTCCGCATCCACGAGGTGGGCCGTCCGCGCCGCAGGTTCGCCTTCGTCGCCGCCGGGGCCGTCTCGCTGGCCGCTCTCGCGCTCGGCGGCGCCCTGCCGCTGGAGGTGGACCCGAACCTGCGGGGTGATTCCCCTGCCCCGGCCTCCAGGCCCGGTCCTGCCCTGCCCGTGGCCGATCAGGGGGCCCGTGACCGGCTGCCCAGCCCCGAGGCCGTCCCGACCCTCCTGTCGGCCGTGGCGACCCCGCTGCCGCCGCTCCAGCCCTCCCCGCAGCACCCGGCGCGACCGGTCTCCCTGCTGCGCTGACGCGGGACCTGGTTGAATCTGCGGCACATGCGCATAGGTACGCGGGGAGCGCCCATGGCCGACAGGCAGCAGACCGACCCGGCTCCGCAGTGGTGGAGCCGGCCCGAGGGGACGACCGAGGAGGGCCGCCGCGAAGCGGTTCCCGCGCCGCGGCCCGGAACCGGGGGCGAGGACCACGTGCGGGACGCGGCCCCGGCCCCCGACGTGTCCGCCCCGGACGCGCCGAGCTCGGACGTGTCTGCCCCGGACGCGCCGTTCCCGGCCTCGGACGCGCCGGCGCAGGCCCCGGACGAGCCGGCCGCGGTCCCCGCGGTGCGGTACGACCCCTGGGGCGCCGAGCCGTTGCAGGTCGTGGACCGCGGCCGGACGCCGCGCGGGATCCGGCTGTGGCAGGTGGTGGCCATCAGCCTCGGAACGGCCCTGCTCGCCGGCGGGACCGGCGGCTATCTCGGCGTGCTCGCCGAGCGGCAGAGCGGCACCCGGCTGGAGCTCCCCCAGGCGGCCGGCGCCACCGACCGGGGCCGGGCCCCCGAGAGCGTGGCCGGGATCGCGGCCACCGCACTGCCCGGCGTGGTGACCCTGCACGTGCGGGGCACGAAGGGCAGCGGTACGGGTACGGGCTTCGTGCTCGACCAGCAGGGACACATCCTGACCAACAACCACGTGGTGGCCGACTCCCAGGAGATAACGGTCACCTTCAGCACCGGCGAGAGCGTCACCGCCGAGCTGGTCGGCCGCGACTCCGGCTACGACCTGGCCGTGGTCAAGGTCAGCGGGGTGCGCGGACTCCGGCCGCTGAGCCTGGGGAACTCCGACAACGTGGAGGTCGGCGACCCGGTGGTGGCCATCGGCGCCCCCTTCGACCTGTCGAACACCGTCACCGCCGGCATCGTCAGCGCCACCGGCCGGCCCGTCACCGCGGGCGGCGACAAGGGCGACGGCAGCGACATCAGCTACGTCGACGCGCTGCAGACCGACGCCCCCATCAACCCGGGGAACTCCGGCGGCCCGCTCCTCGACGCGAAGGCCCATGTGGTCGGCATCAACAGCGCGATCCGCGGGGCCGACAAGGAGGATCCCACCCGGCAGGGCGGCTCCATCGGGCTCGGCTTCGCCATCCCCGTCAACCAGGGCAAGCGCGTCGCCGAGGAGATCATCCGCACCGGCCGCGCCACGCACCCGGTCATCGGGGTCACCCTCGACATGGACTACTCGGGCGACGGGGCCCGGGTCGGCGACAAGGGCGAGGACGGCAAGCCGTCCGTCGTCGCCGACGGACCGGGCGCGCGCGCCGGGATCCGGGCCGGGGACGTGATCACCAAGGTGGACGGCCAGCGGGTCCGCGGCGGCGACGAGCTGATCATCAAGATCCGCGCCCACCGCCCGGGCGACCCGCTGACCCTCACCGTGCTCCGCGACGGCCGCGAAAGCACACTGAAGGTGGTCCTCGGATCGGCGAACGGCTCATGAGCGCGGGATGACAGCCGGGTGAAACCGGCGCGGAGGCGGTACGCAGGTATGGGCCCGTGGACAACGCCGGGTACCGTGTGTCGGGGCCCGAAGTGATACAGAGCCGAGGAGCGGCAAGGTGTTCAACGACATAGGCGCACTCGAACTTGTCACGATCGTGGTGCTCGGCATCCTCGTCTTCGGACCGGACAAGCTGCCCAAGGTCATTCAGGACGTCACGGGCTTCATCCGGAAGATCCGGGCGTTCTCGGACAGCGCGAAGAACGACATCCGCTCCGAACTCGGCCCCGAATTCAAGGATTTCGAGTTCGAGGACCTGAACCCGAAGACCTTCATCCGCAAGCAGCTGACCGAGAACGAGGACCTCAAGGAGATCCGCACCAGCTTCGATCTCCGCAAGGAGCTCAGCGACGTCTCCGATGCCGTGAAGAGCTCGGAGGCCGGCGCCGCCCCGGCCGCCCCGGCCGCGGCCGCCACGCCCGCCGTGACCGGCCCGGACCTGCTGAAGAAGCCCGCCGCCGCCGCCCCGGACGAGCGCTCGCGCTTCGACGCCGACGCCACCTGACGCGCGGCCTGCCCGGCGATCCGCGGTCGGATGGCTATCCTCCATCTGTCCGGATCGCAGGACGCCCGAGGGAGGGGGTCCCCCCAGCACAGCGAGGGGGAGGGCCGTTCCGGACCCCACGGAACGAGAGGCCGCCCAGATGGAGACGACGAGCAGCAGCCGGGTAGGAGCGCAGACCGCGGAGGCCCCCGCCCCCGCAGGCGCACCCGCCCAGGAGCCGGATACCGGCCCACACAGCGATACGCAGCCACAGGAAGCCCCTGCGCCCGTACCGGCGGCCCGCCGGACGGCCGAGGGGTTCCTGGCGGCCGACTTCCCCTGGTACGGGCTGGACGGGGCCTTCACCGGCCCCCGCTGGCTCATGCAGGTCGCCGTGGCCGCCGACGGCACGGTGGAGCACGGCTCCACCGGCCACGGCGACGAGCCCTCCGCCCGGGGCGAGATCGCCACCGGTGAGAAGGAGCGCTTCGCGGTGGTCATCACCGTGGCCAGCAACCCGCTGCGCCGCAGCGGCGACGGCACCGGCGTCCTGGAGGCCACCTCGGTCGCCTCGGCGGCCTGGCTGGCCGGCTCCGGACTGCTGGCGTACAGCTGGCCCGGACAGATGGACCACTCGCTGCGCGACGACTGGCTGGACCAGCAGACCGAGGCCGCGTGGGAGCTGGCGGACGACCTGGCCGGTGAGGACTGGTCCACGCTGTCGCTGCCGGTGGACGGGGAGCCTACGCCGTTCCACTACCGCGAGTCGGAGTTCGGGTGGGTGCTGGCCGGCTCCACCGGGAGCGGGGTCCACCTGGGCGCGTACGGCCGCGGGATGAGCGCGTACGGCCTCGGCTTCTCCGCGATCGCGGACCTCGGCACGTACCAGTAGCGCGTCACGGGTCACCGGTCACGGGGACCGGTACGGGGAAGGGCGCCGCTCGGCGAGCGGCGCCCTTCCCCGTGGTACGGACGGTCAGAACTTGTTGCGCGGGGTGATGCCCAGCGACATGCCCGACAGGCCGCGCGCCCGGCCGCCCAGCTTGCCCGCGATCGAGCGCAGGGCCGCGCCGGCCGGGGAGTCAGGGTCGGACAGGACGACGGGCTTGCCCTCGTCGCCGCCCTCGCGCAGCCGGACGTCGATCGGGATCGAGCCCAGCACCGGCACCGTCGCGCCGACCGTCTTGGTCAGGCCGTCGGCGACCTTCTGGCCGCCGCCCGAGCCGAAGACGTCCACCATCTCGTCGCAGTGCGGGCACGGCAGGCCCGACATGTTCTCGACCACGCCGACGATCTTCTGGTGGGTCTGCACGGCGATGGAGCCGGCCCGCTCCGCGACCTCGGCCGCGGCCTGCTGCGGGGTGGTGACGACGAGGATCTCCGCGTTCGGCACCAGCTGGGCCACGGAGATCGCGATGTCACCCGTACCCGGCGGCAGGTCCAGCAGCAGCACGTCCAGGTCGCCCCAGAACACGTCGGCCAGGAACTGCTGGAGCGCGCGGTGCAGCATGGGACCGCGCCACACCACCGGGGCGTTGCCCGGGGTGAACATCCCGATGGAGATGACCTTCACGCCGTGCGCCGACGGCGGCATGATCATGTTCTCGACCTGGGTCGGACGGCCGTCCACACCCAGCATGCGTGGCACGCTGTGGCCGTAGATGTCCGCGTCGACCACGCCGACCTTCAGGCCGTCCGCCGCCATCGCCGCGGCCAGGTTCACCGTGACGGAGGACTTGCCGACACCGCCCTTGCCGGACGCGACCGCGTACACACGGGTCAGCGAGCCCGGCTTGGCGAAGGGCACCTCGCGCTCGGCGGTGCCGCCGCGCAGCGTGGCCGCCAGGTCCTTGCGCTGCTCGTCGCTCATCACGTCGAGGGAGACGGCGACGGAGGTGACGCCCGCGACCTTCTCGACGGCTTCGGTGACGTTCTTCGTGATGGTCTCGCGCATGGGACAGCCGGACACCGTGAGGTAGACCGTGACGGCGACCTCGCCGCCCTCACCGATCTCCACCGATTTGACCATGCCGAGCTCGGTGATCGGCCGGTGGATCTCGGGGTCGTTCACCGTCGCCAGCGCGTCCAGGATCGCGTCCTGCTCAGGCACGGCGGCGGAGCTTGTGTCGGTAGCCATGCCCCGATGGTACGGCTCGGTAGCAGGCCGCAGGTAAGCCCGTCAGCGGTCGCCTTCATCACGTTCGGCGGGGAATAGACGCCGCTCGTCCATCTCCTTGATCAGGTCCTGGAACTCGGACCTGATCCAGTCGCGGGTGGCGACCTCGCCCAGGCCCATCCGCAGGGCGGCGATTTCCCGGGTCAGGTACTCGGTGTCGGCGATGGACCGCTCGTTCTGCTTGCGGTCCTGCTCGTGGGTGACCCGGTCGCGGTCGTCCTGCCGGTTCTGCGCGAGCAGGATCAGCGGAGCCGCGTAGGAGGCCTGCAGCGACAGCATCAGCGTCAGGAAGATGAAGGGGTACTTGTCGAACCGCAGGTCGTCCGGCGCGAAGATGTTCCACAGCACCCAGACGATGATGACCAGGGTCATCCAGACGATGAACCGGCCGGTGCCCAGGAAGCGCGCCACCCGCTCCGACAGCCGTCCGAAGGCCTCCGGGTCGTACTCGGGCAGCAGCGACCGGCGCGGCGCACGCGGCAGGTCCAGGCGCACCCGCGAGCGCGTCAGCGCGCTCGACCCGGTGCCCGACGACCGTCCCGAGCGCTCGCCGGATCGTTCCGCCGCGTCCGCCGCCAGCCCGTGCTCACGCGCCTGTACCCGTGCCTGCTCGCGCCGCTCCCGGATCTGCTCCCGGCGGCGCTCGCGCGCCTGCTCGCCCCGCCCCCGGTCGAAGCGTCCTCGCTCAGCGGCCACCCACGGCCTCCTCGGAATGGAAGTCCGTCTCCCGCCAGTCGTCCGGCAGCAGGTGGTCCAGCACGTCGTCCACGGTCACCGCGCCCAGCAGCGAGCCGCTCTCGTCGACCACCGGCACCGCCACCATGTTGTAGGCGGCGAGGTGCGTGGTCACCGCGGGCAGCGAGGCGTTCGGGCGCAGCGGCGGCAGGTCCGTGTCCACGATCGAGCTGACCAGCGTGAACGGAGGGTCCCGCAGCAACCGCTGGAAGTGCACCGTGCCCAGGTACTTGCCCGTCGGCGTCTCGTCCGGCGGCCGGCACACGTACACCTGCGCCGCCAGCGCCGGCGACAGGTCCGCCTGCCGTACGCGGGCCAGCGCGTCCGCGACCGTCGCGTCCGGCCGCAGCACGATCGGCTCGGTGGTCATCAGACCGCCCGCGGTGTTCTCCTCGTAGGACAGCAGGCGGCGCACATCGGCCGCGTCGTCCGGCTGCATCAGCGTCAGCAGCCGCTCCTTGTCGTCCTCCGGCAGCTCGGAGAGCAGGTCGGCCGCGTCGTCCGGGTCCATCGCCTCCAGGACGTCGGCGGCGCGCTCCTCCTTCAGCTTGCCGAGGATCTCCACCTGCTCGTCCTCGGGCAGCTCCTCCAGCACGTCCGCGAGCCGGTCGTCGTCGAGGGCGTTGGCCACCTCGGCGCGCCGCTTGGGCGTCAGGTGGTGCAGCACGTTCGCCACGTCGGCCGGGCGCATCTGCTCGAAGGTGGCGACGAGGTTCTCGGCGCCCTGCCCGTGCTCCTCCAGCGAGAAGCCCGTCACCGCCGACCACTCCACCGTCAGGGCCTCGCCGCGCCGGCGCAGCGCACCCGACTTGCCCTTCCGTACGAAGATCCGGTCGATCTCCCAGTCCCGGCGGGCCGGCAGCTGCTGGATGGCCACGTCCAGGACCGTGACCTCTTCGCCGCTCGCGACCAGCGTCACCCGCCGGTCCAGCAGCTCGCCCAGGACCAGGCGCTCGGTCGGGCGCTGCTCGAACCGCCGCATGTTGACCACACCGGTGGTGATGACCTGCCCGGACTCCACACCGGTGACCCGGGTCATCGGCAGGAAGATCCGCCGCCGGCTGACGACCTCGACCACCAAACCCAGCAGCCGTGGCGGGCGGCCGCCGACCCGGAGCATCGCGACGAGGTCGCGGACCCGGCCGACCTGGTCGCCGTTGGGATCGAAGACGGGCACACCCGACAGATGCGAGACGAAGATCCGCGGGGCGCCTGCAACCATCCGAGCGCCTCCTAGTGCGTCGATCAAGAGTCGTGCCGCCCCTCAGGCTAGCCCGTGCCGCCCGAAAGCGTCCTGGTGGGGCGGTCCGCCCGGGGGCGGGCGAACACCGGGGCGCGGTCGCGGGGCGCGAGGTACGGGCGGGTACGCTGCCTGCTGCTCGCAGACGACCGACGAGAGGCACCCGCCCGTGACCGCCTACTTCCCTGCCGCGCGGCTGCGCCGGGCCGCCTTCATCGGCGTGCTGTGCGCGGGCCTCGCCGTCACCGGTACGGGCTGCGGGGAGGACCCCGACGAGGGCACGAACGGGGTCGGCAAGCTGTCCGCCGACAAGATCGAGGCGAAGGCGAAGGCGGCCGCGACGGAGTCCGACTCGGTGCACCTGTCCGGCACGCTGGTGAGCGGCGGCAAGTCCTTCACCCTCGACATGCGGCTGAAGGCGGAGGGGGGCTCCGGCGAGGTGAAGTCCAACGAGGACACCTTCCAGCTGCTGCGCGTGGGGGAGCAGCTGTACCTGAAGGCGAGCGCGGCGTTCTGGGGCCAGTCCGACTCGGCCGGCAAGCTCGGCGACAAGTTCGTGAAGGTGCCCGAGGGCGACCCCTCGTACAAGCAGTTCCGCGGCTTCACCGACATGGACGTGCTGCTGGACGGGCTGCTCGGACTGGACGGCAAGCTCACCAAGGGCTCGTACACCAAGGTCGGGCACACCCGCGCCGTCCAGGTCGCGGCGGACGCGGGCAAGGGCGGCAAGCTCTCGGTATCGCTGGAGGGGACCCCGTACCCGCTGCTCATGGAGCGCGCCGGCGGCGCCGGCCGGGTCGAACTCGCGGAGTGGGGCAAGCCGTTCCAGCTGGACCCGCCCGCGCAGGACCAGACGGTCGACTACGGCACCCAGCTGCCGACGACGAAGGACCAGAGCGGCGGGACCGCCCCGGCCCCCTCCAAGAGCTCCGGCCAGGGCGCGAACCCCACCAAGCCGTAACGTTCCGCGGGTCGGGCGGGTCGGCGGCGCCGCAGGCGGATCCGGTCGTGCCGGGGCCGTGCGCGTGCCGGGACGTCAGCCCCGGGCGGCCTTCCTGCGCTTCAGCAGGAGCTTCGGCAGGGCCGCGGGGACCGGCCTGCGGGTCGTCGCCGGGGAGCCCAGCGGGGCCGCGGCCAGCGAGCTGTCCGGCAGTTCGGCCCGCACCGATTCCGGCTCCAGCCGCAGCAGCCGGCACTCCCGCGCCCACCGCTCGGTCATGTCCTCCGAGTCGGGCGCGTTCAGCCGCTTGCCCTTGAGCTCGGCGACCGCCGCCGCCCATTCCTCGCCGCGGGGCGGGAGTTCCCGTACCGTCGCCGTCCAGGCCACCAGCCGGCCGCCCTTGTCCTTGCTCCGCACGGTCACCTCGGCACTCGCGCCGTCCGCCAGCCCCGGGAACGGCTGCTCGCCGGGCCCGTCGCCCAGCACATGGGCCGCGCCGTCCACCCAGGCGTGCCACAGGGCGCGGTCGGCCCCGTCGCCGCGCACCCAGATCAGGCCGGACTTCTTGGTGGCCTCCTCGACGAGGGCCAGGTCGAGTGTGCTGAGAGTCATGCCGACAGGGTAGGGGGTCGCTCCCCGCGCGCGAGCGGGCGTCCCGGCCCGCAAGACCCGGCCCGCAAGACCCGGCGCGGGCGGGCCCGCCTCAGAGCCAGCCGTTGCGGCGCAGCGCGCGGTGGATGGTGAAGCAGGAGGCGGCGATCGCGGCCATCACCATCGGATAGCCGTAGCGCCAGTGGAGCTCCGGCATGTGGTCGAAGTTCATCCCGTACACGCCGCAGATCATCGTCGGCACGGCGATGATCGCCGCCCAGGAGGTGATCTTGCGCATGTCCTCGTTCTGGGCGACCGTCGCCTGCGCGAGATTGGCCTGGAGGATCGAGTTCAGCAGCTCGTCGAAGCCCACCACCTGCTCGTGCACCCGCGCCAGGTGGTCGGCGACATCGCGGAAGTACTTCTGGATGTCCGGGTCCACCAGCCGCATCGGCCGTTCGCTCAGCAGCTCCATCGGACGCAGCAGCGGCGAGACCGCCCGCTTGAACTCCAGCACCTCGCGCTTGAGCTGGTAGATGCGGCCCGCGTCGGCGCCGCGCGCACTGCCCTTGGCGGGGGCCGCGAAGACCTCGCTCTCCACCTCGTCGATGTCGTCCTGCACCGCCGCCGCGACCGCGATGTAGCCGTCGACCACGTGGTCGGCGATGGAGTGCAGGACCGACGAGGGACCCTTGGCGAGCAGGTCCGGGTCGTCCTGGAGGCGGTGGCGCAGCCCCTTGAGGGACCCCTGCCCGCCGTGCCGGACGGTGATGACGAAGTCGGGGCCGGTGAAGCACATCACCTCACCGGTCTCCACCACCTCGCTGGTGGCGGTCAGTTCGGCGTGGTCGACGTAGTGGATCGTCTTGAAGACGGTGAAGAGGGTGTCGTCGTAGCGCTCCAGCTTCGGCCGCTGGTGCGCGTGCACCGCGTCCTCCACGGCCAGCGGGTGCAGCCCGAAGGTCGCGGCGATCCCCGCGAACTCGGCCTCCGTCGGCTCGTGCAGGCCGATCCAGGCGAAACCGCCGTCCTCGCGGACCCGGCGGATCGCCTCACGGGGCGTCAGGCACGCCGGGCCCAGCACCCGCCGCCCGTCGCGGTACACGGCGCAGTCGACCACCGCGCTGCTCGCCGACGGGTCGCGGGTGGTGTCGTAGCCGGGCTGTACGGGGGTGGCCCTGCGCAGGGCCGGGCGAACGGCGGCACGCAGGTAGGGCAGCATCGACATGGCAGGCTCCTTCTCGCGCACGGCTGCGGACCGTACGGGTGGGAGACCCTCCACCGCAGGCGGGCGGGCAGGCCCGGGCAGGGGGAGGGAACAGGACGGGAGGACAACGTTCTGCCGTCGCTCTTCTACTGATCAGCGCATCAGACGGATCGAGCAGATCAAAGGGGGCGGGATGCGCCCGTCACAGAAGTGGAAGAGCGATTGGTACTGCACGATCGACTTCGGTCCACCGCAGCCCCACCTCCTCCGGCCGGTCCCCCGTGAGGGACGTCCTGTTGCCGGGGCACTGAAACACCGCTTCTGCGTGCGGCCCCGAACAGCTGTCAACACTATCAGCCGACGGATGGTCAAGACCCGCCCTTTACCCGCCTGATACGAGTTCTATGCTCGCTTCATGGCAGAAATTCTGGCCCTCGTGGAGGCCCGGCTGCGCACGGCGTTCGGTGAACCCGACGCACGCGCCGCCGTCACCTTCCTGGGCACCGACCGCATCGAGGTACTCCGTTTCGCCGAGGGCGACCTCGTGCGGTACGCGACCCTCGGGATGTCCGCGCACCCGATGACCGATCCGACCGCCGTGGTCGCCGACCCCGTACGGGGCCCGCGCGCCGAGCTCGTGCTGACCGTACGGGCAGGACTGGCGGCCACCGACAAACTCCTGCGGCCGCTCGCGGTGCTGGCCGCGTCCCCCCAGGTCGAGGGGCTGATCGTGGCCCCGGGGGCCTCGCTGGACGTGGGTGAACCGCTTTGGGACGGGGCCCCCTTCAGCTCGGTCCTCGTGGCGGAACCGGGCGGTCTCGTCGAGGACCTGGAGCTCGACGAGCCCATGGACCCGGTGCACTTCCTGCCCCTGCTGCCGATGACGGCGAACGAGGCCGCCTGGAAGCGCGTGCACGGAGCGGCCGCCCTCCAGGAACGCTGGCTCGCGCGCGGAACGGACCTGCGGGACCCTTTGCGTAGCGCTGTTGCACTGGACTAGGGCGTCTCTTTCGGATCTTGCCGGCCCGGCAAGATCCGAAAGAGAGGCCTGGGGCCCGGACGGGTGAGCGTGCCTTGACTGGGGGCCGGGCGGGGAGGAGCGTGGCTTCTTATGAGGGGTGAACCAAGTTGCCCGAAGTGCGGCGGCCGGGTCAGGGCGCCCGGACTCTTCTCCGACTCCTGGCAGTGCGCGGTGCACGGCGCTGTCCACCCCCTGCAACCCGTCATCCCGCCGAGCGTCGAAGGCCTGAGCGTGGTGGCGCACCGGGCGCGGGTGCCGGTGTGGATGCCGTGGCCGCTGCCGGTGGGGTGGCTGTTCACGGGGGTCGCGTCCGCCGGTGACGACCGCAGCGGTGGCCGGGCGACGGCGGTGGCCTGTTCCGGCCCCGGCCCGCTGGGCGGGATCGGCGAGCTGCTGCTGATCGCGGAGGAACTGGGTGTGGGCCTCGGCGCGCGGTACGCGGGCATCGACGGTGTCGACCCCGGCTCGTCCATCAACGTATCGGCGCCGCCCCATGCCAAGGTGGTCGCGGCGGGCCGCCCGACACCGTTGTGGCACGTGGGCGGCGGCCCCGACGACCGGGCCGTCTTCGCCGGCGAGGCGCGCGGCCTGTGGCTCTGGGCGATCGTCTGGCCGGAGCAGTCCGGCCTGCTGATGTACGACGAGCTCGTCCTCACCGACCTGCGCGACGCGGGAGCCGAGGTCGAGCTCCTTCCGTGCGGGGCCCTGAGCCCGCGCATCCTGGGCCCCGCCTGAGGTGCCCGCGGGGGCCTGAGGGGGTCCGCGGCCCGGTTATCCTGGAGTGTCCCCCGTACGTACGACCCATGGAGCCAGGCTGTGCGCATCGACCTGCACGCCCACTCCACGGCCTCCGACGGTACGGACACCCCCGCCGAGCTGATGCGCAATGCCGCCGGCGCCGGGCTGGACGTGGTCGCGCTGACCGACCACGACACCGTGCGCGGATACGGCGAGGCCCTCGCGGCCCTGCCCGCCGGACTGACGCTGGTGACCGGGGCCGAACTGTCCTGCCGGCTCGACAGTGTCGGCGTGCACATGCTCGCGTACCTCTTCGACCCCGAGGAGCCCGAGCTGGCCCGCGAGCGGGAGCTCGTCCGTGACGACCGCACCCCGCGCGCCCGGACCATGATCGGCAAGCTCCAGGACCTCGGCGTCGGCGTCACCTGGGAGCAGGTGGCCCGGATCGCCGGTGACGGATCGGTCGGGCGGCCGCACATCGCCACCGCCCTCGTCGAGCTGGGCGTCGTACCCACCGTCTCGGACGCGTTCACGCCCGACTGGCTCGCCGACGGCGGCCGCGCATACGCCGAGAAGCACGAGCTCGACCCGTTCGAGGCCGTGCGCCTGGTCAAGGCGGCCGGCGGGGTCACCGTCCTCGCGCACCCCGCCGCCGTCAAGCGCGGCCGGTGCGTCTCCGAGTCCGCGATAGCCGAACTGGCGAGCGCGGGCCTGGACGGCATCGAGGTGGACCACATGGACCACGACGCCGACACCCGCACGCGGATGCGCGGCCTGGCGGCCGACCTCGGCCTGCTGACCACCGGGTCCAGCGACTACCACGGCAGCCGCAAGACCTGCCGTCTCGGGGAGTTCACGACCGACCCCGAGATCTACGGCGAGATCACGCGCCGCGCGACGGGGGCCTTCCCGGTGCCGGGCGCCGGCGGACGCGAGCGCTGACCGGCCGGATCCGGCCCGCTCCACCCGTCCCACACTTCTTCTTCGCGACACCCCTCTCTTCTGCAAGGCATCACTGTGTTTGATTTCGCCGTCTTCGGATCCCTTTTTCTCACCCTTTTTGTGATTATGGACCCCCCGGGGATCACGCCGATCTTCCTCGCCCTGACCTCCGGCCGCCCCGTCAAGGTGCAGCGCCGCATGGCCTGGCAGGCCGTCTGCGTGGCCTTCGGTGTCATCGCGGTCTTCGGTATCTGCGGCCAGCAGATCCTGGACTACCTGCACGTCTCCGTCCCGGCGCTGATGATCGCCGGTGGTCTTCTGCTCCTGCTCATCGCGCTGGACCTGCTCACCGGCAAGAACGACGAGCCGAAGCAGACCAAGGACGTGAACGTGGCCCTGGTCCCGCTGGGCATGCCGCTGCTGGCCGGGCCCGGCGCGATCGTGTCCGTGATCCTGGCCGTCCAGAAGGCCGACGGCGCCGCCGGGCAGGTCTCGGTCTGGGCCGCGATCGTGGCCATGCACGTCGTGCTGTGGATCACCATGCGCTACTCCCTGGTGATCATCCGGGTCATCAAGGACGGCGGCGTCGTCCTCGTCACCCGGCTCGCCGGCATGATGCTCTCGGCGATCGCCGTCCAGCAGATCATCAACGGCGTGCTCCAGGTGATCGACGGAGCCTGAGGCCCCGCCTCCTGGCCGCCGCGCGCGGCCGCTCATGCGAACGCCCCCGCACCGGAACCGGTGCGGGGGCGCGAACGTATTTCGTGCGATGCGTCAGCAGGACGCACTCTCGGCCGGTCGGATCAGGATGCGCTGGCCGACGGCTGCGGCCTGCTGCACGATCCGGTTGACGGAGGCCGCGTCCACGACGGTGCTGTCCACGGCGGACCCGTCGACGTCGTCCAGGCGCAGAATCTCGAAGCGCATGGGGCTTCTCCCTTCGTCAGTGTTTCTCCTTGCACTGGTTCAACGAAGTGTAGGCCGCAATCATTCCCTACGCTAAGGAAATTTTTTCACTGGCTAACTACACGCCGGTGCAGGAGTCCCAGAACGCGGCCAGCTCGCGCGCCGTCGTGGCCGGGTCCTCGGCGTTCGGGGAGTGATCCGTCCCCGGCACGATCACCCGCCGTGCGCCCAGGCGCCGGGCCGTCTCGTCCAGCAGCGGCACCGGCCAGGCCTGGTCCACGGCCCCGGACAGGACCAGCTTCGGCAGGTCGACGCGGCTCAGCTCCGCCACCCGGTCCGGCTCGCAGATCAGCGTCCGGCCGGTGACGATCAGCTGCTCGGGGACGGTGGCCAGCCACCGCTCGCGCAGGAAGTGCGCGAGCTCCGGGGAGTCGGCGGCCGCGTCCTCGGGATCGTGGGCCCGCATCGCCGCCCAGATCCCGGGCATGTCGTCGCCCATCGCCTCCAGCGCGGCGACCAGCAGCTTCGTCCGGGCCTGCTGGTCCTCGGAGATCGCGCCCGGCCCGCTGCTCATCAGGGTGAGGGAGGCGAAGAGCGCGGGGTCGCGCAGCACGGCGGCGCGGGAGATCAGCCCGCCGAGCGAATGGCCGACCAGGTGCACGCGGTCCTCGCCCAGCGCGCGGACCTGCGCGAGGACGTCCCGCGCCAGCTCCTCCAGGGCGTACGGGGCCTCCTCGCGCGGGCCCGGGGTCTCGTGCTGGCCGCGGCCGTCCACGGCGACGACCCGGTACCCGGCGGCCGCCAGCGGCTCCAGCAGGCCGACGAAGTCCTCCTTGCTGCCCGTGAAGCCCGGGACCAGCAGGGCGGTGCCGCGTACGGGCTCACCGGCCTCGTGCACGGCGAAGGAGCCGCGCTCGGTGGTGAGGAGGTACGCGCGGGCGGCGGAGGGCAGCGTGAGACGCGGAGGCTTGCTCATGGCCCGAGGTTACCGGCCCGTACGGTGCCCGGCACGGCCCGGGCAGGCCGATGGCCCCGGCCCCCTCGGAAGGGGATCGGGGCCATCGGCGGGGTGCTGCGCAAGGCTTACGCCTCCGGCGCGGCCACGGCCTTGCGGGTGCGGGTGCGCTTCGGCTTGACCGGGGCCTCCTCGGCCACGGCGGCGGCCTCGGCGGCGACCGGGGCGGCCTCCGCGACCTTGCGGGTACGGGTGCGCTTCGGCTTGACCGGAGCCTCCTCCGCCACCGCGACGGCCTCGGCGGCGACCGGAGCGGCCTCCGCGACCTTGCGGGTACGGGTCCGCTTCGGCTTGACCGGGGCCTCCTCGGCGGGAGCCTCGGCGACCGGGGTCACTGCGGCGACCGGGGTCACCGCGGCGGCCGGGGCGGCCTTGCGGGTGGTGCGCCGGGCCCGGACGGGCTCGACCAGCGGCGCCATCTGGAAGTCCGGCTCCGGCTCGGCCGCGACGACCTTGCGGGTACGGACGCGCTTCGGCCTGGCCGGAGCCTCCTCGGCGACCGGGGTCACCAGGGCGGCCGGAGCGGCGGCGACCGGAGCCTCGACGGCCGGAGCCTCGACGGCCGGAGCCTCGACGACCGGCGCGGCCACGGGGGCCTGGACCGGTACCGCGGCCACACGGGTGCGGCGGCGGCGCGGACGGCGCGGCTCGTCGGCGGCCGGGGCCGCGGGGGCCTCGGGAGCCTGGGCCGGGGTCACCGCGGCGGTGGCCTCGGCGCCCTCGGCGAGCTCCGTCCCGCCCCGGGTACGGCGGCGCTGGCGCGGCGTACGGGTACGGGCCGGACGCTCCTCGGTCACCACGGCGGCGGCCGCCGGACCGGAGCGGCCGCCACGGCCACCGCGGCCGCCGGTCTCGCCCAGGTCCTCCAGGTTCTCGGCCTTCAGGCCGGCCCGCGTGCGCTCGGCGCGCGGCAGGATGCCCTTGGTGCCGGCCGGGATGTTCAGCTGCTCGAACAGGTGCGGGGACGTGGAGTACGTCTCGACCGGCTCGTGGAAGTCCAGCTCCAGCGCCTTGTTGATCAGCTGCCAGCGCGGGATGTCGTCCCAGTCGACCAGGGTGACGGCGATGCCCTTGTTGCCCGCGCGGCCGGTGCGGCCCACACGGTGCAGGAAGGTCTTCTCGTCCTCCGGCGTCTGGTAGTTGATGACGTGGGTCACACCCTCGACATCGATGCCGCGCGCGGCGACGTCGGTGCACACCAGCACGTCGACCTTGCCGTTGCGGAACGCGCGCAGCGCCTGCTCGCGCGCACCCTGGCCCAGGTCGCCGTGGACGGCGCCGGACGCGAAGCCGCGCTTCTCCAGCTGCTCGGCGATGTCGGCCGCCGTGCGCTTGGTACGGCAGAAGATCATGGCCAGGCCGCGGCCCTCGGCCTGCAGGATGCGGGAGACGAGCTCCGGCTTGTCCATGTTGTGCGCACGGAAGACGTGCTGCGTGATGTTGGCGACGGTCGCGCCCTCGCCGTCCTCGGAGACGGCGCGGATGTGGGTCGGCTGCGTCATGTAGCGGCGGGCCAGGCCGATGACCGCGCCCGGCATGGTCGCCGAGAACAGCATCGTCTGACGCTTCGCGGGCAGGTACGCCATGATCTTCTCGACGTCGGGCAGGAAGCCCAGGTCGAGCATCTCGTCGGCCTCGTCCAGGACGAGGGCCTTGACGCGTGAGAGGTCGAGCTTCTTCTGCCCGGCCAGGTCGAGCAGGCGGCCCGGGGTGCCGACGATCACGTCGACGCCCTTCTTGAGCGCCTCGACCTGGGGCTCGTACGCGCGACCGCCGTATATGGCGAGGACGCGGACGTTGCGGACCTTGCCCGCGGTCAGGAGGTCGTTGGTGACCTGGGTGCACAGCTCGCGGGTCGGAACCACCACGAGGGCCTGCGGGGCGTCGGTCAGCTGCGCGGGGGTGGCGCGGCCGGCCTCGACGTCCGCGGGGACGACGACCCGCTCCAGCAGGGGAAGGCCGAAACCGAGCGTCTTGCCGGTTCCGGTCTTGGCCTGGCCGATGACGTCCGTGCCGGAAAGGGCGACGGGGAGGGTCATCTCCTGGATCGGGAAGGGGGACACGATGCCGACGGCCTCAAGGGCCTCGGCCGTCTCGGGGAAAATCCCGAGGTCTCGGAACGTAGTCAGGGTGCTGCCTCTTCTGTGAGACGCGGCGCGAGGCGGCGAGGGGGGTCGTACCGTGCCGTGCTTGCAGTACTGCTACGTACGAAGCTGCGCGGGACCACTAGCCTTCGCTCAGGCGCATCTGCCGCTGAGGGGGCCCCTCGTGGCTGGCGGTACGCATGAACGTACGCGCCGCACCGAGGGCGGTCGGTTGGAGCCGATCGGGCCACCGACCGGGCATCCTCATTCGGATGGCCCGCCGAGTATTCGGCAGGCGCATTACCACTGTACCCCGGAATCGCGCAGGTGTGTCGGGTGAATTCACCGGGTAGGCGCGTTTAGCTGGACAGGGAAGCAACCGCCGTGGTGACTTGAAGGGCCATTCGGCGGGCTATTGTGCGGAGCATGCCGACCGTAGAAAACGCCTCGCCCGCCGACGACAGCGCCCCCACCGAAGCCGTGGGCATCGCCTCCCAGGACTGGGCCGCCGCCTCTGCCTCGCCGCAGTACCGGGCCGCCGTCGTGGACCTGCTCGGCGCGCTCGCCTACGGAGAGCTCGCGGCCTTCGAGCGCCTGGCGGAGGACGCGAAGCTCGCGCCCACCCTGGACGACAAGGCCGAGCTCGCCGCGATGGCCTCCGCCGAGTTCCACCACTTCGAGCGGCTGCGGGACCGGCTCGCGGCGATCGAGGTCGAGCCGACCGCCGCCATGGAGCCCTTCGCGAAGGGCGTCGACGACTTCCACCGTCAGACCGCGCCGTCGGACTGGCTGGAGGGCCTGGTCAAGGCCTACGTCGGCGACTCCATCGCCAGTGACTTCTACCGTGAGGTCGCCTCCCACCTGGACACCGACACCCGTGCCCTCGTGCTCGGCGTGCTCGACGACACCGGCCACGGCAACTTCGCCGTCGAGAAGGTCCGCGCGGCGATCGAGGCGGACCCGCGCTGCGGCGGCCGGCTCGCGCTGTGGGCCCGCCGGCTGATGGGCGAGGCCCTCTCGCAGGCCCAGCGCGTGGTCGCGGAGCGCGACGCGCTCTCGACCATGCTGGTCGGCGGCGTCGACGGAATGGCGGCCGGCTTCGACCTGGCGGCCGTCGGCGAGATGTTCACCCGCATCACCAAGGCGCACACCAAGCGGATGGCGGCCCTCGGCCTCGCCGCCTGACCGCACGGCGGCCGCACGGCAGCCGCGAGGCGGCAGCCAGGCTCCCTACCGCTCCACGTACGTCGGCCCCGGCGCGCACACCGCGCGCCGGGGCCGACGTACGTGGTTCAGTGGTTCAGAGGTCAGGACTCAGGGGTCGGGGTCAGCCCCGCGACGGGAGCGAAAACGGAGTCCTGTGGGACGGCCTGCGGGGCCCTGAGGCCGGACGGAGCAGCAGGGACAGGACCACGGCCGACACCAGCACCGCACCGATGAGCGTCGCGGTCAGCGTGTTGTGCCCGGGCCCCAGCGCGAAGTGCGTGAGATACGCCCCGAACAGCGCCCCGAGCACCCCGCTGACCAGGACCACTGTGCGGGAAGGCAACCGGCGCGTGAGCACCCGGGCGGCTGTCGCGGACAAGGCGAGGCCCAGGAGTGCGGAGCCGAGCACTTCCATCAGCAGCATGAGGTCTCTCCCATACGTCAGGGCAAACCGGGTCACTGCGGTCCTACCCGAAGCGGAAGAAACAGAAACGGCCCGGTGGGATCAACCACCGGGCCGTTTCCAACAGTTCTCAGAGCGCGCCGAAACCGACCTTGCGCACGCTCGGCTCACCCAGGTCGACATACGACAGGCGGTCGGACGGCACCAGGACCTTGCGGCCCTTGTTGTCGGTGAGGCTCAGCAGCGGCGCGGTGCCGGACAGAGCGGCGGTGACGATGCTCTCCAGCTCCTCGGCGCTCAGGTCGCTCTCCAGCACGATCTCCCGGGGTGCGTGCTGCACGCCGATCTTGACCTCCACGGCTTTGTCCCTCCGACGATCCGGTTCGCGCGATCAGCCGCGCCGTACGCGGTCCACATTAGCCCGGTGAGGGGACGCGGACCGCGCAGAGCGGACACGCTCGCAGCGAACAGCGGCCGGCAAGAGCCCGCGCAGGCCCGTCCCTCAGGACTCCGTGCCGTGCAGCGGGAAGCCGGCGATACCGCGCCAGGCGAGCGAGGTGAGCAGGCCGACCGCCGTGTCGCGGGCGACCGGGCTCTCGCTGGAGAGCCAGTAGCGGGCCACGACCTGCGAGACCCCGCCCAGGCCCACGGCCAGCAGCATCGACTCGTCCTTCGACAGGCCGGTGTCCTCGGCGATGACGTCGGAGATGGCCTCGGCGCACTGCATCGAGACGCGGTCGACGCGCTCGCGCACCGCCGGCTCGTTCGTCAGGTCGGACTCGAAGACCAGCCGGAAGGCGCCGCCCTCCTCCTCCACGTACGCGAAGTAGGCGTCCATCGTGGCCGCCACGCGCAGCTTGTTGTCCGTCGTCGACGCGAGTGCGGTACGCACGGCCAGCAGCAGGGCCTCGCAGTGCTGGTCCAGCAGGGCCAGGTACAGGTCGAGCTTGCCGGGGAAGTGCTGGTACAGCACCGGCTTGCTCACGCCGGCCCGCTCGGCGATGTCGTCCATGGCCGCCGCGTGATACCCCTGCGCGACGAAAACCTCCTGGGCCGCGCCCAGCAGCTGGTTGCGCCGGGCTCGGCGCGGCAGTCGCGTGCCCCGCGGACGCGCTGCCTCGGTCTGCTCGATGGCTGTCACGCCGCCTCCCACTTTCTCTAAGAACACAGTGCGCTCTGCGCCGCGCCGCCATCGTACTTTTCGGTAACCGAATCTGGAGGGTTCAAGCCGAGTTTTCTCGCGGTACGGACGGCCCGGAGGCGCTGGTCAGCGGTTTGATCAGCGGTTTGGTCGGTGCTCGGTCGGCTGCGGGTCAGCGGTAGTCGTCCTCGTCCAGCGGCACCACCCGCGCCTGCTCGACGGCATCGCCGTCCGTGACCCCGTCCCCCGAGCGCTCGGTGATCGGGTCGTCCTCGTCCGGCCGGAGATCGGCCAGCTGCTCCGCCACATCCGCCTCGGGCGCCTCAGGATCGAGGGATTCCGGAAACTGCTCCCGGAAGGTGTCCGGCTCCGCAGGGTCGACAGTCATGCCGCTCCCCTCGCTTCCTTGTGCTCACTTACGAGCCTAGGAGGATCGCGGATGCACCGCTATACGGATCCGGCCCGTGTCTGTGACGGCGAACACAAGAAGAGGAACGTGATCGTCTCGTAACATTGCCCGCATGTCTTCGACCGAGCTGCCGGGCGTATGGTCCACCGCCGAGCTGTCCTCCCAGACGGGAGCCGCTCGGGTGGCCGAAGGGGAGCAGCTGCGCACCGCCGTGCTGCCCGGCCTGGAACTGGCCGTCCGGGTCCGCCCGCCCCTGCGCACCGGGCTGCCACCCGCCCTGTTCGTGCACGGACTCGGCGGTTCCTCGCAGAACTGGTCGGAGCTGATGGCGCAGCTGGCCGACACCGTCGACGGCGAGGCCCTCGACCTGCCGGGCTTCGGCTGGTCCCCACCACCCGCCGACCGGGACTACTCCGTCACCGCCTTCGCCCGCGCCGTCATCCGGCACCTCGACGCCGCCGGGCGCGGCCCGGTCCACCTGGTCGGGAACTCCCTCGGCGGAGCCGTCTCCACCCGCGTCGCGGCCGTCCGGCCCGACCTGGTGCGCACCCTGACCCTGGTCTCGCCCGCCCTGCCCGAACTGCGGGTGCAGAAGTCGGCCGTGCCGACCGCGCTGCTCGCCGTGCCCGGGGTCGCCGCGCTCTTCAACCGGCTGACGCAGGGGCTCACCGCCGAGCAGCGCACCCGCGGGGTGACGGAGCTCTGTTACGGAGACCCCTCCCGGGTGACACCCGAGGGATTCCGCAACGCCGTGGAGGAAATGGAGCGGCGGATGGCCCTGCCGTACTTCTGGGAGGCGATGACGCGCTCCTCGCGCGGCATCGTCGACGCCTACACCCTCGGCGGCCAGCACGGACTGTGGCGGCAGGCGCAGCGGGTTCTCGCGCCCTCGCTGCTGGTCTACGGTGGCCGGGACCAACTGGTCTCGTACCGTATGGCGCACAGGGCGGCCGCGGCCTTCCGCGGTTCGCGGCTGCTGTGCATGCCCGAGGCAGGACACGTGGCGATGATGGAGTACCCCGAGGCGGTGGCCGCCGCGTTCCGGGAGCTGCTGAGCGACACCGGAACGGGCGAGGGTGACCGATATACCGAAGACGGCAGAGGCTGAGGACCGTGGGACGACATAGCCGCAAGGGCCCTGCCCCGGCTCCGGCTCCGGCCGCCGCTCCGGCACCCGTCCGGCCGCAGCCGGAGCCCCTGCCGTACGAGGAACCGCCCGCCGCGTCCTGGCCCGAACCGACCGTCACCCACCAGGGATACGTGTCCCAGGACCGGTCCTTCGACGACGCGCGGACCGGGAGCCACCCCCAGCAGTACGAGTCCGGCGGCGCCTGGGGGGCCCGCCCCGACTCCGTGTACGGGGACTGGCACGGGGTGCGGCGGCCGTACCACGACGCCGCCACCGCGCCGGCGCCCGCCGCCCTGCTGGACTGCGACACCCCGGCCTTCGGCACGCCCGCGGTCGGCTTCCCGCAGGTCACCCTGGTGCCGCCGGCCGCTTTCGACTTCGGTCCCGACGCCGGTCCCGCCCCCGACCCCGTCACCTCCACCGGCTCGCACCGCCTGGTGCCCGGGCCGCGCAAACCGGTCGACCCGGTCGGTCCCGCCGGTCCCGTGGATCCGGCCGATCCGGTGGATTGCGCCCCGGAGCCGCCCGGTTCCGGCAGCGGCCTGAAGGTCCGTACGTACACCGGCTTGGCCGCCGTGGCCGTCACCACCGTCCTCGCCGTCGTCGTCGCCGGCCAGGTCACCTCCGACGGGGACGGCGCCAAGACGGGCGCGGCGGCCGCCTCTGACGGCAGCCGGACCGACGCGGCGGCCTCCCGCTCGGACGGCCGCGCGACGCCTCCGGCGGCGGCCGCGCCCGCGGCGCCGTCCGCCGCCGCGCCCGCGCCGGAGCTGACCTACGAACAGAAGATGGCCCAGCAGCTGCCGATCGACCCGAAACTCGCCGGACCCGGGACCTTCGACACCGTGCCCGGGGTGGCCAAGGCCCCCGGCAAGGGCAAGCTCGTGCGCTACCGGGTCGACGTCGAGCAGGGCCTCGGCATGGACCCGCAGCTCTTCGCCGAGGCCGTCCACCGCACCCTCAACGACGACCGCAGCTGGGCCCACAAGGGCGAGAAGACCTTCGAGCGGGTACCGGGCGGCGAGGCGGACTTCGTGATCACCCTGGCCAGTCCCGGGACCACCGGGGTCTGGTGCGACAAGTCCGACCTGGACATCACCGTCGACAACGTCTCCTGCGACTCCGCGCGCACCGAGCGGGTGATGATCAACGCGTTCCGCTGGGCGCAGGGCTCCGCGACGTACGGACCGGACCAGATGTTCATCTACCGGCAGATGCTCATCAACCACGAGGTCGGACACCGGCTCGGACACGACCACGTGAACTGCCGCACACCCGGTGCGCTCGCGCCGATCATGCAGCAGCAGACCAAGTCCCTCAACATCAACGGCATCGAGTGCAAGCCCAACCCCTGGGTGTTCCCCGGAGGTTGACCGCTGGGCCGGATCCCCGCCCGGCGGCCGGGCGGGGGATCCGCGTTGACAATCCGTCCGATCATCGGCAATCGTTCTCCGCATGTCGCACCACCACACCATGACCGCGAGCGCCGCCATAGAGCTGGCGCTGCTTGGTGTGACCGCGCACAGCGTGGCCGACATCTTCTGTCGCTGACGCCGACCCGCAAGCGCCGCGACCCTTTTCGAGTTCCTTCGCCGCGCCCGGGTGCACGTACGCCCGCAGGCGCGGCTTCCTCATGCTCCGGCACCCCGTCGGTACCGCTGTCGACCGCTGCCCCTCGCGTGGCCCTTCCTCCCTTCCTTCACGCCGAGAGGTCTTCACACCCATGTCTTCCGCCGGACCCGACCGTCATCTCATAGCGCGCCGTGTGGCCGCCGTCACCGTCAGCCTCGTCCTGGCCGGGGGCGCCGTGGCCTGCGGCCCCAAGGACGGTGCGGACAAGGCCGGTTCGGGCGACAAGCCGGGCGCCGCGGGCGCGCCGCAGAACGGCGGCACCCTGACCGTCCTCAACTCCGAGCCGCAGAGCGACTTCGACCCGGCCCGGCTCTACACCTCGGGCGGCGGAAACGTTCCCTCGCTGGTCTTCCGCACGCTGACCACCCGCAACCGCGAGGACGGCGCCGCCGGCGCCAAGGTCGTGCCCGACCTGGCCACCGACACCGGAAAGCCCAACGCCGACGCCACCGAGTGGACGTACACGCTCAAGGACGGGCTGAAGTACGAGGACGGCACCCCGATCACCACCGCCGACATCAAGTACGGCATCGAGCGGTCCTTCGCCGCCGAGCTGTCGGGCGGCGCCCCCTACCTGCGGGACTGGCTGGTCGGCGGGGAGACGTACGAGGGCCCGTACAAGGACGGCGGCAAGGGCCTCGACTCGATCGTCGTGCCCGACCCGAAGACGATCGTCTTCAAACTCCGCAAGCCCGAGGGCGAGTTCCCCTTCGTCGCCACGCAGACGCAGTTCGCACCCGTCCCCAAGGCCAAGGACACCGGGGTCAAGTACGAGGAGCACCCCGTCTCCTCCGGCCCGTACAAGGTCGTCAAGAACGACAACGACGGCGAGCACCTCACCCTGGAGCGCAACGAGCACTGGGACGAGAAGACCGACGAGGAGCGCAAGGCCTACCCGGACAAGATCGACGTCCGCTCCGGTCTCGACGCCGCCGTCATCAACCAGCGCCTGACCACCAGCTCCGGCCCCGACGCCGCCGCCGTCACCACCGACACCAACCTCGGCCCGGCGGAGCTCGCCCAGATCGGCGACAACGAAGAGCTGGCCGCACGCGTCGGCACCGGCCACTTCGGCTACATCAACTACCTGGCCTTCAACCCGAAGGTGGCCCCCTTCGACAACCCGAAGGTGCGCCAGGCCATCTCCCACGCGATCAACCGCACCAGCGTGATCAACGCCGCCGGCGGATCCGCGCTGGCCGAACCGGCCACCACCTTCCTGCCCGAGCGCGAGGCCTTCGGCTTCACCCCGTACGACCACTTCCCGGCGGGCAAGACCGGCGACCCGGCCAAGGCCAAGCAGCTGCTGGCGGAGGCCGGCTTCCCCGACGGAATCACCGTCACCCTGACCCACTCCACCGCGCAGAACCGCCAGACCAGCCCCGAGGTCGCCACCGCCGTGCAGCAGGCCCTCGCCGCCGCCGGGATCACCGTCAAGCTGGAAGGCCTGGAGAACAACGCCTTCAACGAGAAGCGCTGGGACGCCAAGAACACCCCCGGCTTCTTCCTCTCCCGCTGGGGCGCCGACTGGCCCTCCGGCGCCCCCTTCCTCGCGCCGATCTTCGACGGCCGGCAGATCGTGACCAACGGCTCCAACTACAACCACGCCCAGCTGAACGACCCGGCCGTGAACGCCGAGATCGACGAGATCGCCAAGCTGACCGACCTCGCGGCCGCCGGCAAGCGCTGGGGCGCACTCGACAAGAAGATCGGTGAGCAGGCCCTGGACGTGCCGCTCTTCCACCCGGTCTACAAGCGGCTCGTCGGCAAGGACATCAAGAACGTCGTGATCAGCGACTGGACCGGCGTCCTCGACATCTCGCAGGTCTCCGTCAAGTGAGCGTCGCCCTGAAGCAGCCGGCGCCGCAGCAGCCGCTGCCCGCGCCCGGGGCCCTCGCCCCGGGCGCGGGCACCGCGCGCCAGGTCTGGCGGCGCCTGCGCCGCCGGCCCGCGGCCCTCGCGGCCGCCGGAGTCATCGCCCTGCTCGTCCTCCTCGCCCTCGCCGCACCGCTGGTCGCCCAGCTCACCGGCCAGGACCCGAACGCGTACCACGACGACCTCGTGGACTCCGCGCGCGGCGGGGTACCGCTCGGCTCCTTCGGCGGGATCTCCGCCGACCACTGGCTCGGCGTCGAGCCGGGCACCGGCCGCGACCTGCTCACCCGGCTGCTGTACGGGGCGCGGATCTCCCTGCTCGTCGCCCTCGGCGCCGTCGTCGTGCAAACGCTCGTCGGGGTCGGCGTCGGACTCGCCGCCGCGCTCGGCGGCCGGTTCGCGGGCCAGCTCATCGGCCGGTTCACCGACGTGATGATCGCGCTGCCGATGCTGGTGATCGGTATCGCCCTCACCGCCGTCGTCCCGCCCGACTTCCCCCGGCCGCTGCTGCTGATCCTCATCATCGGACTGCTCGACTGGGGCGGCACCGCCCGCATGGTGCGCGCCCAGGCCCTCGCCCTGCGCGGACTCGACTTCGTCGACGCCGCCCGCCTCTCGGGCAGGGGCACGTTCGGCATCGCCCGCCGCGAACTGCTGCCCTCGCTGGCCGCGCCCGTCATCACCTTCGCCGCGATCAAGGTGCCCACCGCCATCGTGGCCGAGGCCTCGCTGTCCTTCCTCGGCGTCGGCGTGAAGCCGCCCACGCCCTCCTGGGGGCAGATGCTCTCCAGTGCGCAGACCTGGTTCCGCGCCGACCCGGCCTACGTCCTGCTCCCCGCCGGGCTGCTCTTCGTCACCGTGCTCGCCTCCACCGTGCTGGGCGACGCCGTCCGCACGGCCCTCGACCCGCGCGAAGGCTCCCGCCTGCGGGTCGGCACCTGAAAGGAGCGCACGGCGTGACCCTCTTCGTGCTCAAACGGACCGGCGGCGCACTGCTCGTGCTGCTCACCCTGTCCGTCGTCGTCTACGCCCTCTTCTACCTCGCCCCCGGCGACCCGGCCCGCCTCGCCTGCGGAGAACGCTGCAACCCGGCGCAGATCGCCCAGGTCCGCGAACAGCTCGGGCTGAACGAATCCGCCCTCACCCAGTACCTGCACTTCCTCCAGGGGCTGCTGGCCGGCCGGGACTACTCCGGCGGCGCCGGGCTGGTCCTGCACTGCGACGCACCCTGCCTGGGATTCTCGTACCAGAACGACCGGCAGGTCACCGGGCTGATCCTGGACCGGCTGCCCGCCACCCTGTCGCTGGCGCTGGGCGCGCTGGTGATCTGGCTGGTGGTCGGCGTCGGCACCGGACTGCTGTCCGCGCTGCGCCGCGGCGGCATCACCGAGCGGGCCCTGACCGTCCTGACCCTCGCCGGGACCGGCACCCCCGTCTTCATCCTGGGGCTGCTGCTGCTCATGACCGTCTGCGCCTACCTCCAGTGGCTGCCGTTCCCGACGTACGTGCCGCTGACCGAGGACCCCGAGCAGTGGGCCTGGAACCTGCTCCTGCCATGGGTGACCCTCGGCTTCTTCGAGAGCGCCAAGTACGCCCGCCTCACGCGCAGTTCGACCCTGGAGACACTCGCCGAGGATCACATCCGGACCTTCCGCGCCTACGGGGTGGGGGAGCGGGCCGTGGTCACGCGGCACGCGGTGCGCGGCGCCGTGGCCCCCGTGATCGCGCTCAGCGCCGTCGACTTCGGCACGATGATCGGCGGCGCGGTGCTCACGGAGTCGCTGTTCGGCATCCCCGGCCTCGGCAAGACCCTCATCGACGGCGTACGGGTCGTGGACCTGCCCGTCGTCGTCGGCGTCGTCCTCACGATCGGCACGGCCGTGGTCCTCGCGGGCGCGATCGCCGACCTGCTGTACGCCGCCGCGGACCGAAGGGTGACCCTCGCATGACGCACTCGCTGGTGGAGGTCAAAGACCTCGTCGTCGACTTCCCGGTCGGCGGGGCGGGGGAGTACGTACGCGCCGTGGACGGGATCTCCTTCACCCTGGAGGCGGGCCACGCCCTCGGCGTCGTGGGCGAGTCCGGCAGCGGCAAGTCCACCGTGGCCGCGGCGCTGCTGGGACTGCACCGCGGTACGGGCGCCCGGCTGGGCGGCACCGTCCGGGTCGGCGGCACGGACGTGGCCGCGGCACCGGCGGCCGAACTGCGCCGGCTGCGCGGCGGGACCGCCGCCATGGTCTTCCAGGACCCGCTGAGCTCCCTGGACCCGTACTACGCCATCGGCGACCAGATCGCCGAGGTCCACCGGATCCACGCGGACGTCTCCCGGCGGGCCGCCCGGGCCCGCGCCGTGGAGGTGCTCGACCGGGTGGGCATCCCGGACGCGGCACGGCGCTCCCGCGCGCGGCCGCACGAGTTCAGCGGCGGCATGCGGCAACGGGCCCTCATCGCCATGGCGTTGGCGTGCGAGCCGCAGCTGCTGATCGCCGACGAGCCGACCACCGCACTGGACGTCACCGTGCAGGCCCAGATCCTCGACCTGCTGCACGGGCTGCGCGAGGAGCGCGGGCTCGGGCTGCTGCTGGTCACCCACGACGTGGGGGTGGCGGCGGAGAGCGTGGACGAGGTGCTGGTCATGCGGGGTGGCTCCGCCGTCGAGCGGGGTCCGGTGGCTTCCGTACTGGCCGCACCGGCGGAGCCGTACACCAAGGCCTTGCTGGCTGCCGTACCGAGGCTGGACGGGCCGCGCCCCGTGCGGGGGGCCGCGGGTGAGCAGGCGCGGCGCCGCTCCCGGGGCTCCGCGCCTCAAACGCCGGCGGGGCTGGATTCGTCCCCGCCCGGGCTGGAATCGGCGGACGTGCCTCCCGTCGTGGAGGCCTTCTCACTGCGGCGGGAGTTCGGGCGGGGACGGCGCAAGGTCGCCGCCGTCGCCGGGGTGTCCCTCGCCGTGCACGCCGGGGAGACCCTGGGGATCGTCGGCGAGAGCGGCTCCGGCAAGAGCACGCTCGGGCGGATGCTCGTCGGACTGCTGGAGCCCGGCTCCGGGCAGGTGCGCCGGGACGGCGCCGAAGTCACCGGCATCGCGAGCGGTGTGCAGATGGTCTTCCAGGACCCGGTGTCCTCCCTCAACCCGCGCCGTTCCGTCGGCGAGTCCATCGCCGATCCGCTGCGCGCGGCCGGGGAGCGGGACGGGGCGGCCGTCCGGGCCCGGGTGGAGGAGCTGCTGCTGCGCGTCGGGCTGGAGGCCGAGCACTACGACCGCTACCCGCACGAGTTCAGCGGCGGCCAGCGCCAGCGGGTGGGCATCGCGCGGGCGCTCGCTCCCCGGCCCCGGCTGATCGTCTGCGACGAACCGGTCTCCGCCCTCGACGTGACCACCCAGGCCCAGGTGACCGCCCTGCTGGCGGAGCTCCAGCGGGAGCTGGGCATCGCGTTGGTCTTCATCGCGCACGACCTGGCGGTGGTCCGGCAGGTCAGCGACCGGGTGGCCGTCATGCGGGCCGGGGAGATCGTCGAGGAGGGTCCGGTGGACGAGGTGTACGACCGCCCGGCCCATCCCTACACCCGGCAGCTGCTGGCCGCCGTACCGGCGCTGGATCCCGCGCTGGCGGCCGGTCGCCGCAGGACGCGGCAGGAGGTCTTCGCGTAGCCGGGTGCCGTCATGCGGGCCGGGGAGCTGTCCGGCCCGGGCCGGTTCCGAGGCTGTACTTCTAGCGTGCTCGAACGCGAACCGTACGGGAAAGTTACGACTCTTCACCCCTTCCGGTGGCGCGACGGACAACCGTCCGTCGCGCCTTCGGCATATCCGCTTGAGTTCTCCCGCGGCGGGTCGCCTGACCGAACGGCGACCGCCTGAACGGGAGATCGGGGGTGCCACTCGTGCGGATCGGACTGCTCACGGAAGGTGGTTATCCGTATGCGACGGGAGAGGCGAGGCTGTGGTGCGACCGGCTCGTGCGCGGGCTCCCGCAGCACGAGTTCGAGATCTACGCACTGAGCCGCAGCGCCGAGCAGGAACGCGCCCGGGTGCCACTGCCCGAGCACGTCACCCGGGTCCGGACGGCCCCCCTGTGGGCCCCCGCCGACGACGGGCGGACCTACTCCCGGCGGGAGCGCCGACGGTTCGTGGACTGCTTCAAGCAGCTGGTCCACGGGATCTGCGCCGGTGAGGCGGAGCCCTTCGCGGCCGGGCTGTACGGGCTCGCCGGACTCGCCCGCGAACAGGGCGGGATGTACGCGGCCCTGCGCTCCGAGTCCGCGGTGCGGGCCCTGGAGTCCGCCTGCCGCGCGCCGGGCGCCGCCCGCACCGTACAGACCGCGCAGGTGGCCGACCTGCTGCAGTTCGTGGACGAACTAGAGGTCATGCTGCGGCCGTTGTCCCTGGACTGGTACGGGGAGAACGCCCAGGCCGGGGGCAGTCTCGGCGAGGCCGACATCTGCCACGCGGCCGCGGGCGGCGTGGCCGCGCTCCCCGGACTCCTGGCCAAACGCTTCTTCGGGGTCCCGCTGCTGGTCACCGAGTACGGGGTCCAGCTCCGGGCCCACTACCTGTCCCAGCTCGACACCCGCGGCGAACCGGAGACCCGCCCCGCCGTACGGGCCCTCCTCGCGGCCTTCCAACTGCGGCTGGCCACCGAGATCTACGCCCGGGCCGACTTCCTGACCCCCGGGAACGCGCACGCCCGCCGCTGGCAGGAGCGGTGCGGGGCCACCCGGGAACGGCTGCGGACCGTCTATCCCGGGATGGAGGCGGACCGATTCGCCACCGTCGGCGAGGCCCCGGACCGCGGGGACCCCGACACCCTGGTGTGGGTCGGCCGGATAGAGCCCGCCAAGGACCTCATCGCCCTGCTGCACGCCTTCGCCGAGGTCCGCCGGGCCGCGCCCGGCACCCGGCTGCGGATCTTCGCCACGGCCATGGCCCCCGGCTACCTCGCCGACTGCCGTTCCCTGGCCGCCCAGCTCTTCCCCGACGAGGCCGCCGACTCGGTCACGGTCGGGGAGAACCCGGTCACCTTCGAGGAGATCGGCGGACCCGACGCCCCCACCACGGCCGAGGCGTACGGCGCCGGGCGCGTCGTCGTCCTGTCCTCCGTGATCGAGGGCTTCCCGGTCACGCTCGCCGAGGCGATGCTCTGCGGGCGCGCCACCGTCTCCACCGACGTGGGCGCGGTCTGCGAGGTCATCGGGGGCACCGGGCTCGTCGTCCCGCCGCGCAATCCCCGGGCGCTCGCCGAGGCCTGCCTGTCCCTGCTGCAGGACCCCGAGCGGGCGCAGCGGCTCGGCGCCGCCGCCCGGGCGCGAGCCCTGGAACTCTTCACCGTCGAGCAGAACGTGGCCGCCTTCCAGGAGATCTACCTGCGGCTGCTGGCCAAGGGCTCCGCGCGGCCGGACGGCGAGATCCCCTTCGCCCGGCCCCCGGAGGCGCGGGTGCCGGGCCACTGGACCAGCCCGACCTGGGCTCCTGCCCCGGAGTCGTCCTCGGAGGCCGCCGTATGACCACCGTCGACCCCCGAGTCACGGCCCCGCCCAATTCAGCCTCACCGGCGGCCATTCCGGCCCCGCCGCCCCATTCAGCCTCGCCCGGGGCCATTCAAGCCCCGCCGGCGTTTGAGGCGCGGGGTCCGGGGCGGAGCCCCGGCAGCGGCGCCGCAGATGTGATGCCGCCCTCCGGCGCACGGTCCGGCGCGGCGCCGTTGCCGGGGGCGCTGCCCCCGGACCCCCGCGCCACAAACGCCGGCGAGGCTGGAATCGAACCGGCGGCGCGGCCGGGTCGGCGGCGGGTCGGCGGGGATCCCGTCAAGGCGCTGCTGCACCGGCACCGGGCGCTGTGCGAACGCGCCGTGGACCCGCTGGAGATCGCCGCCGGGCTGGAAGCCCACGGCATCACCGACCGCACCGCCGCGCGGTTCCGGCACCGGGACGTCTTCTCGCTCGCCGAGGAGCTGTACGCGCGCAGCCCCCACGAGGAGGTCACCGCCGCCGCGCCCGCCCTGGTCCCGGCCGGCCCCGCCGCCTTCCGCGGCTTCGGCTACGCGCTGCTGCCCGGCGCCCTCGCCTGCGCCGCGGCCGCCGCCGGGCAGGCCTGGGCCGGGGCCGCCGCCGTGGCCGCAGTCGCCGCCGCCCTGGTGTGGCCCGGGCGGGCCGCCGTGGGCCGGTTCCCCTACGTCGCGCACGTGCTGGCCGCGGCGGTCGCCGGCTGGGCCGTGTACCGGCACGGCACCGCCCTCGCCGTCGGCCTCGCGCTGGCCGTCGTCCCCGGGCACCTGGCCGCCGTCGCCTTCGCCGCCGGGGCGCGGGCCCGGCTCGACGGGAGCCGCGTCCTGGAGGACTTCGCCGACCGGGCGCGTCCGCTGCTGCTGGCGGCCGTCGCCCTGTTCACCGGGGCCGCCGCCGCGGCCGCCGTGCTCGCCGGAACGCCGCTCCCGGTGGCCGTGCCCCTCGCGCTGCTGCTCTTCCTGACCCGGCTCCTGCTGCGGCACGGAGCCCACCGCGCACCCGTCGGCGCGGCCCTCGCCCTCGCCCTGGTCCCCGTCCCGGCGGCGGCCCTCGCCGCCGCGGCCGGACTCCTCGTACACGCCGTGCTCGCCCTGGCCCGCGCCTCCGCGCATGCGCGGCCCTGACGTCCCCGGGACGTCCCCAGACCTTCGGAGCCGACGCCGAGGCGCTTTACCCGTACCCCGCCCCACCCATCCGTCCATCCGCCCGCAAGGAGAAAAAGACATGACCGGCCAGCCAACCAACCAAGGGGTCACGCGATGAGGGTGCTGCTGATCGGAGCCAACGGATACCTCGGCCGCTACGTCGCCGACCGGCTGCTCGCCGACCCCGCCGTCCAGCTCACCGCGCTCGGCCGCGGCGACGATGCCGACGTCCGCTTCGACCTCGCCACCGGCAGCCCCGGCGCGCTCACCCGCTTCCTCGACGCCGTCCACCCGGGCGTCGTCATCAACTGCGCCGGAGCCACCCGGGGCGGGGCCCGGGAACTCACCCGGCACAACACCGTCGCCGTCGCGACGATCTGCGAGTCGCTGCGCCGCAGCGGCTGCGGGGCACGCCTGGTGCAGCTCGGCTGCGCCGCCGAGTACGGGCCCAGTCAGCCCGGATCGTCCACGGCCGAGGACGCCGTGCCGAGACCGGGTGGGCCGTACGGGGTGAGCAAACTGGCCGCCACCGAGCTGGTCCTGGGCTCCGGGCTGGACGCCGTCGTGCTGCGGATCTTCTCGCCCGTCGGCCCCGGCACCCCCGCCGGATCCCCGCTCGGCCGGCTCGCCGAGGCCATGCGCCGCGCGATGCAGGCGGGCGACGGCGAGCTGAAGCTCAGCGGCCTCGGCGTGCAGCGCGACTTCGTCGACGTACGGGACGTGGCGCGGGCCGTGCACGCCGCCTCGCTCTCCGCCGCCCAGGGCGTGGTCAACATCGGCACCGGACGTGCGGTCCGGCTGCGCGACGCGGCCGCGGTCCTGGCCCGGGTCGCCGGGTACGGGGGCGCGCTGCACGAGCTGGACGTCCCGCACGGCGGACCCCAGCAGACGCACGGGCACCCCGGCCGCCCGGCCGGACTGGCCACCATCGGCTCCCCGCGCTCCGAGGCCACCGCCGAACAGATGGCCGCCGCGGCCCCCCAGCCGTACCCCTACCCGGACGGCTGCGGAGCCTGGCAGCAGGCGGATGTCCGTACCGCCCGGGACCGGCTCGGCTGGCGGCCCCGGATCGGCCTGGAGGAATCCCTCGCGGACATCTGGATGGAGGCGGCGTGCCGCATCTGACGACGCCGCCCGGGGCCATGACCGCCGCCGCGACCGAGGCCGGCCGCCTCGGCCTCGGCATCCCCGGCTACGCGCACCCGCTCCTCGCCCCCGTCGAGTGGGCCGAGCTCACCCGCCCCGGCACCCCGCTGCACTGGGCCGTGCTCAACATCGCGGACGGCCCGGGCGGGCGGCCCGATCCGCACTGCACGGAAGCGGCCGCGAAGCTGCGCCGCGCGGGCGGCATGATCCTCGGCCATCTCGCGATGCGGGACGGATCGCGGTCCTTCGGGGAGCTGGTCTCCGACGCCCACCGCTTCCGCGACTGGTACGGGGTCGGCGGTTTCTACCTGGCCGGTGCCCCGGCCGGCAAGGCGGAACTGGCCTCGGTGAGCCGGGTCGTGGACTCCCTGCGGGGCCTCGGCGAGGACCTGCGGATCGTGCTCGGGCACGGCACGCACCCGTACGAGGGCTATGCGGAGGCCGCCGACCAGCTGGTCACCTTCTCCGGGGCCTGGTCCGACTACCGCTGGTCGCAGGTGGCCGAGTGGACCGCGGACCATCCGGCGGAGCGGTTCTGCCACCTCGTCCACGGGGTGCCGCGCGCGCATCTGGAGGAGGCGATGCGGATCGCCCGCTGGCAGGGGGCGGGCACGATCTGGTTCACCGACCGGCTGGGGACGCACGGCAGCGACCCGTGGGCCTCAATGCCCGCGTACTGGGACGAAATCGTCTCAAGGATCGGGACAGGTGTCTTGGAATGAAGACGGGCGTGGCAGTGTTACTGGGAGAACAACCATCAGTCTGCTCCCTGCACCTGCGGGGATGCTCCCATCTTCGGAGTGCCCGTGTCGCTGCCACCGCTGGTCGAGCCAGCAGCTGAGCTCACCGTTGACGAGGTCCGTCGGTATTCGCGGCACCTGATCATCCCGGATGTCGGGATGGACGGCCAGAAGCGCCTGAAGAACGCCAAGGTGCTGGCCGTGGGTGCCGGCGGTCTCGGTTCGCCCGCCCTCATGTACCTCGCCGCGGCCGGTGTCGGCACGCTGGGCATCGTGGAGTTCGACGAGGTCGACGAGTCGAACCTGCAGCGCCAGATCATCCACAGTCAGGCGGACATCGGCCGTTCCAAGGCCGAGTCGGCCCGCGACAGCGTGCTGGGCATCAACCCGTACGTGAACGTGGTCCTTCACGAAGAGCGGCTCGAAGCCGAGAACGTGATGGAGATCTTCAGCCAGTACGACCTCATCGTCGACGGCACGGACAACTTCGCCACGCGCTACCTGGTGAACGACGCCTGCGTGCTGCTGAACAAGCCGTACGTGTGGGGCTCGATCTACCGCTTCGACGGCCAGGCCTCGGTCTTCTGGTCCGAGCACGGCCCGTGCTACCGCTGCCTCTACCCGGAGCCCCCGCCGCCGGGCATGGTCCCGAGCTGCGCCGAGGGCGGCGTGCTGGGCGTGCTCTGCGCGTCCATCGGGTCGATCCAGGTCACCGAGGCCATCAAGGTCCTCACGGGTGTCGGCGAGCCGCTGGTCGGCCGCCTGATGATCTACGACGCCCTGGAGATGCAGTACCGCCAGGTCAAGGTCCGCAAGGACCCCGACTGCGCGGTCTGCGGTCCGAACGCGACCGTCACCGAGCTCATCGACTACGAGGCCTTCTGCGGCGTCGTGTCGGAGGAGGCCCAGGAGGCGGCCGCCGGTTCGACGATCACTCCGAAGCAGCTCAAGGAGTGGATCGACACCGACGAGCCCATCGAGATCATCGACGTCCGCGAGAAGAACGAGTACGAGATCGTCTCGATCCCCGGCGCGAAGCTGATCCCCAAGGGCGAGTTCCTGATGGGCACCGCCCTCCAGGACCTGCCGCAGGACAAGCGCATCGTCCTGCACTGCAAGACGGGTGTCCGCAGTGCGGAAGTCCTCGCGGTCCTGAAGTCCGCCGGTTTCGCGGACGCGGTGCACGTCGGCGGCGGCGTGATCGGCTGGGTCCACCAGATCGAGCCCGAGAAGCCGGTCTACTAGGCCGGTCTACTGGGCCGGTCCACCGGGCCGGTCCACCAGCAGTCGCCCGAAGGGGCCGTACCTCGTGTTCGGGGTACGGCCCCTTCGGCGTCTCGTCCTGCGGACCGGATCAGGCGGCCGACGACTCCGGCGCCTCGGGCGGCGGCGTCGGGTCCGGGGCCGCGGTGCAGACGGTGCCCGTGGCCGGCGCCTTCCCGTCCAGCAGATAGGTGTCGACCGCCTTCTGCACGCACGGGTCGCCGCTGTTGTACGCGCCGTGCCCCTCGCCCTTGTAGGTGAGTTCCACGCCCACGCCCGGGCCGAGCCGCTCCACCATGTTGCGGGCGCCCTCGTACGGGGTGGCCGGGTCGCCGGTGTTGCCGATCACCAGGATCGGGTCGGAGCCGGGCGCCGAGACGTCGGGGGTCTCCCAGGTGCCGGGGACCGGCCAGCCGGTGCACGACATCATGGCCCAGCCGAGGAGGTCCCCGAAGACCGGCGAGGCGGCGCGGAACTCCGCGAGCTTGGCCTTCGTCTGCTCCAGGGTGTAGCGCTCCTTGTCGTCCACACAGTTGATGGCGGTGTTGGCGGCGCCGATGTTGCTGTAACGCCCTTGCTGGTCACGGCCGTTGAGCGCATCGGACAGGGCCATCAGCAGTTGTCCCTGGCCGCCCTCCGCCTCGTCGAGGCCCTGTTCCAGCAGCGGCCACAGCTCCTTCGAGTACAGGGCCTGCGCGATGCCGTTGGTCGCCTGGGTCTCGGTGAGCATCCGGCCCCCGATGCCCGGGATGGGCTTGGCGGCCAGCGCCTTCTGCAGCTTGATGATGTTGGCCTCGATCTCCTTGGGCGTGCTGCCCTGGAGCCGGCACTCGTCACCGCGGTCCACGCAGTCCTGCGCGAAGTTGCCGAGGGCGAGCTGGAAGCCCTTGGCCTGGCCCAGGGCGCTCCCCTCGGCGGTCTTGGTCGGGTCGACGACGGCGTCGAAGACGGCCCGGCCGACGTTCTTGGGGAAGAGGTGGGCGTAGACCCCGCCGAGCTCGGTGCCGTAGGAGATGCCGAAGTAGTTCAGCTTCTCGTCGCCGAGGGCCTGGCGGATGCGGTCCAGGTCGCGGGCGGCGTTCTCCGTGCCGACGTGGGGGAGCAGCTCGGCGGCGTTCTTCTTGCAGGCCTCCTGGTACTTCCGGATGTTCTCGATGAAGGCCTTCTCCTCCTCCGGGGTCTCGGGGGAGGAGTCCTCGGCGAAGTACTGGTCCAGCTGCTTGTCGTTCTGGCACAGGACCGGGTCGCTGCCGCCCACTCCGCGCGGGTCGAAGCTCACCAGGTCGTACCGGGCGCGCAGGGCCTCGTACTCCTTCGCGGAGCCCGGCAGCGTGCTGATCCCGGAGCCGCCCGGGCCGCCGAAGTTGAAGACCAGTGAGCCCAGCCGGTTCTTCTGGTCCCGCGCCTTGGCCCGGATCAGGGCGATCGGGATCGTCTTGCCCTCGGGCTTCGCGTAGTCGAGCGGGACGTCGAGGGTGGCGCACTGCCAGTCCTTGGGCGGGGCCTGACCACCGCCCTGCGCGGCCGTCGGGGCCTCGCAGTCGCCCCATTTCAGGGGCTTGACCTCCGGGGAGCCGTCGGCCGTCGTCTTCTTCCCGTCGCCGTCCCCGGAACAGGCGGCCGTGGCGAGCAGCCCGGCGGCGAGCGTGGCGGCGGCGGTGACCCGCCAGGCGTGTGTCGGCATGCCCCCATCCTGTGCGCCCCGTCCCGACCCCGCCCGTGCGCTGACCCGAACGGGGGGCGTGCCCGCCCGCAGGTCAGTAGCCGTACACGCTCAGCTCCGTGATCGCGGCGAACAGGTGCCCCCAGGTCTCGGCGGCGGGCGAGCCGTCGGCCAGCGCCCCGGGATCGAGGGCTTGCATCGCTTCGAGGAAGGCCCCGACGCCGTCCTCGGCCGGGTACGCGGACCAGCAGGCGCCCATGTACCGGCGCACGCCGTCGAGGAACCCGACGAAGGCCGCCACGTCCCGGGCCAGCGGGATGACGGTCTCCTGGTACATGTGGACCGCTCCGGTGACGCGGTGGACGCCGACCAGGCCCGGGGCCGTGTACCCGAAGTCGAAGGTCCCGAGGTGCAGGAGGTCCTCGTCGCCCGCCTCCGGGGCCCGCGCGGTCAGCGGCCGCAGCAACTCCGGGGCGACCTCGAACGAGCTGACGCCCGCGGCCCAGTGGCGCGGCAGCCCGACCCCGCTCAGGAACTCCCGGGTCGCCGGGTGCTCCAGCGCGTCCGGGAGCTCCTCGCCGGGGACGCGGGTGACCCAGGCGTCGCCGAAGGTCCGGGCGAGTCCGGCCGCGGTGAGCGGACCGGAGCCGCGCGTGCCCGGGCGGAACCACGGGATGTCCTCGGCGGAGTCCCAGGAGGAGGCGTCGGCGCCGCCCCGGGGCCAGTCGGCGAGCGCCGCGGTGTTCTCCTCCACCACCACGACCCCGCGCGCCTCCGCGTACAGGTAGCGGCCGCCGCCGAGCAGGACCGGCTCCTCCCAGGTGCCGGGGCAGTTCAGCACCCGGCCCTCCTTGTCCGGGTCGAACAGCCACGGGCCGTCCGGCTCCTCCTCGTCCCGCTCGACGGCCCCGCCGTCGGCCGGTGCGGGCAGCCGGCGTCCCGTGTCCAGGTCGAACCAGGCGTCCTCGCACCACAGGGCCCACACCTTCACGGCCGCGCCCCCGTCGAGGTCGTACACCTCGGCGGTGTGGTCCCCGCTGAGGTTCGGCTCCGCCACGTAGGCGCCGACGGGCCGCCACCAGGCCCACACCGTCCGCCAGGGCAGCCCCGGTTCGGCTTCGGCGACGCGGGCGGCGTAGTCGTGGTGCCCGAGCACGGTCGCGGCGAAGTGCAGCCAGGAGGCGAACTCCGCCCGCCCCACGTCGGCCCGCCCGAAGACGGCCTCGGCCTGCGTGAACACCTCCCGCCCGATGCCCCCTTCACCGGCGGACCCGCCCCGCAGGGCCGCCCGGTCCGCGCGCAGCACCGCGGCCGGATCGTCGAACGGGCAACGGCTGTCCAGGTCTTCACTCATGGACGCATGCTGCCACCCGCCTCGGACATCGCCCCCGCCGGCCGGAACCTCCAGCCACGCCGGCGTTCGAGGCGCGGGCGCGAAGCGCCGTAGCGGGTACGGGAGCGCCCCGGTGCCGGTGCCGGTGCCGGTGCCGCGGCCGCGGCCGCGGGCCGGAGCCGAATCCGCCGACCGGGCCGGAGGCTAGATGGCTTCCTTGCGGGTCAGGAAGTTGAACGAGATCCACCCCGGCAGCACCGGCAGCCAGAAGGTCATCAGGCGGAACAGCAGCACCGCCGAGATCGCGACCTCCTTCTCCAGACCCGCCGCGATCAGCCCGAGGGTCAGCGTGGTCTCCACCGCGCCCATACCGCCCGGCGTCGGCGCCGCCGAACCCAGCGCGTTGCCCGCCAGGAACACCACCGCGATGCTCGCGTAGCTGATGGCCTCGCCGCCCCCGAACGCGCGGATCGACGCGTCCAGGCACATCACGAAGCAGCCCGTCAGCAGCAGCATCCCGCCGATGCCGGTCACCAGCTTCTTCGGCCGCTGGAGCACGTCCAGCATGCGCGGCACCACGCCCGCGAACAGCGCCCGGACCCGTGTCACCACGAACTTCCGCATGAACGGGACGGCCGTCACCACCAGCACCAGGACGGCCACCGTCAGCAGACCCGCGATGACCGCCCGCGACGGGGTCATCTCCGGGGTCTTCTCGGTCCCGGTCAGATAGCCGAAGGACAGCAGCAGCACGATGTGGCTGGCCAGCCCGAACAGCTGGGAGGCGCCCACGCTCGCGACCGCCAGCCCCGGCCGGACCCCGGCCCGCTGCAGGAACCGCGTGTTCAGCGCGACACCGCCGACGGCCGCCGGGGCCACCAGCTTCACGAACGACCCGGCCACCTGCGCGACCACCGTCCGCAGGAACGACACCCGCTCGGGCACGAAGCCCAGCAGGCTCATCGCCGCCGCGAAGTACGTCAGCGCCGAGAAGGCCAGCGCCGCCCCGACCCAGCCCCACTGCGCCTCGGCGATGATGGTCGCGAAGTCCACATGGGCGAGCTGCGTGAGCAGGAAGTACGCACCGAACGCGCCCGCGATGAACGAGACCAGCGTGCGCGGCCGGATCCGCTCCAGCCGGGCCGGCTCCACCGGCGCCTGCGGCCGGATCAGCAGCACCTGGTGGCGGATCTGGGTCAGCAGATCCTCCTCGCGGGCCCCGTCCAGCGCATCCTCCAGGGCCTTCTTCTCGGCCTTGCGGTCGGCGGCGGCCGAGGCGGAGACCGGGGTCGCGGAGGCCGCGGACTCCGCCTCGCGCGCCGCCTTCGCCGCCCGCGAGGACTCCAGTACGGCCTCCCGCTGCCGCTCCGCCCGCTCCCGGGCCAGCTTGCGCAGCGTCGCCCGGGTGGAACGGCTCAGCGCGATCGGCTGGAGCAGCGGCAGACAGTCCGCCACCGCGTCCGGGCCGAGCACCGACACGGCCGAGGTCACCGCGCGCTCGGCGCCGACCCGCAGGCCGAGCGTGGTCAGCAGCTGGGCGATGTCCATCCGGAGCACCAGGTCGCCGGCGGCGATCTCGCCGCCGCGCAGGTCGGTCAGGATGACGTTGCCGGAACGATCCACCACAAGGGCGTCGCCGGTGAGCCGGCGGTGTGCGATCCGCCGCGACTGGAGGGCCCGTACCTGCTTCCACGTGTGGTGGATCAGCTCGTCGGTGATCTCCTCGTCGGCGAGCGCGTCGAGGGCCCGGACGTCCAGGTGCTCGTACACGAGCATCACCGCGTCCGGACCGAGCTCGGAGGTGGCGATCAGCTTCGGCGCGTTCGCCCCGGCCGCGATGGCCGCGTACGCGAGGAGCGCCTCCTGCTCCAGCGCCTGGCGCAGCGACTGCAGGCTGCGCCCGGTGGTGATGCCCCGCAGGGTGAGCCGGCGCCATACCCGGTAGAAGAAGCCGTGGGCCTGCTGCTCGCGGTCGACGATCGTGACGTCGAGCGGCGGCCCGTCCTCCAGGGTCACGTGGTAGCGGCGGCCCCGGTCGTTGGCCTCGGAGGGCTCGGAGCCCTCGGGCATCTCCGCGCGCATCGCGCTGACCGGCTGGAAGCCGACCCGGCGCAGTCCGGCGAGGAGGTGCTGCCCGGTGGGGCGCACGTTGGGCGAGCCGACGGCGTACAGGGTGCCGTAGGCGACGCTCCAGCCGATCAGCACGGTGAGGATGATCGAGAAGGGGGTGGTGTAGCCGTTGACCAGCATGGCGAAGGCGTTGAGCAGCAGGACCATCCACAGGGCGACCCGCCAGTGGGGTCTGCGGGTCATCCCGACCGCGGTCATGTACGCGATGACGGGCGCGAGGTAGCCGTGGACCGGGTCGGTCAGCGTCCCGCCGGCCGCGGGGCGGGTGAGGGCGTCCTGGATGGTCTCGGGGGCGGCCTGCGAGACCCACAGATCGGTGGCGAGGGTGACGCCGTGCGCGAGGACGGCCGCGAGCACGCCGTCGGCGATGCGCAGCCCGTCGCGTTTGATCAGCCGCTCGATGGCGAAGGCGACGGGCAGCAGCAGCACCGCGATGCTGGACACCAGCGCGGCGACCTTGATCAGCAGGGCGGGCGCCTGGCCGGTGCCCTTGCTGATGTCCTCCTCCAGACCCACGGTGGTGCCGTGGGCGAAGGCGGCGATGCCGAGGAGGACGGCGATGCCGAGGATGCCGACGAGCAGGCGTACGAGGTCGGACGGCCGGTGCACGCGGGCGGCGAGCAGCGGTTCGTCGACCTCGACCCGGTCGGCGTCCGTGGCGGCGTGACCGTGCGGGCCCGCGGTGGCCGCGGTGGCCTTGGCCCGGGCCCTGGCGGCCTTGGCATCGGCTGCCTCGGCCTTGGCTTCGCCGGCCTTGGTCACGTCGGCCTTGGCCTCGTCGGTTTTGGCCTTGGCGGCATCGGCTGCCTCGGCCTTGCCTGCGCGGTCGGTCCGGCCGCCGGGGCGCGGGGGCTCCGGACGGGGCTCGGGGACGGGTTCGGGGCGGGCGGCGCGGCCGTCGTCAGGGCGTGCGCCGTCGTCGGTCGCCGCGCCGTCCGGAGGGCTCACACCCTGCTCCTTCGTCGTCACATCCGTCTCTTCTTGATCACGTATCACCAGTCACCGCCCGGAAGATGGTGGCACGGACCGACGGGCCAGCGGGGCATCAGGGTGCGCGCCGGTGCGGAAGCGAGACCTCCGCCGGAGCGCGGCCGACGTACTGCACCATGTGCTGAATGAGTGAGGAGCTGCCCGCGTACGCGGAGCGCGTACTGGAGGTGGCCGAGCGTATTCCGCCCGGCCGGGTGATGACATACGGGGACGTCGCCGAGTGGCTCGGCGAGGGAGGACCGCGCCAAGTCGGGCGTGTCATGGCCCTGTACGGGGGAGCCGTGCCCTGGTGGCGCGTGGTGCGGGCGGACGGCCTGCCGCTGCCCGGCCACGAGGTGCGCGCCCTGGAGCACTACCGGACCGAGGCCACTCCGCTGCGCCTGACGGCGGGCGGCGAGCCGCGGCTGGACATGCGCCGGGCGCGCTGGGACGGGTCCCCCGGACAGGACGGCACACGCGACGAGGCTCACACCTGACAGCTTCGGCCATGCGCGGCCCGGACGGGCGATCGGGCGACGGCCCGAACGCCCGTCCGGGGTACCCGGGGGGACTGCGCGGCGTCGGCCGGTTGCCGTAGCGTTGCCTCTTCGGCTTCTCCGCGAGCCGTCACGGCAACACCCGCAGACCCACCAGGACCGGCACCCCACGTGATCACCTCTTCCTCCGAAAGCCACCGCGCCGAACGGCGGCGTACGCGGACCCCCGACGCGTACCGCCTCGTGCGCACCGGGCCGGAACGGGTGGATCCCCCTGTGCTGGACGCAGCGCAGCGGTCGGTGGTTGACCACACCGGCGGACCACTGCTGGTCCTCGCCGGACCGGGCACCGGGAAGACGACCACGCTGGTCGAAGCCGTCACCGCCCGGGTGGAAGCGGGCACCGACCCCGCCCGGATCCTCATCCTCACCTTCAGCCGCAAGGCGGCGGTGGAGCTGCGCGACCGGGCCGCCCTGCGCCTCGGCGGCGCGCGCGCTCCACAGGCCACCACCTTCCACTCCTTCTGCTACGGACTCGTCCGCGCCCACCAGGACACCGACCTCTTCGCCGACCCGCTGCGGCTGCTGTCCGGCCCCGAGCAGGACGTGATGGTCCGCACCCTCCTGGAGGGCCAGCGCCGGATCCGCTCCATCCGCTGGCCGGACGACCTGCGGGCCGCGCTGACCACGCGCGGGTTCGCCGACGAGGTCCGGGCGGTGCTCGCCCGCGCCCGCGAACTGGGCCTCGGGCCGCAGGCCCTCTCCTCCTTCGCCGACCGCATCGGCCGCCCGGACTGGAAGGCGGCGGCGGCCTTCCTCTCCGAGTACCTCGACGTCCTCGACATGCAGGGCACGCTGGACTACGCGGAACTCCTGCACCGGGCGGTGCTCCTCGCGGAACGCACGCCGTCCCTCGCCACCGCCTACGACGCGATCTTCGTCGACGAGTACCAGGACACGGACGCCTCGCAGCTGCGGCTGCTGCGCGCCCTGACCGGCCCGGGCGGCACGCTGGTCGCCTTCGGCGATCCCGACCAGTCGATCTACGCCTTCCGCGGCGCCGACATCAACAACGTCCTGGACTTCGACTCGGCCTTCCCCGGCGCGCGGGTCAAGGCCCTCACCGTCGGCCGCCGCTCGGGGGCGGCCCTGCTGGCGGCCACCCGGCTGCTCACCGCCCGGATGCCGGTCCCGCGACTGCCGGCCGAGGCGGTCCGCGCCCACCGGAATCTCGCGCCGGTGCGGGAGGGCGGGCGGGTGGAGGTCTTCACGTACCCGACGGCGGGTGCCGAGCTGGACAACATCGCCGACATCCTGCGGCGGGCCCACCTGGAGGACGGGGTGCCCTGGCAGGACATGGCCGTCCTGGTCCGCGCGGGCGGCCGCACCCTCCCGGCGATGCGCCGCGCCCTGATCTCGGCGGGAGTCCCGGTCGAGACGGACGGCGCGGACACCCCCCTGCGCCACGAACCGGCGGTCTCCCCCCTCCTGACGGCCCTCCGCGTCTCGGCCACCTCCGCCACCGCCGACCCGGTCCCGGCCGTCCCGGCCGATTCCACCGAAGCGGACCCGCCGCTGCCGCCTGCCGCCGATACGGCGCACTCCGACGTCCCGACGCCGGCCGACGTCCCCAAGGGCACGTCCCCGGCCGCCGAGTCCGGTCCGCAGGACCAGGCCGACGCAGTCGCCCCCGGGCCGCACGCCCGCTCCGTCGGCGTCCCGGCGTCGGCCGGCGCCGTGGGCGAGCCGGGTGCGGGGCCGAGCCCCGAGGCACCGACCGGCTCCGCCGGAACGCCACCGGCCGCCGAGTCCGGTCCGCAGGACCAGGCCGACGCAGTCGCCCCCGGAGCGGCCCCCGGGCCGCACGCCGGTTCCGTCGGCGTCCCGGCGTCGGCCGGCGCCGTGGGCGAGCCGGGTGCGGGGCCGAGCCCCGAGGCACCCACCGGCTCCGCCGACGCAGGCGAGCCGGGCTCCGCTGACCGCGCCGGAGGCGAACGGTCCCCCGCCGGAGGCGAGCCCGACGCCGCCGAAGCGGGGCCGGGGCCGGGCCCCGAGGACTTCGCCGACCCACCCGGAGGCGTCACCGTAGAGGCCGCCCTCACCCTGCTCGCCTCCCCCCTCGGCGGGATGGACGCCGCCGACCTGCGGCGCCTCGGCCGCGCCCTGCGTGACGAGGAGCGCGCCGCAGGCGTCAAGGTGCCCGCGCCCTCCGACGTACTGCTCGCCCGCGCCCTCGCCGAGCCCGAGCGGCTCACCGCGCACGACCCCGCCTACGCCCGCGGCGCGCAACGCCTCGGCCTGCTCCTGCGCAAGGCCCGCGAACTGCTCCAGGGCGGCGGCACCGCCGAGGAGGCCCTCTGGGTCCTCTGGGACGGCACCCCCTGGCCGCAGCGGCTGGAGCGCAGCGCCCGCCGCGGCGGCGCGGCCGGCCGCAACGCCGACCGCGACCTCGACGCGGTCTGCGCCCTCTTCGACACCGCCGCCCGCGCCGAGGAGCGCACCGGCGGCCGCGGCGCGCTCAACTTCCTCGAACAACTGGAGGCGGAGGACATCGCCGCCGACACGTTGACGGCCCGCGCCACCCGCTCCGACGCCGTCCGCCTGATGACCGCCCACCGCTCCAAGGGCCTGGAGTGGTCCCTCGTCGTCGTCGCCGGCGTCCAGGAGGGCCTGTGGCCCGACCTCCGCCGCCGCGGCTCCCTCCTGGAGGCCGACCGCATCGGCCGCGACGGCCTCGCCGAGCCCCTCACCCCCGGCGCCCTGCTCGCCGAGGAACGCCGGCTCTTCTACGTCGCCGCCACCCGCGCCCGCGACCGCCTCGTCGTCACCGCCGTCAAGGCCCCCGCCGACGACGGTGACCAGCCCTCCCGCTTCCTCACCGAGCTCGGCGTCCCCCCGCGCGACGTCACCGGCCGCCCCCGCCGCCCCCTCGCCGTCGCCGCGCTCGTCGCCGAGCTGCGCGCCACCACCGTCGACCCCGACGCCTCGCCCGCCCTGCGCGACGCGGCCGCCCGCCGCCTCGCCCGCCTCGCCGCGCTCACCGACGACGAGGACCGCCCCCTGGTCCCCGCCGCCCACCCGCAGCGCTGGTGGGGCCTGTACGAGCCCACCCGCAGCAGCGTCCCCCTCCGCGACCGGGACCGGCCCGTCGCCCTGTCCGGCAGCGCCCTGGAGCAGCTCGCCAACACCTGCTCCCTCCAGTGGTTCCTCGGCCGCGAGGTCAAGGCCGACACCCCCTCCACCGCCGCGCAGGGCTTCGGCAACGTCGTCCACGTCCTCGCCGACGAGGTCGCCTCCGGCCGTACCCCCGCCGACCTGGCCGTCCTCATGGAACGCCTCGACTCGGTGTGGGACGCCCTCGCCTTCGACGCCCCCTGGAAGTCCCGCCAGGAGAAGGACAACGCCCGCGCCGCACTGGAGCGCTTCCTGCGCTGGCACACCACCGACCGCGGCGGCCGCGAGGCCGTGGCCACGGAGCACGAGTTCGACGTCACACTCGAAGCCGGCGAGGTCGCCGTCCGCATCCGGGGCTCCATGGACCGGGTCGAATCGGACCCGCAGGGGCGTGCGTACGTGGTCGACTTCAAGACCGGCAAGTCCGCGCCCACCAAGGACGAGGTGGCCCGCCACCCCCAGCTCGCCGTCTACCAGCTCGCCGTGCGCGAGGGAGCCGTCGACGAGGTCTTCGACGGCCTGCGCCCCGAGCCCGGCGGCGCCGAGCTCGTCCAGCTCCGCCAGGGCGCCGCGATCCGCGAGGGCGGCGACGCGGTGCCCAAGGTGCAGGCCCAGCAGCCGCTCGACGGGGAGTGGGTCGGCGACCTGCTGGCCACCGCCGCGGGCCGGGTCCTGGACGAGCGGTTCGCGCCCGCCGCGGGCCGCCACTGCGACCACTGCTCCTTCCGCAGCTCGTGCAGCGCCCGCCCGGAGGGCCGCCAGACCGTCGAGTGAACCCGGCAGCCGGAGCGCTGGGGGGTGTCTTGCCGGTCAGGGCTGTCGGTGGGGGCGGCTAGCCTTTTTACGTGCCCGCGCGTCCGCCCGCCCTCTCCGACCCCGAGCAGCTCAAGGAGCTCCTCGGGATCCCTTTCACGCCCGAGCAGATGGCCTGTGTCACCGCCCCTCCCGCCCCGCAGGTCGTCGTCGCGGGCGCCGGCTCCGGCAAGACCACCGTCATGGCCGCCCGCGTCGTCTGGCTCGTCGGTACGGGTGCGGTCGCGCCCGAGCAGGTGCTCGGCCTGACCTTCACCAACAAGGCCGCCGGTGAACTGTCCGAGCGCGTACGCAAGGCCCTCGCGCGGGCCGGCATCACCGACCCGGACCCCTCCCCGGCCGACGCGGACGCGGCCGGCGGCGAGCCCCGCATCTCCACCTACCACGCCTTCGCCGGACAGCTCCTGAAGGACCACGGCCTGCGCATCGGGCTGGAGCCCAGCTCCCGGCTGCTCGCCGACGCCACCCGCTTCCAGCTCGCCGCGAAGGTGCTGCGCGAGGCCCCCGGCCCGTACCCCTCGCTCACCAAATCGGTCCCCGCCCTCGTCGGTGACCTCCTCGCGCTCGACGGGGAACTCTCCGAGCACCTGGTCGAGCCCGAGCGGCTGCGCCTGTACGACACCGACCTGCTGGACGCGCTCGCCGGCACCAAGCTCACCAACGAGGACCTCCGCAAGGTCCCGGAGGCCGTGCGCGGCCGCCTCGAACTGCTGGAACTGGTCGTCCGCTACCGCGCCGCCAAACGCTCCCGCGACCTCTTCGACTTCAGCGACCAGATAGCCCTCTCCGCGCAGCTCGCCACCACCCGGCCCGAGGTGGGGGCGCTGCTGCGCGAGGAGTTCCGGGTGGTCCTGCTCGACGAGTACCAGGACACCTCCGTCGCGCAGCGGCTGCTGCTGTCCGGACTCTTCGGCGCGGGCTCCGGCCACGCCGTGACCGCCGTCGGCGACCCCTGCCAGGCCATCTACGGCTGGCGCGGCGCCTCCGTCGCCAACCTCGACGACTTCCCGGAGCACTTCCCGCACGCCGACGGAAGCCCGGCCACCCGGCTCTCCCTCAGCGAGAACCGGCGCAGCGGCGGCCGCCTGCTGGACCTGGCCAACGGACTCGCCGCCCCGCTGCGCGCCATGCACGAGGGCGTCGAGGCACTGCGCCCGGCGCCGGGGGCGGAGGCCGCCGGGCAGGTCCGCTGCGCCCTGCTGGAGACCCACGCGCAGGAGCTCGACTGGCTCGCCGACTCCGTCGCCCACCTGGTCCACACCGGGACGGAGCCGCGCGAGATCGCCGTACTGTGCCGCTCCGCCGGGGATTTCGCACAGATCCAGGCCGTGCTGGTGGACCGGGACGTTCCGGTGGAGGTCGTCGGCCTCTCCGGGCTGCTGCACCTGCCCGAGGTCGCCGACCTCGTCGCCGTCTGCGAGGTCCTCCAGGACCCCGGCGCCAACGCCTCCCTGGTCCGGCTCCTGATCGGCCCGCGCTGGCGGATCGGCGCGCGCGACCTGGCCCTGCTGGGCCGCCGGGCGCGGCAGCTGGTGAGCCGGGCACCCGCCGGGGCGGACCCGGACGAACGGCTCGCGGCGGCCGTGGAGGGCGTGGACCCGGCCGAGATCGTGTCGCTGGCCGACGCCCTGGAGACCTTCCTCGACGGCGCCGGACAGGCCCCGGACGACCTCCCCTTCTCGGCGGAGGCCCGGATCCGCTTCGCGCACCTCGCCCAGGAACTGCGCGACCTGCGGCGCTCCCTCGCCGACCCGCTGATGGACGTCCTGCACCGGGTGCTGACCGCCACCGGCCTGGAGGTGGAGCTGTCGGCCTCCCCGCACGCGCTGGCGGCCCGCCGCCGCGAGACCCTGTCGAACTTCATGGACGTGGCGGCCGGTTTCGCCGCCCTGGACGGCGAGGCCACGCTGCTGGCCTTCCTGGCCTTCCTGCGCACGGCCGCCCAGTACGAGAAGGGCCTGGACCACGCGCTGCCCGGCGGCGAGAACACGGTCAAGGTGCTCACCGCCCACAAGTCCAAGGGTCTGGAGTGGGACGTGGTCGTGGTCCCGGACCTGTGCGCCGGCGGCTTCCCGAAGGAGAAGCCGCCGGAGGCCTGGACCTCGTACGCGAAGGTGCTCCCGTACGCGCTGCGCGGCGACGCCCCCACCCTGCCCGGGGACCCCGCCTGGACCTCGGCGGGCCTGAAGGCCTTCAAGACCGCGCTCAAGGACCACAAGTCGGTGGAGGAGCTCCGCCTCGGCTACGTGACCTTCACCCGGCCGCGGTCCCTGCTGCTGGCCTCCGGCCACTGGTGGGGCCCCAGCCAGAAGAAGCGCCGCGGCCCGTCGCCGTTCCTCGAAGCCCTGTACGAGCACTGCGCGGCCGGTTTCGGCGAGATCGAGGCCTGGGCGGACGAGCCCGACCCCACCGCCGAGAACCCGGCGCTGTCCGGCGAATCCACCCCGGACCACTCCTGGCCCCTCCCGCTCGACCCGTACTCCCTCACCCTGCGCCGCGCGGCGGCCGCCCTGGTGGAGTCCTACCTCGCGGCCCCGCCCCCGGAGGAGGACGAGTACCTCTGGCCCCCGGACTGCGAAGAGCCGTGGCCGGCCGAAGACCCCTGGGAACCGGACCCCGCCGACGACGCCTGGCCCCCCGAGGCCCCGTCCGGCGGCGCCGGTGCGCCTTCGGCGACGACGCGGCCCGGAGCCTCGGGCCGAGCCGACGGCCCCGGTACGGCTCCGGCCGGCACGAGGACCGGAACCGCGGCCCGGTCCGGCGAAGCCTGGCCGCCCCAGGGCCCCGCACAGCCCACCGCCGACGCGGCGCGTGCGACGCCGACCGCGTCCGACGCACCCGACGGCGTCGGCCCGGACCTCGACGACCCCTGGGCGGGCGAGGCCTGGGCACCCCCGGGACCCCGGCGCCCCGCCGCCCCGGCCGACACCGCCGGGCCGGACTTCGACGACCCCTGGGCGGGCGAGGCCTGGGCCAAGGCCCTGCCCGGGGCCGGCGCGGCCACGCCCGCCCGCCACGGGGCCCGGGGCAGCGCCCCGGTTTCGGGAAGGGGCGGGGCGGGGGACGAACCCACCCCGGCCACCCCCGCCGCGGGAGCGGGCGTACCCGCCGGGGAGCAGCCCCTCCCCGAGGGCGACGACCCGTGGGCCGACGAAGCCGGCACCGCTGCGAGCGCAACCGGGCCGACCCCCCGTGCGGGGGCCGGCGTACCCGCCCCCGGGCGGTTCGTTCCCGAGGGCGACGCCCCGTGGGCCGGCGGGGACACCCCCGCCCGGGGGCCGTCCGTACCGGAGGAGGACGACCTGTGGGCCGGGGAGGCCACCACCGGCGCCGGCGGCGCCGTGCCGCATCCGCGTCCCGTGACGGCCGACCCCGCCGGGAGGCACGGCGGCGACCTGGTTCCCGAAGAGGCCCGCGCCGTCGCCTCCTGGGACCGCGATCTCGACGCCCTGGAGGGCGAGCTGCGCCGTGCCCGCGCAGCCGTCCGTGACGTCGAGCTGCCGTCCGCCCTGTCCGCCAGCCAGCTGCTCCGGCTCGCCGCCGACGAGCAGGGCTTCGTACGCGACCTCGCCCGCCCCATGCCGCGGCCCCCGCAGCCCGCGGCCCGCCAGGGCACCCGGTTCCACGCCTGGGTCGAGTCCCGGTTCGACGAGCTGCCGCTGCCGTTCCTCGACGTCCTCGACCCCGTCACCGACCTCCCCGGCGCCGGCTCCGACCAGGAGATCGCCGACGAGGCCGACCTCGACTCCCTCAAGGCCGCCTTCGAACGCAGCCCGTACGCGGACCGGCCCCCCCACCGCATGGAGGCCCCGGTCCAGCTCACCCTCGCCGGCCGGGTCGTGCGCGGCCGGATCGACGCCGTCTACCGCAACCCGGACGGCTCGTACGAGATCGTCGACTGGAAGACCGGCCGCACCACCGAGGCCGACCCCCTTCAGCTCGCCGTCTACCGCGTGGCCTGGGCCGAGGCCACGAACACCCCGCTCGACCGGGTCTCCGCCGCCTTCCTGCACGTCCGCAGCGGCCGCGTGATCCGCCCCCGCAACCTCCCGGACCGGGCCCGCCTTGAGCGGATCCTCCAAGGCGAATCGGACCCGGACGGCGACCATCAGGCGGACAGCTAGGCTCGGGGGCATGAGCGACACCCCGCCGGACAGCGTCGTCCGCACGTACATCGACACCCACCGCGCCGCCTTCCTCGACGACCTCGCCGAGTGGCTCCGCATTCCCTCCGTCTCGGCCCAGCCCGAGCACGCGGGCGACGTACGCCGCAGCGCCGAATGGCTCGCGGCCAAGCTCAAGGAGACCGGCTTCCCGGTCGCCGAGGTGTGGGAGACCCCCGGCGCGCCCGCCGTCTTCGCGCACTGGCCGAGCGAGGACCCGCACGCCCCGACCGTCCTCGTGTACGGGCACCACGACGTGCAGCCCGCCGCCCTCGCCGACGGCTGGCACACCGACCCGTTCGAGCCGGTGGTTCGCGACGGCCGCATGTACGGGCGCGGCGCCGCCGACGACAAGGGGCAGGTCTTCTTCCACACCCTCGGGGTACGGGCGCACCTGGCGGCCACCGGCGCCGCCGCTCCCGCCGTGCACCTCAAGCTCCTCATCGAGGGCGAGGAGGAGTCCGGCTCCCCGAACTTCCGCGCCCTCGTCGAGGCCCGCGCCGCCGAGCTCGCCGCCGACGTCGTGATCGTCTCCGACACCGGCATGTGGTCCGAGACCACCCCCACCGTCTGCACCGGCATGCGCGGCGTCGCCGACTGCGAGATCGACTTCCACGGCCCGGACCAGGACATCCACTCCGGCGCCTTCGGCGGGGCCGTGCCCAATCCGGCCACCGTCGCCGCCCGCCTGGTCGCGGCCCTGCACGACGCCGACGGGCGGGTCACGATCCCCGGCTTCTACGACAACATCGCCGAGCTGACGGACGCGGAGCGCGCGCTCATCGCCGAGCTGCCCTTCGACGAGTCCGAGTGGCTGCGTACGGCCAAGTCCCACGCGGCCGCGGGAGAGGCCGGGTACTCCACCCTGGAGCGCGTCTGGGCCCGCCCCACGGCCGAGGTCAACGGCATCGGCGGCGGCTACCAGGGCCCCGGCGGCAAGACCATCGTGCCCGCCTCCGCCCACCTGAAGCTGTCGTTCCGCCTGGTCTCCGGGCAGGACCCGTACGAGGTCGAGGCGGCCGTCAGGGACTGGGTCGCGGCCGGCATCCCGGACGGGATCCGCCACTCCATCACCTTCGGCGCACCGACCCGCCCGTGCCTGACCCCGCTGGACCACCCGGCCCTGCAGTCGGTCGTCCGGGCCATGGGCCGGGCCTTCGGCGAGAAGATCCGCTTCACGCGGGAGGGCGGCTCCGGCCCCGCGGCGGACCTCCAGGACGTCCTGGACGCGCCCGTCCTCTTCCTCGGCATCTCGGTACCGTCCGACGGCTGGCACTCACCGAACGAGAAGGTCGAGCTGGACCTCCTGCTCAAGGGCGTCGAGACGACCGCGTACCTCTGGGGAGACCTGGCCGCCCACCACCGAACCACCGCCTGACACCCGACGCACACACCTGCCGTACCGAGCCTGCCTGTCCCACCACCGGGGGAGTTGGAAGTACCTGTGAGCACCCATACCGAGCGCCCTCTCACCGAGCGCCCTCTTTCGCTCGCCGCGCCCAGCGGGATCGACCGCGCCGCGCACCACCGTCTCGACGAGGCGTGGCTGGCCGCGGCCTGGAGCCACCCGACGACGCGCGTCTTCGTCGTCTCCGGCGGCCAGGTCCTGATCGACGACACCCCCGACGGCGGTTCCGGCATCGTGATGACCCCGGCCTTCGAGGCCCCGGTCACCGAGACCCACCGCTACTTCCTGGGCACCGACGAGGACGGCGTACGGTACTTCGCGCTGCAGAAGGACGCACTGCCCGGCCGCATGGACCAGTCGGCCCGCCCGGCCGGCCTGCGCGAGGCCGGACTGCTGCTGTCCCCGCGCGACGCCGGGCTGATGGTCCACGCGGTGGCGCTGGAGAACTGGCAGCGGATGCACCGCTTCTGCTCGCGCTGCGGCGAGCGCACGGTGGTCGCGGCCGCCGGGCACATCCGCCGCTGCCCGGGCTGCGGCGCCGAGCACTACCCGCGCACCGACCCGGCCGTGATCATGCTGGTCACGGACGAGCACGACCGTGCGCTGCTGGGCCGCCAGGTGCACTGGCCGGAGGGCCGCTTCTCCACGCTGGCGGGGTTCGTGGAGCCGGGCGAGTCCATAGAGCAGTCCGTCATCCGCGAGGTGTGGGAGGAGGCGGGCATCCGGGTCGGCGAGGTCGAGTACGTGGCCAGCCAGCCGTGGCCCTTCCCGTACAGCCTGATGCTGGGCTTCACGGCCCGCGCCACCACCTCGGAGATCACGGTGGACGGCGAGGAGATCGAGGAGGCCCGCTGGTTCTCCCGCGAGGAACTGCGCGCGGCGTTCGCGTCGGGCGAGGTGCTGCCCCCGTCGGGCATCTCCATCGCCGCCCGGCTGGTCGAGCTCTGGTACGGCGAGCCGCTGCCGAAGGCGGCCGCGTAACCTTCGTCACTTCCCCGCCTCGTGACAGGCCTCGTGACAGGCCTCATGACAGTGGAGGGCCCCCGCCTCGGCGGGGGCCCTCCACTGTGCTCCGGTCGCGTGTGCTCCGGTCGCGCCCGGTCCTCGCGGCCGGTCAGACGGCGAGGGCCTGCTTGACCTGGGCCAGGCTCGGATTCGTCATGACGGACTCACTGCCCGCGGCGGACGTCACGAGCACGGTGGGAACCGTCTGGTTGCCGCCGTTGGCCTTCTCCACGAACGCGGCGGACTCCGGGTCGAGCTCGATGTTGATCTCGTTGTACGCGATGCCTTCCCGGTCCAGCTGGGTCTTCAGCCGACGGCAGTAGCCGCACCAGGTCGTGCTGTACATCGTGACGGTGCCCGTGTCCTGCATGCTGCGCTCTCCTTCGTGAGGGCTCGGTGGTCCGAGTACTCGAACGTACGGGACCCGGCGGCCATTCCCGTACGGTCGCCCCCGCGCACCCGGTGTGACTGATACGACTGATACGTGCTGCCTGTGGACAATTTTCCCGCCCGACTCACGAGACCTGGCAGCATGGCGGGGTGACAGCAGCAACGCACTCCTCATCGTTCCCGGGTGGCCCCGCCTCCGCCGACTCGGCCGACGCGGTGCTCCTGGGCCTCGACCCGGAGCAGCGCGAGGTCGCGACGACCCTGCGCGGACCGGTGTGCGTGCTGGCGGGTGCGGGTACCGGCAAGACCCGCGCGATCACCCACCGCATCGCCTACGGCGTCCGGTCCGGGCAGCTCATGCCGGCCAGTGTGCTCGCCGTCACGTTCACCAACCGCGCCGCGGGCGAGATGCGCGGACGCCTGCGCACCCTGGGCGCGGGCGGGGTCCAGGCCCGCACCTTCCACTCCGCCGCCCTGCGCCAGCTCCAGTACTTCTGGCCCAAGGCGGTCGGCGGCGAGGTGCCCCGGCTGCTGGAGCGCAAGATCCAGTTCGTCGCCGAGGCGGGCGCCCGCTGCCGCATCCGGCTCGACCGCAACGAGCTGCGCGACGTCACGGGCGAGATCGAATGGGCGAAGGTCACCCAGACCGTGCCCGCCGACTACCCGGTGGCCGCCCTCAAGTCGGGCCGCGAGGCCCCCCGGGACCTGGCCGAGATCGCCCAGATCTACGGGACGTACGAACAGCTCAAGCGCGACCGCGGCATGATCGACTTCGAGGACGTGCTGCTCCTGACCGTCGGCATCCTCCAGGACCGCCACGACATCGCCGAGCAGATCCGCAGCCAGTACCAGCACTTCGTCGTCGACGAGTACCAGGACGTCAGCCCGCTCCAGCAGCGGCTGCTGGACCTGTGGCTCGGCGAGCGCGACAGCCTCTGCGTCGTCGGCGACGCCAGCCAGACCATCTACTCCTTCACCGGAGCCACCCCCGACCACCTGCTGAACTTCCGCACCCGCTACCCGCAGGCCACGGTGGTCAAGCTGGTCCGCGACTACCGCTCCACCCCCCAGGTGGTCCATCTGGCCAACGGGCTCCTGAACCAGGCCAAGGGCCGGGCCGCCGAGCACCGGCTGGAGCTGATCTCGCAGCGCGAGACCGGTCCCGACCCCGTCCACACCGAGTACGCGGACGAGCCCGCCGAGGCCGAGGGCGTCGCCCACCGGATCCGGGACCTGATCGCCGCAGGTGTCCCCGCGGGCGAGATCGCCGTGCTCTACCGCATCAACGCCCAGTCCGAGGTCTACGAGCAGGCCCTCGCCGATGCCGGGGTCCCCTACCAGCTGCGCGGAGCCGAGCGGTTCTTCGAGCGCCAGGAGGTCCAGAGGGCGATCCTCGCGCTGCGCGGAGCCGCCCGCTCCGGCGGCAACGACCCGCTGCTCGACGACGTCGTGGAACTGGGCTCCCAGGTCCGCGCGGTCCTCAGCTCCACCGGCTGGAGCACCGAGCCGCCCGCCGGCTCCGGCGCCGTGCGCGACCAGTGGGAATCGCTGGCCGCGCTGGTCCGGCTCGCCGAGGACTTCGCCCGCGCCCGGCCCGGGGCCACCCTGGCGGACCTCACGGTCGAGCTGGACGAGCGCAAGGCCGCCCAGCACGCCCCGACCGTCCAGGGCGTCACCCTGGCCTCGCTGCACGCGGCGAAGGGCCTGGAGTGGGACGCCGTGTTCCTCGTCGGTCTCACCGACGGCATGATGCCGATCACCTATGCGAAGACCGACGAGCAGGTCGAGGAGGAACGGCGGCTGCTCTACGTCGGCGTCACCCGGGCACGGATCCACCTGAGCCTGTCCTGGGCGGTCTCCCGCGCCCCCGGCGGCCGGGCCTCCAGGCGCCCCAGCCGCTTCCTGAACGGCCTGCGGCCGGGCTCGGCGGCCCGGGGCGCCGGAGCGGGCGCCGGGGCCGAGCGAGGGGTGCGCAAGCGCCCGCGCCGCGGTCCCGCGCTGTGCCGGGTCTGCGGCAAGACCCTGACCGAGGCCGGCGAGCTGAAGCTGATGCGCTGTGAGGACTGCCCGTCCGACATGGACGAAGGCCTCTACGAGCGGCTGCGGGAGTGGCGCGCGGCCCAGTCGAAGGAGCAAGGCCTGCCCGCCTACTGCGTCTTCACGGACAAGACGCTGATGGCCATCGCGGAGGCCGCGCCGTCCGAGGAGGGGGAGCTCTCGATGATCTCCGGAGTGGGCGGCCGTAAGCTTGACCGGTACGGAGCCGAGGTCCTGGCCATCTGCGCAGGTCAGGAGGTTGGGGCCGGGCATCCTGACGACGCGTAGAAACTCGTCGGAAAAATAGTTTGCACATGCCCAGCGAAGACCCATAGGTTCTTAGCAACGGAAACGGTGGCTTCTCCGAAGCCCAGGATCCGTGCTGTACTTATCCGAATACGTATGGGACAGGCCCCCGGGCCGAGTCCCCGAGACGCCGAGAGGAGGCGAGACCAGTGACCAGCTTCATGACCTTCACCAAAATGACCGATCGCTCGGTCGACGCTTCCTGCCTGCTCGGTTCCGTCTCCACCCTGGGTACCGGTGTGTCCGCGATTTCCGCCGACCGCCCCGCCCTGCTGGCGATCCTTCCGGTCAGTGAGCGCAATGAGCGACCGACCAAGGCATCGGTGGCAGTACTGGCAGCAGAAGCGCAGACGCATGGCGCCTATGGATTCGCTGCCGCAGCCGGTGCCGGATCCCAGAAGAAGCAGACGAAGCAGCAGCACCACCTGATGTGGGCCTTCCGCGGGCTCGAACCCTGGAGTGATCCAGCCTGATCGCATGATCAGGCCGGCGCCTTCAGGGCCGCGGAACCCCACCCGGGATCCGCGGCCCTTCTGTTTTGTCCCGAACAGGGACGACGCAGCGAAGGGGCCTCGGGACTGGCAGCCAGGTACCAGCCGAACCCGGCCGACCGGCCGGAACGACTAGCCGAACAAGACGAGGAAGAAACCACCGTGCAACTCGAAGCGCACGCCCCGTCCGTACCGCAGACCCAACTGATCTCCCCGCCCGCAGTCCCGGAGGACCACACCTTGACCCCGCTCACCGCGCTGACCGCGCTCGACGACGCCATCGAGAACCTCGGCGTGCCCGTCCCCTGCCGTACCTTCGACCCCGAGGTCTTCTTCGCCGAGTCCCCGGCCGACGTCGAGTACGCCAAGTCCCTCTGCCGCACCTGCCCGCTGGTCGAGGCCTGCCTCGCCGGAGCGATCGAGCGCCGCGAGCCCTGGGGTGTCTGGGGTGGCGAGCTCTTCGTCCAGGGTGTCGTCGTCGCCCGCAAGCGTCCCCGTGGCCGTCCGCGCAAGAACCCGGTTGTCGCGGCATGACCGCCATCGGAACCATCGACCGCCCCCTGACGCACGACCCCTTGAAGCAGGCCCTCATGACCTCCTACACCACGAGCGAGCAGCCCCACGGCGCCGCCCACGCAGACTTCATCACCACCGGCGCGATCACCTCGCGTCAGAACAGGACCCGCGAAATGCAACTCATCCCAGAAGCCCTGGCTCGTGCCCATATGGACGAGCTCATGCGCGAGGTGGACGCCGAGCGCCACGCCGTGCGCCTGGTCACCGCCCGCCGCATGCAGCGGCGTGCCGAGCGCGTCTCCATGCGCGCCCGGCGTGCGCTGGCCATGGCCGTCATGCAGTAAGAGCTGACAGCAGCATCCCCGGGGGGACCGGTCCGCACGGACCGGTCCCCCCGGTGCGTTGCGCGGGCCGGTCCGCCCCGACGGGGATATCGTCTGGAGGTGGACCAGCCGACTCCCCACCCCGGCCCGTCGGGATCCGAGGCCCAGCCCGTCGTGTGCGCGGGCTGTGGCGCCAAGGCCCCGGGCGAGATCCCACCCACCTGGACCTGCTCGGTGGAGAACGGGACCAGACAGTACTTCTGCGTCGACTGTGCGCGCGCCAACCTCCGGTCGATCGAGGGCAGGCTCGACTCGTCCTGGTGGTGACGCGCCTACGCGGTCACTCGGCGGGGGCGAACCCCGGCAGCCAGGTGTCCAGTTCGTCCCGCAGCCGCACCGTCGCGCCCAGCTGGCACAGCACCCCGATGGTGCTCAGCGTCACGCGGTGGATCAGCAGGTAGGACGGCGGCAGGTTGATCTGCCGGCCCAACTGGTGCGCGGGGGAGCGGGGATCGGCGATCCGCGCCGCCTGGCCGCGCAGCCACGGCCGGGTGAAGGTGAACTCCTCGGCCTCGGCCGGCTCGATGATCGGCTTCAGGTAGTCCAGCACCGCGTCGGGATCGAGCTCGACGGACTCCCTCACGAACCCCTCGGCGCGCAGGTGCCCGTAGACCCCCTCGGCATCACCGTCCAGCGTCATCCGCAGCGACCTGCCGATGGGCTTGGGCCAGCCCCCGGGCAGCCGGTCGACCGTGCCGAAGTCCAGGACGCCCAGCCGCGTCCGGCCGTCCGCCCCCGGTATCAGCCGGAAGTTGCCCGGATGCGGGTCCGCGTGCAGCAGGCCGGTGCGCGCCGGACCGGCGAACAGGAACCCGGCCAGCAGCTGTCCGGCGCGATCCCGCTCCTCCTGGGTCCCGTCGGCTATCACCTCCGACAGCGGGGTCCCTTCCATCCACTCGGTCACCAGCACCTGGTCGCCCTGGTGCACGACGTCCGGCACCACCACGTCGGGGTCGTCCACGAAGGCGTCCGCGTGCGTCCGCTGGGCCTCGGCCTCCAGCTCGTAGTCGAGCTCCTCCGCGACCCGGTCGCGCAACTCCTTGATCAGCGGCTTGATCTCCATGCCGGGGATCAGCGGCCCCAGCAGGCCCGCGAACCGGCCCAGCTGCTTCAGGTCCGACAGCAGCGCCTCACCGGCCCCCGGGTACTGGACCTTGACGGCCACCTGCCGGCCGTCGTGCCACACCGCCCGGTGCACCTGCCCGATGGAGGCCGCCGCGGCCGGCTTGTCCTCGAACTCCTCGAACAGGTCCCGCCAGTCGGCGCCGAGACGGTCTGTCAGCACCTGGTGCACCGTCGCCGCGGGCAGCGGCGGGGCCGCCTCCTGAAGCTTGGTCAGCGCGGCCCGGTAGGGCCCCGCGACCTCCTCGGGCAGGGCCGACTCGAAGACCGACAGGGCCTGCCCGAACTTCATGGCACCGCCCTTCAGCTCCCCGAGGGTGCGGAACACCTGCTCGGCGGTGCGCTGCTGGAGCTCGCGCGCCACGATCTCCGCGGACTTGCCCCCGATCCGCTTGCCCAGCCCCCACGTGGCCCGGCCCGCTATGCCGAGCGGCAGCGCGGCCAGCTTGACGGTACGGGTGACCGCCTTCCGGGGAAGATCAGACATAGCCCCTCCAAGTCCCAGACAGCTGCGCCGCGAACGGCGGATTCAGGAAGGGCTCCGCCGACCCGACAGCCTCAGCGCATCCTGTCATGGCCCTCCCGGCCGCACCCCGCCCGATCCTCCTGCGGTGACCCGCCCGCCCCGCAGGGGCAGTCGGGATGCGGGTGGACCGGCGTGGATTCCCAGTGCAGGGCGGGGAGGGCCGCTTCCCAGCGGGAGGCCGTGGACGCGGGCAACTGTCCGTCGAGGAAGGCCAGCGCATGGGCCGCGGCCAGCCCGGCCACCGCCGTGGACAGCCCCAGGTCGCAGGCGGCACCCGTGCGGCGGCGGTGGGCCGAACGCCACTGCACGAGCATCCTCGGCCAGGCCGCGTCCCGGTCCACGCGGTCGCGCTCCATGCACCCCGCGCAGGCCGTCGACCCCGGCAGCACCAGCGGCCCCACCAGGCCCGTCCCCTCCAACACCCCCGCGTACAGATGCGGGATGCCCGCGGCGATCCAGTCGGCCGCGGTGTCCGGATCCGGGGCCCAGGCGTGCAGCCCGTCCCGGGGCGCGACCACCACCAGGGCCAGCCCCGGCTCCGCCCCCTCGTCCTCCCCGGCCCGCGGGGTGCGCCCCGGGGCCGCCCCGCGCACCAGCCTGCCCGCGGACTCGGCCCGCGGCCGGCCCACGCTTCCGGGGTCCAGCCCGCCCGGTGCCACGTCCGCCGGCTCCACCCGCCCCCCGTCGAGCACCTCCACCCGGCCCACGCCGGCTCCCGCCAGGACCGCGGCGATCACGGCCCCCACCCGGCCGCTCCCGCGCACCCGGACCCGTATCGCCCGGCGGGCGGCGATCCCCCGCAAGTCCCCGCCCGGCTCCCGGTGGACCAGGGACAGCGAACCGAGGTCGGGCCCCAGCCGCTCCACGGCCTCCGGATGCCCCCGCAGGGCCTGCGCCCGCGGACCGCCCGCCGTGACGTCGTCGAGCAGGCCGGCCCCCGCCAGCGTCCTGACCACCTCGTCGGCCCGGCCGTCCGGCAGCCCCATCCCCGAGGCCTCGGCCCGCAACAGCTCCATTCCCCGCGTGCCGTCGATCCGGTCGATCAGCGTGCCCGTCGCCGTGTCCACGGGGCCGAGCACCACCGCATGGGCGGGCGTCACCCCGAACTGAACCGTCTGCAGATCCCGCCACGCCCGCGCCAGCGCCGGCTTCACCTTCGGATACATGTCCCGTCCCCCTCGATATCCCGTGCGCATGCGCACCACCCGTTTCCCGCTCTTCCGCAACAGTGCCCGCCCACCGGAATCCGTGCAGGAATTTGTCCACAGGTGCGAGGTATTAGGCATATGAGATGAAGGGAAATGGGGTTCCGGAAATCGGCCCCGAATCCCTCGTGTTCGAACCGCGGACGGGCGGGACTTCCGCCACCACGACCGGGTACCGTCGTGGCGTGTCCGCCGACCCACCGCAGCGCGCCGTCGAAGTCCGCCGGAGCGCGCGCCGCCGCAGGACCGTATCCGCCTATCGCGAGGGTGACCGTACGGTCGTGCTCATCCCTGCCCGGATGTCCGAGGCGGAGGAGCAGCGCTGGGTGGGGGTCATGCTCGACAAGCTGGCCGCCCAGGAGAGCAAGCGCACCTTCGGGGACGCGGAGCTCACCGAGCGGGCCGCGCAGCTGTCCGAGCAGTACTTCGACGGCCGCGCCCGCCCCAACACGGTCCGCTGGGTCACCAACCAGAACACCCGCTGGGGCTCCTGCACCCCCGCCGAAGGCAGCATCCGGCTCTCGCACCGGCTCCAGGGGATGCCCGAGTACGTCGTCGACTACGTGCTCCTGCACGAGCTGGCCCACCTCCTCGTACCCGGCCACGGCCCCCGCTTCTGGGAGCTGCTGGAGGCCTACCCGCGCACCGAGCGGGCCCGCGGTTACCTGGAGGGCGTGGTCGCCGCCGAGCGGCTGCCGAAGGTCCCCGCCGCCCGCGAGGAATGAGCCCGCAGGTCCGCCCGCCGGCCCGTCCGCCGGTCCGCCCGCCGCCCCTCGTGCCGCACGCAGTGTTTTGTACCGGGTCGGTACCGGCTTGGCCGGATGTCGGCAATTGCCGTTAGCCTGAGCGCCACGCATTCACAGTCGGGATGGGGGACGGTCGTACGTATGGCCAGGGAATTCCAACGCGGCCACAAGGCCAAGATCAGTGATCTCACGGCGGGCACCGATCTGTACGTAGGCGTCCAGATCGCCGGATCCGGACTCGCCTTCGACATCAGCTGTTTCGGCCTCGACGCCAACGAGCAGCTGTCGGACGACCGTTACTTCGTCTTCTTCAATCAGCCGAAGTCTCCGGAAGAGTCCATTCAGCAACTCGGTGCGCAGTCGGGCGACACCGAGTCCTTCCGGGTGACGCTGGACCGCATTCCGGCGTCCATCCACAAACTGTCCTTCACCGCCACCATCGACGGTGCCGGACAGATGTCGCAGATCGGCCCCGGCTACATCCGGATCGTGGCCGGCGGCGAAGAGGTCGTCCGGTACGCGTTCACCGGCGCGGAGTTCACCACCGAGCGGGCCGTGATGCTCGGCGACTTCTACCTGAAGGACGTGTGGCGCTTCGCCGCCGTCGGCCAGGGCTTCGACGGCGGGCTCGACGCGCTGCTGCGGAACTTCGGCGGCGAGGTCGCCGAGGAGGCGCAGCCGGCGCAGCAGGCCCCGGCCGCGGCCTCGCCCGGGTTCGCCCCGCCGCCGCAGGCGGCCGCCCCGGCCCCGGCCTTCGGCGCCCCGGCCCCCGCTCCGCACGCCCCGCAGGCCCCGGCGCCCGCGCCGTCCTTCGGCGCGCCCGTGCCCGCGCCCGGCGCCGTCCCGCAGCCGCAGTACCAGCAGCCCGCGGCCCCGGCCCCGGCCCCGGTGCACGCCGCGCCCACCATGGCCGCGCCGCTCGCCCCGCCGGCCCCAGCCCCGTACGGCCAGCCGCCGCAGCCGCCGCAGCCGTCCTACGGACAGGTGCCGCCGCCCGCGCCGGCCCCCGCGCCCTACGGGCAGCCGCCGCAGCAGCCCTCCTACGGACAGGTCCCCGGCCAGGCCCCTGGCCAGGCCCCCGGCCAGTTCCCGGGCCAGCAGCCCGGCTACGCCCCGCAGGGCGTACCCGCCGCCGGCGCCGGCCTCGCCGCCGCGCTCCAGCCGTACAAGGAAGCCCCCACCGGCACCCGCTGGACCCCGCAGAACCAGCAGCTCATGCGCGTCGACCTCGCGATGGGCGGCCAGGCCGTCCTCGCCCGCCAGGGCAGCATGGTCCTGTACCAGGGCAAGGTCGACTTCAGCTACAAGGGCGCGGGCTTCGCCGGCCGCATCGTCGGCAACGCCACCGGCCAGGAGATGCAGCTCATGCGCTGCACCGGCCGCGGCCAGGTCTTCCTCGCGGAGAACGGCGCCCACCTGCACGCCATCGAGCTCCAGGGCGACGGGATCTGCGTCTCCGCCGAGGCCGTCCTCGCCTTCGACGAGTCGCTCCAGCACGAGGTCCGCCGCATCGAGGGCCACGGCATCCCCGGCGGCGCCCTGTTCACCATGCAGTTCCAGGGCACCGGCACCGTCATCGTCAAGACGCACGGCGTCCCGGTGGTCCTGCCCGTCACCCCGACCACCTTCGCGGACAGCAACGCCATCGTCGCGTGGTCCTCCGCCTCGCAGGTGATCATCTCCAGCCAGGTCCGGCTGCGGCGCAACGCCTACCCCGGCCACAGCGGGGAGACCGTGAACCTCCAGTTCCGCGGCGCTCCCGGCAACTTCATCGTCGTCCAGCCGTACGAGGTCTGAGGGAGCCCGACATGAACGCAATGAACCAGCAACTCGCGGGCTTCGCCCCCACCCCCGTCACGGCCCGCATGGAGAACCACGGCCGGGCCATGCTCAAGGTCGCCATGCAGAGCGGCCAGGACCTCTTCGCCCGCACCGGCTCGATGGTCGCCTACGAGGGCTTCGTCCAGTACGAGCCCAACCCGCCGGCCGTCCGCCAGATGGCCTCGCAGTGGATCACCGGCGAAGGCGCGCCGCTGATGAAGTGCACCGGCGACGGCCTGCTCTACCTGGCCGACTACGGCGCCGACGTGGTCGTCATCAACCTCAACAACGACTCGCTCTCGGTCAACGGCACCAACCTGCTCGCCTTCGACGCGCACCTCCAGTGGGGCGTCGAGCGGGTCAAGGGTCTCGCCAAGTTCGCCGGCCAGGGCCTGTTCAACGTGCAGATCGCGGGCACCGGGTGGGTCGCCCTGACCTCCCGGGGCACCCCGATCGTGGTCGACTGCGGCCGCGGCGAGGACGAGACGTACGTCGACCCCGACGCGCTCGTCGCCTGGTCGCCGAATCTCAAGGTCAAGGGAAAGCGCAGCTTCAAGGCCTCGTCGATGATCGGCCGGGGCAGCGGGGAGGCCTACCAGATGGCCTTCTCAGGCCAGGGCATCGTCGTCGTACAGCCCAGCGAGGACAGCACCGACCGGCTCCGGGCCCGGGGCTGAGGGGGAGCGGACACATCATGCAGAGCGCACTTTTCGCCCACGCCGAGGCGCAGTCCCAGGAGCGGTACGCCATCCAGAACCCGCAGCTGCTGCGGGTCTCGCTGACGGGCTCCGACGACGTACTCGCCCGTAAGGGCGCGATGGTCGCCTACCAGGGACTCATCGACTTCGACGGCGAGTACCAGACCACCAGCCAGCGGAGCGCCCGACGCCGCACCGGCGAGGGCCTGGACCTCATGCGCTGCTCCGGGCAGGGCACGGTCTACCTGGCCAACCTGGCCCAGTACGTGCACGTCGTGGACGTGGACCAGGACGGCCTCACGGTCGACAGCAGCTACGTGCTGGCCCTGGACTCCACCCTGCACACCGAGGTCATCGCGGTGGACAGCCAGTACGGGATCTCCGGCTCGGGCAAGTACCAGCTCAACATCTCCGGCCGCGGCAAGGTCGCGCTGATGACCTCCGGCCAGCCGCTGATGATGCAGGTCACGCCCGACAAGTACGTCAATGCCGACGCGGACGCGATCGTGGCCTGGTCCACCTCGCTGCGGGTCCAGATGCAGGCCCAGACGCACTCCACCGGGGTGTGGCGGCGCCGTGGCAACACCGGCGAGGGCTGGGAGCTGAGCTTCCTCGGCACCGGCTTCGCGCTGGTGCAGCCCAGCGAGGTGCTGCCGCCGCAGAACGCCCAGCTCGGCCAGGGCGCCGCCGCGCAGTTCGGCATGGGCCAGCACGGGTCCCACGCGCAGAACCAGAACAACGCCTGGAACTGACGCTTCCCGGCACGGCGAAGGGGCGGACCCACCAGGGACCGCCCCTTCGCCGTGTCCGCGCGCGGCGCCGGTCTGCTCAGCCGCCGAGCCGGGCCAAGGTCGCCTCCAGCAGCCGTACGACGGACGCGTCGGCCACCGCCGCCACCTCCTCGTACGGGAACCAGCGCAGGTCCAGGGACTCCTCGCTGATCTCCGCCACCGCGCCGGCCGGAGCCAGCGCCGCGTACTGCACATCCAGGTGCCAGTTGCACGGCGCCGGGATCGGATGCCGGTCCAGGCGCACCGGCCCGCCGTCGAGCAGGGTCAGCCCCGACGCGATGCCCGACTCCTCACAGGCCTCGCGCAGCGCCACGTCGGCCAGGGTCGCGTCACCGGGCTCGCAGTGGCCGCCCATCTGGAGCCACATGCCGAGCTTCTTGTGCAGGGTCAGCAGGACGTGCCCCCGCACCGGGTCGATCACCAGCGCGCTGCCCGTGACGTGCCCGGCCCCGCAGGGCTTGTAGACCCCGTCCGGGTGGGCCGCCAGGTGCTCCAGGTAGAGATCGCGCAGCTCCGGCTGGTCCTCGTACGCCTTCAGGACGAGGACCGCGTCTTCGTGCAGGCTCACTTCTTCTCGTCGCCGTCCTGCTCGCGCTTCTCGGCGGCCTCGCCGAGCATCTTGTCGATCTCGGAGAAGTCCAGCTGCTCGCGGTGCACGAACCCGTCCGGGTCGTCCAGGTCGGAAGCCGTCGGCAGCATGTCCGGGTGCTCCCACAGGCCGTCACGGCCGTCGACGCCCCGGGCGTCGGTGAGAGAGGCCCACAGCCGAGAGGCGTCCCGCAGCCGGCGCGGGCGCAGCTCCAGGCCGATGAGCGTCGCGAAGGTCTGCTCGGCGGGACCGCCCGAGGCGCGCCGCCGCCGCATGGTCTCGCGCATCGCGTCCGCCGAGGTCAGCCGGGGCTTGGCGGCCTCGTGCACCACCGCGTCGACCCAGCCCTCGACCAGCGCGAGCGCCGTCTCCAGGCGGGCCAGGGCGGCCTTCTGCTCGGGGGTGTCCTGCGGCTGGAACATGCCGCCCTGGAGCGCCTCCTGCAGCTGCTCCGGGTTCGACGGGTCGAGCTGGCCGACCACGTCCTCCAGCTTCGAGGTGTCGACCTTGATGCCGCGGGCGTAGCCCTCGACCGCACCGAACAGGTGCGAGCGCAGCCACGGCACGTGCGCGAAGAGCCGGGCGTGGGCCGCCTCGCGCAGAGCGAGGTAGAGCCGCACCTCGTCCGAGGGCACGCCCAGGTCCTTGCCGAAGCTCTCGATGTTCAGCGGCAGCAGCGCGGCCTTCCCGGCCGGCCCCAGCGGCAGGCCGATGTCCGTCGAGCCGACGACCTCGCCCGCGAGGGTGCCGACGGCCTGGCCGATCTGCTGGCCGAACATGGCGCCGCCCATGGAGCGCATCATGCCGAGCAGCGGGCCCGCCATGGCCTGCATCTCCTCGGGCAGCACGCCGCCCATGGCCGCGCCGACGCGCTCCGCGACCGGGTCCACGAGCTCCTTCCACACCGGGAGGGTCGCCTCGACCCACTCGGCGCGGCTCCAGGCCACGGCCGTGGTGGCGCCCGAGGGCAGCGAGGTCACACCGTCCAGCCAGTGGTCGGCGAGGCGCACGGCCTCCTCGACGGCGGACTTCTCGGCGACGCCGACGCTCGTGTCCTTCACGTCGTCCGCGGTGCCCCGCGCGACGGTCTGGCGGGCGATGTCCTTGGCCATGTCCCAGTTCACGGGACCGCCCTCGTAGCTGAGCATCTGGCCGAGCTGCTGGAAGGCGGCACCGAGGTCGTTCGGGTTCATCGAACCGAACATCGCGGCGAACGGGTTGTCCGCTCCGGGAGCGCCCGCACCGCCCGGCAGACCCATGCCGGGGAACCCGAAGGGATTCGCCGGGCCGCCCTGGCCGCCCTGGTTGCCCTTCTTCTTGCCATCGTCGCCGTTCTCCGGCTCCTCCGGCGGAAGGCCGAATCCGAATGGGGTGTCGCTCACGGGTTTCCTCGGCTCGTAGGGCCGCCGGCGGGAGCCGACGGGCAATGGTCCGACAACACCACCCAGCGTAGACACCGCGGCCGCATCCGGGCTCGGTGCTCCGCCGACTCCTGGGCTGCGGCAGGATGGACATCACCTGGTGGGTACGCGTCACGACGCGTCCCTACTGAAGACAACCGCTGGAGACGCCCGGTGAGTTCCCCAGATCCGCAGTTTCGCGCGATGCACGACGACGAAAACAGCTCCGAGCACGGTGACAGCGCCCCCGGCGTTCGCCAGCCGCGAAACACGGAGGGAATCCGCCGGCGCAGCCCGGTGATCGCCGTGACCGGCGCCGCCTCGGGCGTCGGCGCGGCCCTGGTGAGCCGCCTGGCCGCCTCCGACGAGGTCAAGCAGGTCGTCGCCATCGACGAGCGACGGGGGGACTGCGCCGCCGCGCAGTGGCACATCCTCGACGTACGGGACCCCGCGATCGCCGAGAAGCTGCGCGGCGCGGACGTCGTGGTCCACCTCGCCCTCGACCTCGACCTGGAGACGGACCCGGCGGCCCGCACGGCGTACAACGTGCGCGGCACCCAGACCGTCCTGACGGCGGCCGCCGCGGCCGGCGTGCACCGGGTCGTGCTCTGCACCTCGGCGATGGTCTACGGGGCCCTGCCCGACAACGACATCCCGCTGTCCGAGGACTCCGAGCTGCGGGCCACCGCCGAGGCGACCGGCGTCGGCGACCTGCTGGAGATCGAGCGCCTCGGCCGCCGGGCCCCCCGCGCCCACCCCGGACTGAACGTCACCGTGATCCGCCCGGCCGTCCTGGTCGGCGGCACCGACACCGCCCTCACCCGGTACTTCGAGTCCCCGCGGCTGCTCGTGGTGGCGGGATCCCGCCCCACCTGGCAGTTCTGCCACGTGGACGACCTGGTCAGCGCCCTGGAGTACGCGGCGCTGGAGAAGGTCGAGGGCGAGCTGGCCGTGGGCTGCGAGGGGTGGCTGGAGCAGGAGGAGGTCGAGGAGCTGAGCGGCATCCGCCGCATGGAGCTCCCCTCCGCGGTCGCCCTGGGAGCGGCGGCCCGGCTGCACCGGATCGGCCTGACCCCGTCCCCGGCCGGGGACCTCGCCTACACGATGCATCCGTGGGTGGTCAGCGTCAGCGGGCTGCACGCGGCGGGCTGGCGGCCGCGCTGGACCAACGAGGAGGTGCTCGCCGAGCTCCTCCAGGAGGTCTCGGGCCGGCACACGGTCGCGGGCCGCCGGCTGGGCCGCAGGGACGCCGCCACGGCCGCCGGTGCGGCCGGCGCGACGGTGGCCCTGCTGGGCGCGGCCGCCGCGGTCCGCCTGGCGCGCAAGCGGCGCGGGATCTGACCCTGCGGGCCGGGCCGCCTGCCCGGTGCGGCGCCGTTGCCGGGGCCACCGCCCCCGGACCCCCGGACCCCCGCGCCTCAAACGGCGGCGAGGCCGGTTCGTGCCGGTGCCCGGATTGGTAGGAGGCTCCCAAGGCGGCGTTCGCGCCCCGGGCGAATCTGCTATTTCGCCGGGTCGGCGGCTAAGGCACGATGAGGGCATGGCACCGCACTTCGACCACCCCGGTGAGCAGGCCGCCTCGGACCCGATCCGGCTGCTCCAGATCCGCGAGACCGCCCTGTCGATCGACGAGGTCTTCCAGGCCGTCGGCGACGACGCGTCGGGCGGTACGACGCTCTTCGTCGGCACGGTGCGCAACCACGACAGCGGGGCGGACGTCGACTCGCTCGGCTACTCCTGCCATCCGACGGCCGAGGCCGAGATGCGCCGCGTGGCCGAGCGCGTCGTGGCCAAGTTCCCGGTCCGCGCCCTGGCGGCCGTGCACCGCGTCGGTGACCTGGCCGTGGGCGACCTGGCCGTCGTCGTCGCCGTGTCCTGCCCGCACCGCGGCGAGGCCTTCGAGGCCGCCCGGATGCTGATCGACGACCTCAAGCACGAGGTCCCGATCTGGAAGCACCAGACGTTCAGCGACGGTACCGAGGAGTGGGTCGGCGCCTGCTGAGGCCCGGGCCGCGCAGGCCGCCGGACGGAGTCCAGCTCAAGGAGGGCGACGTTCGGCGACGGCACGGAGGCGGGGGTCGGCGCTGCTGAACCCCCGGTCACGGAGCGCCACCCGGAAGGCGGTAGCCTCGCACCCGATCGGCCGCGCAACACGCCCTCGATTTGCGTAACCCCCCCACGGGCACGAGCGTTGAAGCCACCAACGAAACGTACTTCGGGGTAGGGAGGCACGCCCATGGCGTCTTTGGCGTGGTTGCTGATTCCGCTGTCCGCCGCGATCGGAGCGGCGATATGGGGCAGCTGGGCGGCACGCGACCGCACACAGGGTGACATATCCGAGCTCGCGGGTTACGCGCGATTCCGGGAAGCCATGGCCAATGCCGATCAGGCCAGGGTGAAGGCCGACGCCCATTCCTCCCCGTCCGCCCCCGCCGCCTCCGACGCCGTCTGAGAAGCCCACCGCCCCTCGACGCTCCGCGACCGTCCCGCTCCGGTCCGCCGCCGTCGGTGAGATTCCGCTGAGAGTTTCGCGTCCGGACCCCGTACGGACCGGCCCCGAGGGCCGCCCGCCAGGGCCGTCCCGTACTGTCGGATCCATGCCACGCCGCACCGCGACGATGCTCGCTTCCACCCTGGTGCTGTTCGCGCTGCTCTGCGCAGGGGTGTTCATCAAGGTCCCGTACTCCGAGATGAGCCCCGGCCCGACCGTGAACACGCTCGGGGACTCGCACGGCGCGCCCGTCCTCAACATCGCGGGGCGCAAGACGTACCCGACCAGCGGTCACCTCAACATGACCACGGTCCGCGTCACCGGTGCGGACTACGACATGAGCCTGGTGGAAGCGGTCTACGGGTGGCTGGCCGGCGACAACATCGTCGTCCCGCACGAGAACCTCTACCCGGACGGGAAGACGGAGGCGGAGTCCACCCAGGAGAACGCCGAGGAGTTCAGCCAGTCGCAGCAGAGCGCCAAGGTGGCGGCCCTGAAGCAGCTCGGCATCCCGGTCACCGCCCGGGTGATCGTCTCCACCGTGGTCAAGGACAGCCCCTCCGAGGGCCGGCTTCACGCCGGGGACGTGATCAAGGCCGTGGACGGCACCGCCGTCACGGCTCCCGAGGACGTGGCCAAGCTCGTCACCAAGCACAAGCCGGGTGAGCCGGTGGAGTTCACGATCGTGCCCGCCAAGGAGGCCGCCGAGGCGGCGAAGGCCGGCAACAACGACCCCGCCACCTCGAAGCTGACGATCACCGCGGGCAAGGCGGAGGGCGACGGTCACGCCATCGTCGGCATCCGGGCGGGCACCGACCACGCCTTCCCGTTCACGATCGACATCAAGCTCGCCGACGTGGGCGGCCCGAGCGCCGGGCTGATGTTCGCCCTCGGCATCGTCGACAAGCTCACCCCGGAGGACCTGACCGGCGGGAAGTTCGTCGCGGGCACCGGCACCATCGACGACGCGGGCAAGGTCGGCCCCATCGGCGGCATCCAGATGAAGACCATCGGTGCCCGCAAGGCCGGTGCCGAGTACTTCCTGACGCCCGCCGAGAACTGCGCCTCCGCGGCCTCCCACGTCCCCGACGGGCTGACCCTGGTCAAGGTGTCCACCATCGACGACGCCACGAAGGCACTGGAGAAGATCAGCAAGGGGGACACGGCCGGGCTGCCGCAGTGCACGGGCTAGCCCAGACCGCTCCTGCGTCCCCCTGACGGACAGGACCTACGAGAAGGTCGCCGCCAGGGCCTCCGCCAGGCCGGGCACCAGGCCCGCACCGGTGAGGACCTCCGTCGAGGAGTCCTTCTCGCGCAGCCGTACGGCCGACTCGCGCGATCCGTCGCGCAGCACGGCCACGGTGAGGCGCACCTCCTGCCGCTCCGGGTGCCCGGCGACCCACTTCGACAGCTGCTTGTCGTTCAGGCCCTCCGGTACGGAGGCCTCCGCGGACGGCGGCAGCATCAGGCGCTCCACCGTCAGCGCGCAGCCGACGACGGCGTCGGGCCAGGCGATGGTGCCGAGGAACTTGTCGAGCGGCGTCCCCTTCGGGACCTCGTCCTGCTCGATGGGGGTGAGGGAGGACTTGCCGGCGTCGTCCTGGTCGAGACCGAGCTGGCCCGCCAGCCGCGGCTCCTGCTTCTTGAGCCGGGCGGTGTCGACGAGGGCGAAGAGCCGCGCGGGCCTGTCCCAGCCGAGGCCGGCCGCGTACTCGTCGATCTCAAGGCAGGCGCGCGTCAGCGGACTGGCCGCCATGGGGGTGCCGGGGGAAGGCGAAAGGTTGGACATGGGCAACATCCTGCCTCCTTTCCATCGATTACCGGGAACTGACCAAAGCCTCAGTAAGTTGCATGAGTGGGCTCTACGATCGGGGGCCCGTTCATTACCAGACTCAGCGACTTTCGAGGTGCGCACCTTGGCTTTCCAGATGCCGGACCGCGGCGGAGGCCCTTCCGGGCCACGGATGAGAGTCGGCCGCCCCTCCCGGCGGGCCCGAACTCTCCTGATGACCTTGGGCGTGCTGGCCGTCCTGGCCATGCTCTTCATCATGTTCGCGGGCTTCTGGACTGACTGGCTCTGGTTCCGCTCCGTGAAGTACTCCACCGTCTTCACCACCACCCTGTGGACCAAGATCGGCCTCTTCGCCGTCTTCGGTCTGCTGATGGCCGGTGCCGTCGGTTTCAACATCTGGCTGGCTCACCGGCTGCGGCCGCCGCTCAGCGCGATGTCGATGGAACAGCAGAGCCTCGACCGCTACCGGATGAGCATCGCCCCGTACAAGAAGTGGCTGCTCCTGGGCATCGCGGTGCTCGTCGGCCTGATCGCGGGCGCCTCGGCGGCCGGCCAGTGGAAGACCTGGCTCATGTACGTGAACGGGGTGCCCTTCGGTTCGAAGGACCCGCAGTTCCACATGGACGTGTCCTTCTACACCTTCGACCTGCCCTGGTACCGCTTCCTGCTCGGCTTCGGCTTCGCCGCGGTCGTGCTGTCGGTGATCGCCGCGGCCGTCGTGCACTACCTGTACGGCGGACTGCGCGTGACCAGCCCGGGCGCGCGGGCCACCGCCGCCGCCACCGGCCACCTGTCGGTGCTGCTCGGCCTGTTCGTCACGCTCAAGGCGGTCGCCTACTGGCTCGACCGGTACGGGCTCGCCGTGAAGTCCAGCGACTTCAAGGCCGCCGACAACTGGACGGGCCTGCGCTACGTCGACGCGAACGCCTACCTGCCGGCGAAGACGATCCTCGTCGCCATCGCCGCGATCTGCGCCGTGCTGTTCTTCGCGACGCTGTGGCGCCGCACCTGGCAGCTGCCGGTCATCGGCTTCGGCCTGATGGTGCTCTCGGCGATCCTGATCGGCGGGCTCTACCCGGCGATCGTGCAGAAGTTCCAGGTCCAGCCGAACGAGCAGGCCAAGGAATCCCCGTACGTCCAGAAGAACATCAAGGCCACGCGCGACGCCTACGGCATCGCCGGCTCGGAGGTCACGGACTACCCGGGCGTCCCGCAGACGGAGGACCGGGGCAAGCTGCGGCCGCAGGCCGACACCACGGCCAGCATCCGCATCCTCGACCCGAACATCGTCTCGCCGGCCTTCCAGCAGCTCCAGCAGGTCAAGGGCTACTACGCCTTCCCGTCCACGCTCGCCGTGGACCGGTACAGCGGCCAGGACACGGTCATCGGGCTGCGCGAGCTGAACATCGGCGGCATCCCGAAGAACAACTGGATCAACGACCACTTCAAGTACACGCACGGTTACGGCGTGGTCGCGGCCAAGGGCACCACCGTGAAGGAGGGCGCTCCCGACTTCACCCAGTCCGACCTGCCCTCCAAGGGTGTGTTCGGCACGGACTTCGAGCAGCGCATCTACTACGGCGAGCAGACGAAGCAGTACTCGATCGTCGGCGGTCCGCAGAAGGAGCTCGACTACTCGGACGACAAGGGCGAGAAGGAGACGAGCTACAAGGGCGACTCCGGCGTCAATCTCGACAACCCGGTCAACCGCGCCGCGTACGCGCTCACGTTCAACGAGCCGCAGATCCTCTACTCGGGCGCCATCGGCGACGGCTCGCGGATCCTGTACAACCGCACGCCCAAGCAGCGCGTCGAGGCCGTCGCCCCGTGGCTGACCATCGACGGTGCGCCCTACCCGGCCGTGATCGACGGCCGGATCAAGTGGATCGTCGACGCGTACACGACCACCAACGGGTACCCGTACGCCTCGCGCACCACGCTGGGCCAGAGCACCGCGGACTCGCTGACCAACAGCCAGCGCGCGGTGGTCGCCCAGGAGAACCAGGTCAACTACATCCGCAACTCGGTGAAGGCCACCGTCGACGCGTACGACGGCTCGGTCGACCTGTACCAGTGGGACACCGAGGACCCGGTCCTGAAGACCTGGATGAAGGCGTTCCCGGGCACGGTGAAGCCCAAGGCCGACATCGCCAAGCCGCTCATGGAGCACCTGCGGTACCCGCAGGACCTCTTCAAGGTCCAGCGCGAACTGCTGACCCGGTACCACGTCACCGACCCGCAGACCTTCCTCAGCGGCAGTGAGGCGTGGGCGGTCCCGGACGACCCGACGACCAAGGCCGGTACGGCCGTTCCGCCGTACTACCTGTCGATGAAGATGCCGGGCCAGAAGGAGAAGGACCAGGTCTTCTCGCTCACCACGACGTTCACGCCGAACGAGCGGCCCAACCTGAGTGCCTTCATGGCGGTCAACGCCGATCCGGGCACTCCGGACTACGGCAAGATCCGCATTCTGAAGATGCCGACCAGCAAGCCGCCGGACGGCCCCGGTCAGGTGCAGAGCAAGTTCCAGTCGGAACCGAAGATCGCCGAGTCCATCCGCCTGCTGCGCGGTGGCGACTCGGAGATCGAGTACGGCAACCTGCTCGCGGTGCCGCTCGACGGCGGGATGCTCTACGTCGAGCCGGTCTACGTCCGCAGCTCCGGTCTGAAGTACCCGCTGCTGCGCAAGGTGCTCGTGACCTACGGCAACCAGACGGCCTTCGAGGACACTCTGGAGAAGGCGCTGAACGTGGTCTTCGGGGCCGAGGCGCCGACCGTTCCGGTGCCGCCGGAGCAGCCGCCTGGCGAGGGCACCGTCACACCGCCGACCATCCAGGACCCGACGGTCAAGGCGGCGCTCGCCGACGCGCAGAAGGCCATCGAGGATGCCGAGAAGGCCCGGCAGGCCGGTGACTGGGCGGCCTTCGGCAAGGCCCAGGACGAGATCAAGGCCGCTCTGAAGCGGGCGATCGAGGCCGAGGCGAAGCTGACGGCGCCCACCCCGGCCGGCCAGTGATCAATGGGTAATGGTTCCACCCCGCGTCGTGATACTGTGGTTTCACCGACGCGGGGTGGAGCAGCTCGGTAGCTCGCTGGGCTCATAACCCAGAGGTCGCAGGTTCAAATCCTGTCCCCGCTACTGAAGATGAAGGCCCGGATCCATGGGATCCGGGCCTTCGTCATGTCCGGGACGGACACGCGGTAGCCGGGGAGGGTGACTTGTGGGTGGAGCGTGTTTGACTTACCTCACTGTGGGCATGTCGACAAAACGCTGTAGTGACCTCACTGGCTGCGACATACCAGGTGTACGCGGGTAGCAGGTGATGCGACGATGGGATTTATGGGGGACAGGTCAACTCTGCTGGAGACAGGGCGGTTTGTGAGGGCGGAGTCCGGAACGGACACAGAGGCCGAGGGGGCGGCTCCGGTCGCCGACGCGCAGACCGCACTGACCGATGCGGATTTCGCGCAGGAGATGTTCGCCGAGACCGACGCGGCGAGCGACGCCGAGCTGGAAGCACGGCACCGGGTGGCCGCCGACAAGGGCGACCCCGGAGCCATGAGCGTGCTCGGCGCGCTGCTGCTGCGCCGCGGCGACCTCGACGGCGCCGAACCGTACCTGCGGGGAGCCACCGGCGCGGGGGACCGCGCCGCCGCGAACAACCTCGGCGTGCTCCTCCACCAGCGGGGCTACCCCGAGGACGCGGCAGGCTGGTGGCGGGTCGCCGCCGTCGCCGGATCCGCCCCCGCCGCGCACGCCCTCGGCCGCTACTTCCGTGAGCGCGGGGACGAGCCCGCCGCGGAGTACTGGATGCGGCAGGCGGCCGAGTCCGGCCACGCGCTGGGCGCGTACGGGCTGGCCGACCTGCTGGAGCACCGCGGGGACAAGGGCGTCGAGCGGTGGTTCCGCGCCGCCGCCGAACAGGGGCACCGCGAAGCCGCGTACCGGCTGGCGAGGCACCTGCGCAAGGGCGACCCCACCGAGGCCGAGCAGTGGTACCGGCAGGCGGCCGCGCGCGGGCACCGGCGGGCCGCCCTGCACCTGGGCGCCCTGCTGGAGGCGCGCGGCGAGCTCAAGGAGGCCGGGCGCTGGTACCTGACCTCCGCCAAGCAGGGAGAGGCCCGGGCGGCGTGCGCGCTCGGCTTCCTGCTGCGCGACGCCGGCGACGAGGAGAGCGCCGCCGTGTGGTGGCACCGGGCGGCGCAGGACGGCGACGGCAACGCCGCCAACGCGCTGGGCGCGCTGCACGCCGCACGCGGCGAGACCCAGACCGCGGAGCGCTGGTACCGGACCGCCATGGACGCGGGCGACCAAAACGGGGCGTACAACCTTGCTCTGCTGTGCGTCGCACAGGACCGGACCGCGCAGGCCGAGCAGTGGTACCGGCGGGCCGCCTACGCCGGGCACCGCGAGGCGGCCAACGCGCTGGCGATCATGCTGCTCCAGGTCGGGGACGCGGCGGGCGCCGAGCCCTGGTTCTCGAAGGCGGCCGAGGCGGGCAGCGTCGACGCCGCGTTCAACCTCGGGATCCTGTTCGCCAGCCGCGACGAGGACCGGACGGCGCTCAAGTGGTACGAGCGGGCCGCGTCGGCCGGTCACACCGACGCGGCGCTGCAGGTCGGCATCGCGCTGGTCCGGGACGGCGAGGACAGGGCGGCCGAGCGGCACCTGCGCTGCGCGGCGGGCGGCGGCAGCGCGGAAGCGGCGTTCCGCCTGGCCGCGCTGCTGGAGTCGCTGGCCCCGCCGCCGGAGCCGGTGGCCCTGGGCGAGCCCGTGGGCGGCGCCCCGCGCACCGAGAGCGAGGAGTGGTACGAGCGGGCCGCCGAGCTGGGGCACCGCCGGGCCCAGGTGCGGGTCGGCATGCTGGCCGCCGCCCGCGGCGACCTGGCCGTCGCCGCGCGCTGGTACCGGGAGGCGGCCGAGGCGGGCTCCCGCAACGGCGCCTTCAACCTCGGGCTGCTGCTGGCCCGCGAGGGGAGCGAGCCGGAGGCAGCCCTGTGGTGGACCCGCGCGGCGGTGGCGGGCCACGGCCGCGCCGCCCTGCGCCTCGGCCTGCTCGCGGCCCGCCACGGGGACCTCGCGGAGGGCCAGAAGTGGTGCGTGCGCGCCATGGAACTGGGCCCGGCCGAGGTCTCGGAACGCGCGGCCCGGCTCCGCGAGGCGCTGGCCGAGGAACTCTCGGCCTGAGCCCCGGCAAGACACCCCGGGCGGTGTCCTGCCGGCCAGGCCGGGCTCGCGGTGCGGCCCGATCGGCAAGAGCACCCCTAGCGGTAGAGCCAGGAGGTGGAGCGGGCGTAGACGTGCCGGAAGGCGAGCGGCATCAGGAGGTCGTTGACCCGGCGCTGCACCGTGCCCGGGGTCTTCGAGTCGCGGTTCGTCGCCGCGGTCCGGGTCATCCGGGCTACCCGGGGGCGGCGCAGCCGCGTGTACTCGGCCAGGGCCGCCTCCACGCCCGGAACCGATGTCACGCACCGCGCCAGGGCCACCGCGTCCTCGATCGCCATCGACGCGCCCTGCCCGGCCCCGACCGGGTGGGCCGCGTCGCCGATCAGGACGGTGCGTCCGTCGTGCCAGACGGGCACGTCCGCCAGCCGGTGCATCGGCATCGGGCGGTCGACGCGGGTGGCCGCCCGGATCAGGGACAGCGGCAGCTCCTCCTTGCCGTACAGCTCCGCCAGCAGGGCCTGGGTGACCTCCGCCGGGTCCGGGGGCTCCGGGGCGGGCACCTGGGCCGACCACCAGACCGTGCCGTCCGCCGCCGGGACGCAGAGGAACGCCCCCCGGCGGCCGAAGACGAAGTGGTAGGTACCGGGTGTGAGGTGCACGCCTTCGGAGACCCCCGACACGCTGTAGAGCCCCGCGTACCGCACCTGCGGCGCCGCCGGGTCCAGCGTCGGGCGGGTGGCGGACCAGATGCCGTCGGCCGCCACCACCAGGTCCGCGTCCAGGTCCGCCGGGTCCACCCGCCGCCCCGTCTCGATCCGGGCCCCGGCCCGGACCGCCTCGGCGCGCAGCACCTCCACCAGCCGCCCGCGCAGCAGCGTCGTGCTGTGCAGGCTGTCCGAGGCGCGCCGGCCGCGCGGCACCTCCCCGAGGAGCTTGCCCGAGGCGGACCACATCCGCTGCAGGGCGACCGGGAACCCGGCGGCCTGCACCTCGGCGAGGCAGCCCAGCTGGTCCAGCCCCCGCAGCCCGTTGACGGCGAGGCTGAGGAACGAGCCCACCTGACCGGCCGGATCCTCGTACGCCTCGTGGACCGTGACCTCCGCGCCGGTCGCGCGGCGCAGAGCGATCGCGCTCGCCGCTCCGGCGACGCCGCCCCCGATGACTGACACACGCATGCCCGACTCCTTTCGCTGAATTCATATTCACTGAACTTCGATTCGGTGAAACTCGGTTCAGTATGATGAGGCCGAGAAGACGGCGTCAAGTGGGAACGGGGATCGCGGTGGGAGTGCGCAAGGAGCGGGCGGCCGGCACGGAGGCGGCGCTCAAGGAGGCGGCGCGGGCGCTCTTCCTGGAGCGCGGCTACGCGCAGACGAAGATCACCGACATCACCAAGGCCGCCGGCCGGTCCACCGGTTCCTTCTACGAGCACTTCGCGGGCAAGGACGAACTGCTGGACGCGCTGCTCGCGGACATGGGGGCCCAGGTGGACGCGGAGGTCGGCGTCCATGACCACTCCCGTGATCACTCCCACGATCACCCCCGCGAACACGACCTCGCCGACCGGGCGCAGCTGCGGACGCATGTAGCGGCCACCTGGGGCGTCTTCCGGGATCATCTGCCCGTCGTGGTCGCCCTCTTCCAGAAGTCCATGGCCGAACCTCCCGGCTCGGGGCAGGTCTGGGGGCGGCTCCTCGGGGACACCGCGCCGCTGCGCGAGCACCTCGCGTACATGCGCGAACAGGGCCATGAGCTGCCCGGGGACCCCGAACTGGTCGCCGCTGCGATGGGGGCGATGATCTCGATGCTGGGGTACGCCGCCATGACCGGCGGGGCCGGGCTCGACGGCGACGAGGTGGTGGAGACGCTGACCTCGCTCCTCCACCGGGGGCTGGCCGGTTAACCGATTTGCATCTGCCGTGGGCCTTCACGTAACGTTGGGTTTACCGACGCGGGGTGGAGCAGCTCGGTAGCTCGCTGGGCTCATAACCCAGAGGTCGCAGGTTCAAATCCTGTCCCCGCTACTGAAGACTCAGGGCCCGGATCCAATGGATCCGGGCCCTGAGTCGTTCCTGATCGATTTCCGCCTGCAAGAAGGTGAACGCGAAGGGCCCGGACCCCCTGAGGGGGCCGGGCCCTTTCGTGTGCGTGTGCTCAGGCGGCCGCGCAGTTCGGGCAGACGCCGCGGTACGTCACCTCGACCGCCGACACGACGAAGCCGAAGCGTTCCGTGTCCGGCAGGTCGGCCAGCGGGTTGCCCGCCGGGTGCACGTCGCGGATCGCGCCGCACTGCGCGCAGACCAGGTGCTGGTGGGGCCGGTGCGCGTTCGGGTCGTACCGCTTGGCGCGGCGGTCCGTGGAGACCTCCAGTACCTCGCCGAGGGTGACGAGTTCGCCCAGGGTGTTGTAGACGGTCGCACGGGAGATCTCGGGCAGCTTGGCCACCGCGAGCGCGTGCACCTCGTCGGCCGTCAGGTGCACGTGGTCACCGTCGAGCACCTCGGCCACGACACGCCGCTGCGCCGTCATGCGCCAGCCGCGTCCGCGAAGTCGATCCAGCAGGTCACTCATAGACATCAGCCTAACAGTGAGGGGATTCGGTGTAACTCCCGAACCAGTGCGGACTTGGATGCTTACTTGACTTAGACAAAGTCCATCGTAGGATCGGTTACGGCAAACACCAAGGACAGGACATGCAGGGATGACGCAGGAGGCGCACGTGACGCAGGGACCGCTCACCACGGAGGCCGGAGCGCCGGTCGCCGACAACCAGAACAGCGAGACCGCCGGCCTCGGCGGCCCCGTTCTGGTCCAGGACCAGCTGCTGCTGGAGAAGCTCGCGCACTTCAACCGCGAGCGGATCCCGGAGCGCGTGGTGCACGCCCGCGGCGCCGGCGCGTACGGCACCTTCACGCTGACCCGCGACGTCTCGCAGTGGACCCGGGCCAAGTTCCTGTCCGAGGTCGGCAAGGAGACCGAGACCTTCCTGCGCTTCTCCACCGTCGCCGGCAACCTCGGCAGCGCCGACGCGGTCCGCGACCCCCGCGGCTGGGCGCTGAAGTTCTACACCGAAGAGGGCAACTACGACCTCGTCGGCAACAACACCCCGGTGTTCTTCATCAAGGACGCCATCAAGTTCCCCGACTTCATCCACACCCAGAAGCGCGACCCGTACACGGGCTCGCAGGAGGCGGACAACGTCTGGGACTTCTGGGGTCTGTCGCCCGAGTCGACCCACCAGGTGACCTGGCTGTTCGGTGACCGCGGCATCCCGGCGTCCTACCGCCACATGAACGGCTACGGCTCGCACACGTTCCAGTGGAACAACGAGGCCGGCGAGGTCTTCTGGGTCAAGTACCACTTCAAGACCGACCAGGGCATCAAGAACCTCACCCAGGCCGAGGCCAACCAGCTCGCCGGCGAGGACCCCGACTCGCACCAGCGCGACCTGCGCGAGTCCATCGAGCGCGGCGACTTCCCGACCTGGACCGTGCAGGTCCAGATCATGCCCGCGGCCGAGGCCGCCCAGTACCGCTTCAACCCGTTCGACCTCACCAAGGTGTGGCCGCACGAGGACTACCCGCCGATCGAGATCGGCAAGCTGGAGCTCAACCGCAACCCGGAGAACGTCTTCGCCGAGGTCGAGCAGAGCATCTTCAGCCCGGCGCACTTCGTCCCCGGCATCGGTCCGTCCCCGGACAAGATGCTCCAGGGCCGCCTCTTCGGCTACGGCGACGCCCACCGCTACCGCGTCGGCATCAACGCCGACCACCTGCCGGTGAACCGCCCGCACGCCACCGAGGCGCGCACCAACTCCCGCGACGGCTACCTGTACGACGGCCGCCACAAGGGCGCGAAGAACTACGAGCCGAACAGCTTCGGCGGCCCGCACCAGACGGACCGCCCGCTGTGGCAGCCCATCGACGTGACCGGTGGCACGGGCAACCACGCCGCCGCCGTCCACAGCGAGGACAACGACTTCGTCCAGGCGGGCAACCTCTACCGCCTGTACTCGGAGGACGAGAAGTCCCGTCTGATCGAGAACCTGTCCGGCTTCATCGCCAAGGTCTCCCGCGACGACATCGTCGAGCGCGCGATCAACAACTTCCGTCAGGCGGACGGTGACTTCGGCAAGCGGCTCGAAGCCGCGGTCCAGGCCCTCCGCGGCTGACACGGAGCACTTGCCGTAGCAGGACGCCGGGCCGCAGCCCTCCTCGGAGGACTGCGGCCCGGCGTCGTTTCACGCGGGGACCGTGCGCCGCGCCGGGACCCAGCAGCGGATGACGTCGCGCACGGACACGATGCCGACGGGGCCGCCGTGCTCCAGCACGATCAGGTGCCGGAAGCCGCCGTGGGCCATCGCCTCGGCGGCTTCCTGCACCGTGGCTTCCGGGGTGCAGAACACGACGTTGTTGGTGGTGTGCGCGCCCACGGACTCCCGGTCCGGGTCGTGGCCCGCGCCGATCGAGTTGAGGATGTCGCGCTCGGTCAGGATGCCGATTCCGCTGTGGTCGGGGTCGAGGACGACGGCCGCGCCGACGCGTCGGCCGGACATCAGGCAGGCCGCCTGCCGGAGGGTGTGCGCGGGTCCGAGGGTGAGGATCACGGTGCTCATGGCGTCACGGACGAGCATGAAGAGAGCCACCTCCTGGGGTGAGTCCCCCCGCCTGGGTGGGTGCGCCCGAGGAACCGCCTCAAGAGAAACGGTTCACAAGCGCACAAGCGTGGGGAGTATCAGATTCCCACGGACCCGCGGGGCCGACAAGAAGGCGCGCAACGGAGCGCGGACAGCGCGCGGCGGGCTCAGCCGCGCGGGCGCAGCAGGTCCAGCATCTCCTCGTGGAGCAGTCCGTTCGAGGCCGCGGCGTTCCCGCCGTGCACCCCGTCCACGCCGTCCAGACTGGTGAAGCGGCCGCCCGCCTCCTGGACCACGACCGCGATGGCCGCCATGTCCCAGAGGTTGAGTTCGGGCTCGGCGCACAGGTCCAGCGAGCCCTCCGCGACCATCATGTACGGCCAGAAGTCCCCGTAGCCGCGGGTCCGCCAGCACGCCCGGGTCAGGTCCAGGAACCCTGCCAGCCGGCCCTGCTCCTCCCAGCCGCTCAGCGAGGAGTACGCGAACGAGGCGTCGCCCAGCCCGCCCACCTTGGACACGCCGATGGCGCCGGTCTCGCCGAGCGCTCCGCCCGCGTACGCGCCCCCGCCCCTGGTCGCCCACCAGCGGCGGCCCAGCGCCGGCGCGGACACCACGCCGACCACCGGGCGGAACTCGCCGTCGGTGTCCTCGGCCATCAGGGAGATCAGGGTCGCCCAGACGGGGACTCCGCGCACGTAGTTCTTCGTGCCGTCGATCGGGTCCACCACCCAGCGGCGCGGACCGCTGCCCTTGAGCCCGTACTCCTCGCCCAGGATGGCGTCGTCCGGCCGCGCGGCCGCGATACCGGCCCGGATGATCTCCTCGGCCGCCTTGTCCGCCTCGCTCACCGGGGTCATGTCCGGCTTCGTCTCGACCTGCAGGTCGAGGGCGCGGAAGCGCTCCATCGTGGCGGCGTCCGCCGCGTCGGCGAGTTCGAGGGCAAGGCGCAGGTCATCGTCATACTCGGGCATGTCCGAACAGTATCGAGACTCCCGGAGCCCGACCAACGCTGTCCACAGTGCGGCCCCGATGCGCCCTTGACAGGATCTGGCGGCCCGTCAACTCTGACCGGAGAGAGCCGAACGGGGAGGCGCGGATGCCGGCAGCCCGGGAGTCCTTGCTGGAGGCGGCGGGAGCGGCGCTCTCGGCGCGCCCCTGGCCGGACGTGCGGATGGTCGACGTGGCCGCGGCCGCCGGGGTGTCCCGGCAGACCCTCTACAACGAGTTCGGCGGCAAGGCGGGCCTGGGCCGCGAGCTGGTCCGCCGCGAGGCCGACCGCTACCTCGACGGGGTCGACCGGGCCCTGTCCGCCCCGGCCCAGGCCGCCGAGCGGCTCGCCGCCGTCGCGGAGTGGATTGTCCGGGCGGCCCGCGCCCAGCCCCTCGTACGGGCCCTGCTCACCGGCGCCTGGGACGCGGGCCTGCCCGCGGCGGGCGGCCGGGCGCCCGGGCCCGGCGAGCTGGCCCGGGCCGTCCGGGACCGGGCGGCCGCCGCGCTGACGCCGGGGGAGGGCCCGCAGCGCTGCGAACTCGCCGTCCGCCTCGCCCTCTCCTACGTGATCGCCCCGGGGGAGGAGCCGGGGCCGGGCGAGCTGCGCAGGCTGCTCAGTGCGCCGACCCGGACAGCTGGAGCCCGATGACGCCCAGGATGACCAGCGAGATCGAGACGAGTTTGAGGGTGGAGACCAGGTCGCCGAGGAAGATCATGCCGTAGATCGCCGTCCCGGCGGCGCCGATGCCCGTCCACACCGCGTACGCCGGCCCCACGTCCAGCTTCTTGAGCGCCAGGGTCAGCAGACCGAAGCTGCCGAGCGCGAAGCAGGCGAAGGCGACGGTCGGCCACAGGCGGGTGAATCCGTGGGAGAGCTTGAGGCAGACCGCGAAACCGGTCTCCAGGAGTCCCGCGACCACGACCAGCAGCCACGCCATGTCGAATGCCTCCCCGCGTCCGGTGACATCACGTCACTTGGTGCGATTATGCATTTATCCAGACAGGGCCCTCGACAAACGCGGCCGAACCACCGCCGGACGGTCAGTCGCCCTCGCGCCGCTCGCGCGTCTCCAGCAGCCGGCGCAGCGAATACAGCCGGGCCGGGTCCGCGTGGCCGTCCTCCACCCACTTGTCGAGCGCGCAGTCCGGCTCGTCGTGGCTGCACGCGCGCGGACACCCCTCCGTGCCCGGCACCAGCTCCGGGAAGGCCAGGATCACCCGGGACGGGTCCACGTGGTGCAGGCCGAAGGAGCGCACGCCCGGGGTGTCGATGACCCAGCCGTCACCGCCCGGCAGCGGCAGCGCGAGCGCCGAGGTGGTGGTGTGCCGGCCGCGGCCGGTCACCGCGTTGACCACTCCGGTGGCGCGCTGGCGGCCCTCGGCCACCAGCGAGTTCACCAGGGTGGTCTTGCCGACGCCCGAGTGGCCGACGAAGGCCGTGATCCGGCCGTTGAGGTGCTCGCGCACCCGGTCGGCCGCGTCGCCCGCCGCGAGCTCCTCGCGGTTGGTCACCACGTACTTCAGGCCGAAGGTCGAGTAGATCTCCAGGATCTTGTCCGCGGAGGTCAGGTCGGACTTGGTGAGCACCAGCAGGGGCTCCAGCCCGGCGTCGTACGCCGCCACCAGGCAGCGGTCGATCATCCGGGGCCGGGGCTCCGGGTCGGCCAGGGCCGTGACGATGGCCAGCTGGTCGGCGTTGGCGACGACCACCCGCTCGTACGGGTCGTCGTCGTCGGCGGTGCGCCGCAGGACGGACCTGCGCTCCTCGATCCGCACGATGCGGGCCAGGGTGTCCTTCTTGCCGGACAGGTCACCGACGATCCAGACCCGGTCGCCGACCACCGCGGCCTTGCGGCCCAGTTCGCGGGCCTTCATCGCGTGCACGGAACGGCCCTCGACCAGGCAGGTCAGCCGGCCGCGGTCCACGGTGAGGACGAAGCCCTCGGCCGCGTCCTCGTGCTTGGGCCGGATGCTGGTCCGCGGCCGGTTGCCCTTGGGGTTCGGGCGCTGGCGGATGTCGTCCTCGTCGGTGTGCTTGCCGTACCTGCGCATGACGGGCCCTACGCTCCCGCACCCGCTCCGGGTGCCCCGGAGTCACCGGCGTCCCCGGCGAGCATGTCGGTCCACATCTTCGGGAAGTCCGGCAGGGTCTTCGCGGTCGTCGCCACGTTCTCGATCTGTACGCCCTCCACCGCCAGGCCGATCACCGCGCCGGCGGTGGCCATCCGGTGGTCGTCGTACGTGTGGAACACGCCGCCGTGCATCCGGCGCGGCCGGATGCGCAGGCCGTCGGCGGTCTCGGTGACATCGCCGCCGAGCGCGTTGATCTCCTTGGTCAGCGCGGCCAGCCGGTCCGTCTCGTGCAGCCGCAGGTGCGCGACACCGCGCAGCACCGACTCGGAGTCGGCCAGCGCGGCCACGGCCGCGATGCCCGGGGTGAGCTCGCCGACCTCGCTCAGGTCCACGTCGATGCCGTGGATCTTGCCGGTGCCGGTGAAGACCAGGCCCGCGTCGGTCAGCTCGCAGGAGCCGCCCATCTCGGTGAAGATCCGGCGCAGCGCGTCGCCCGGCTGCGTGGTGCGGCGCGGCCAGTCCGGAACGGTGACCGTGCCGCCGGTGATCAGGGCCGCGGCCAGGAAGGGCTGCGCGTTGGAGAGGTCCGGCTCCACGACCATGTCGCGGCCCAGCAGCGCACCGGGCGCGACCCGCCAGACGTCTTTCTCGCCGCCGGCCTCGGGGGTGTCGACCTGGGCGCCCGCCGCGCGCAGCATCTCCACGGTCATCCGGATGTGCGGCATCGACGGCAGCTTCCCGCCCACGTGCCGGACCTCGACGCCCTGGTTGAAGCGCGGGGCGGAGAGCAGCAGCGCGGAGACGAACTGCGAGGAGTTGCTGGCGTCGATCTCGACCGCGCCGCCCTCCAGGGCCCCGCCGCCCAGGACGGTCATGGGCAGCGCGCCCCGGCCGTCGTCGTCGATGCGGGCGCCGAGGGTGCGCAGGGCGCTGATGACCTGGCCCAGCGGGCGCTCGTAGGAGCGCGGGTCGCCGTCGAAGCGGATGTCGCCGTCGGCGAGGGTGGCGACGGGCGGCAGGAAGCGCATGACCGTGCCCGCGTTGCCGACGTCCACGGTCGTCGGGCCGTGCAGGGCCGCCGGGATGATCCGCCAGGCCTCGCCGCCCACTGCGCCGTTGGTGGAATGGGCCGAGCTGGACGAGACGGTCTCCTCGATGCCGACGCCCATCGCGCGCAGCGCGTCGGACATCAGCTGGGAGTCGCGCGAGCGCAGCGGGCGGCGCACCCAGCCGGGCTCGGAGGCGAGCGCGGCGAGCACGAGGGCCCGGTTGGTGACCGATTTGGATCCCGGCACCGTGACGGTGGCGTGGACGGTCCCATCGGCGAGCGGAGCGGGCCAGAGGGCAGGGAGCGCGGGGGTCTCGGTCATGGCCCCCACTTTAGTGGCTTCCCCCGATGCCAGATCTTGATCCCGGCCCCGTCTCAGGGAGCGGTCACAGGGCGAGCAGCCAGCGGGCGCCGCCGATCAGCGAACACAGCGCGACGACGTGGAAGAAGAGCAGCCACACCACCGGGTGCAGGTGCGTGAGCCGGCCGAGCTGGTCGGCGTCGGAATCGGGTGCCCCGCCGCCCCGGCGCTTGGCTCCCAGCTCGAAGACCGGCCGGACCCCGCCGAGCAGCAGGAACCACACCACCAGGTACGCGAAACCGGCCTGCACCCCGGCCGGGGCCAGCCAGGACACCAGCAGGAAGGTTCCGCCGGTCAGGACCACCGTCAGGGCCCCGTACGCGTTGCGGATCATCACGAGCATCGCCAGCAGCAGGGCGGTGGCCGCCCACAGCAGCAGCGTGATCCGGTGCGCCGACAGCAGGGCCGCCCCGCCGAGACCGAGCAGCGAAGGCGCCGTGTAGCCGCCGGCCGCGGTCAGGATCATCCCCACCCCCGTCGGCTTGCCCCGGCTGACGGTGACCCCGCTGGTGTCGGAGTGCAGCCGTATCCCGCTCAGCCGGCGCCCGGTGAGCAGCGCCAGCAGTCCGTGCCCGCCCTCGTGCGCGATGGTGATGGCGTTGCGCGACAGCCGCCACAGCGGGCGGGGCCCCACGGCCGCCAGCGCGACCACGCCGGTCGCGATCACCAGCCACTGCTCCGGTGCGGTCTGTATGCCCGTGAGCCGGTCCCAGAGACCGGCGGTCGTGCTGCTGTCCATGAGGTGGCGGACTCCTTGCGGTGGTGTGCCGGGGGTACCTCCCAGCGGTAGCTGGGGGAGACATGGCAGTGTGACAGCCATGTGCGGACGGTATGCGGCGAGTCGTAGGCCCGAGGACCTCGTGGAGGCCTTCGGCATCGAGAGGTGGGACCCGGAGGAGGCCCTGGCCCCCGATTTCAACGTGGCGCCGACGAAAGAGGTCCACGTGGTTCTCGACCGTCCCCTCAAAGACGCCTCGCACCCGCGTCCGGTTCGCCAGCTGCGCGTCCTGAAATGGGGGCTGGTCCCCTCTTGGGCCCAGAACCCCGACGGCGCCGCCCGGATGATCAACGCCCGGTCCGAGACCCTGCACGAGAAGCCCTCCTTCCGCCGGCCCTTCGCGCAGCGCCGCTGCATCGTCCCCGCCGACGGCTACTACGAGTGGGTCACCGCCCACGACGAGCGGCAGCTGGAGGTGGAGGGCAAGAAGAAGCGGGCCCGCAAGCAGCCCTACTTCGTGCTCCCCTGCGACGGCTCCGTCTTCGCCATGGCCGGGATATACGAGTTCTGGCGCGACCGGACCCTGCCCGACGAGCACCCGCTCTCCTGGTGGGTCACCTGCTCGGTGATCACCACGGAGGCCGAGACCGGCCCCCTGGGCGTGGCCCCCGCCGAAGGACCGCGCTCGCTCGCCGACATCCACCCGCGGATGCCGCTGATGCTGACCCCGGACCGCTGGGACGCCTGGCTGGACCCGGCGAACACCGACACCGAGGGCGCGCTGCGGGAGCTGCTGGCCCCGCCGCCCGGCGGGCTGATGCGGGCCTACCCGGTGTCGACGGCGGTGAGCAGCGTGCGCAACAACGGCCCGGAGCTGCTGACGGAGCTGGCCGCGCCGGAGGAGGGCACCCTGTTCTGACCCGGGCAGGATGGGACGCATGACCACGCGTACCGAGAGTGTCGACACCCCGGCGGGCGAGGCCCGCATCACCTGGCACCCGGCGCCGGAGCCCAGGCTCGTGCTCGCCGTGAGCCACGGCGCCGGCGGCGGCATCGAAGCCCGGGACCTCCAGGCGCTGGCCGCCGCCCTGCCCGCCCGCGGGATCACGGTGGCCCTGGTCGAACAGCCCTGGCGGGTCGCCGGGAAGAAGGTCGCCGCCGCGCCCAAGGTGCTGGACGAGGGGTGGCGAGGGCTGTGGCCGGCGCTCGTGGAGCCCGGGCTGCCGGTGGTCGCGGGCGGGCGCAGCGCCGGGGCCCGGGTGGCCTGCCGGACCGCCGCCGGACTGGGGGCCGCCGGAGTGCTGGCGCTGGCCTTCCCGCTGCACCCGCCGGGCCGGCCGGAGAAGTCCCGCGCCGAGGAGCTCACCGGGGCCGGCCGGCCCGCCCTCGTGGTCCAGGGCGGCCGGGACCCCTTCGGGCGGCCCGAGGAGTTCCCGCCGCCGGGCGGGCAGGACCCGTACGAGCTCGTGGAGGTGGCGTACGCCGATCACGGCTTCGCGGTGCCGAAGAAGGCGGACACCACCCAGGAGGACGCGCTCTCGACGATCACCGAGGCGGTGGGGGAGTGGCTCGCGCGGCTCCCCGTGTGAGGCCCGCCGGCCGGGTCCCGGCGAAAGCCGGAAACCCGCCGCGCGCCCGGGAATGCGCCGCACGCCCCTTCTGTTGTCTCGGATGTCGGAACGTAGGAGAACTCGTCGGAGGAGAGGGAGCGCATGACCCAGGTCATCAGCCAGAACCGTCGGCAGGCCGCTGACCTGGACTGGACCGTGCTGCCCGCGCCCAAGCGCAGCTCGCTTCGGGCGGCGGAGGGCCGGGAAGGTCGACTATTCTCCGATTCGAGCGGATCCGCTTTCGGAGCCGCCACGCTGTCGGAGGAGGTGGGTCCTGTCGCTGGGACCGACGAAGGCCACGCGGAGGAGACGACCCTGGAGCGCAATGCGCGCTTCGAACGGGACGCCCTCGGCTACCTCGACCAGATGTACTCGGCCGCGCTGCGCATGACGCGCAATCCGGCCGACGCCGAGGACCTGGTCCAGGAGACGTACGCGAAGGCGTACGCGTCCTTCCACCAGTTCCGCGAGGGCACCAACCTGAAGGCGTGGCTCTACCGCATTCTGACGAACACGTTCATCAACTCCTACCGCAAGAAGCAGCGTGAGCCGCAGCGCAGCGCGGCGGAGGAGATCGAGGACTGGCAGCTGGCGCGCGCCGAGTCGCACATGTCGACCGGACTGCGTTCGGCCGAGTCGCAGGCGCTCGACCACCTGCCGGATTCGGACGTGAAGGAAGCCCTGCAGGCCATTCCGGAGGAGTTCCGCATCGCGGTCTACCTTGCCGACGTAGAGGGCTTTGCGTACAAGGAGATCGCGGACATCATGGGTACACCCATCGGTACGGTCATGTCGCGACTGCACCGTGGCCGCCGTCAACTCCGCGGAATGCTGGAGGACTATGCCCGTGAGCGCGGGCTGGTTCCCGCGGGCGCGGGAGAGTCGAACGACCGGAAAGGCTCGGACTCATGAGTTGCGGAGAGCCGCACGAGACAGAGTGCTCTGAGGTCCTGGACCACCTGTACGAGTTCCTTGACCAGGAGATGCCGGACAGTGACTGCACGAAGTTCGAGACGCATTTCGGCGAGTGCAACCCCTGCCTGGAGAAGTACGGCCTGGAACAGGCCGTGAAGAAGCTGGTGAAGCGCTGCTGCGGGTCGGACGACGTGCCGACCGACCTGCGGTCGAAGGTGATGGGCCGGATCGAACTGATCAGGTCCGGTCAGGCGGTGCCCGACCACGATGTCACCGCCGACAATCCCGCGCCCGGCTGACCGGCGCCGTTCACCGGTCCGACGATTGAACAGCCGCCCCCGGAAGAGCACTTCCTTCACCCGAATGTGCTAATCCGGGGGCGTCCGCATGGCCCAATGCGGAAATGTGGCCCGCCTCGCTCCGGGCCCCACCTATTCTCCCCATTCGGTGCTGGTTCGATTCAGCACCCGGTGTGCACGGCACAGGGGAGGAGAGCGCCATGCGGGCACTTCCGCCGGGCGCGCGCGGATACATCGTGTGCGCCGTCCTCGCGGCCGTCGCGTGCGTCACCCCCGCCCTCACGGATTCCGCTACGCCCTGGACGGCCGTGGCCCTGCTCACCGCGCTCTACCTCGGCTGCGAACTCGTCAAGGTCTGCCCGCCGCCGGGCAGCCGTGTGCCCGAGGGCATCGGCCCCTTCTTCCCCGTGGTGCTCGCCGCCGTCTTCCTGCTGCCGCCCGCCGCCGCCGCGCTCGTGGCGCTGCCCGGGGGACTCGCGGGCACCGTCGTCGAGCGGCCCGCCCGGGTGCGCCGCGTGTGGCACGGCGCGCAGCAGGCGATGGCGGCCTGGGTCGCGGGGCAGGCCTACGGGCTGCTCCGCGGCCCGGCCACCCTCGGCGGCGGCCCCTCCGCCGGCTCCGGGCCCCCCGCAGGGCCGGCCGACTTCCCCTACGTCCTGCTTCCCGCGACGGCCGCGGCCGTCGCCTTCTGCCTGGTGCTCACCGCCCTCGACGGCGGCATCCTGGCCACCGCCGAACGCCGCCCGGCCGCCACTGCCTGGCGCGGGCTCGCGACCTCCTCCCTCGCCCCGCACTGCGCCCACGGCCTCGCCGGCCTGATGATGGCCGTCATGTGGCGCAGCCCCTACGGGCCCCCGGCCGCGCTGCTCGTCCTGCTGCCGATGTACATCTCCTGCTGGGTCTTCGCCCAGTACCACCGCGAGCGCGCCGCACACCAGGCGACCATCCGCGCCCTCGTCCAGGCCGTCGACATCAAGGACCGCTACACGCGCGGCCACAGCGAACGGGTCGGCCAGGCCTCCGCGATGATCGCCCGGGAGCTGGGCATGACCGAGGACCGGCTGGAGACGGTCCGCATCGCCGGGATCCTGCACGACGTGGGCAAACTCGGCGTCCCCACCCGGCTGCTGCGCAAGGACGGGCCGCTCACCCCGCAGGAGCGCCGGATCATCGAGCTGCACCCCGAGTACGGGCACGAGATGGTGCGCGGCATCGGCTTCCTCGGCGAGGCCCGGTCCGCGATCCTGCACCACCACGAGCGGGTCGACGGCTCCGGCTATCCGTACGGGCTGACCGGCGAGCAGATCCCGGTACTGGCCCGGGTGGTGGCGGTGGCCGACGCCTTCGACGCGATGACCTCGACCCGCTCGTACAGCCGGGCCCGGCCGGTGCCGGTCGCCCTCGCGGAGCTGGAACGGTGTGCGGGGGCGCAGTTCGACCCGTCGATGGTGCGGGCGCTGGTCGACGCGATCGGCCGGACCGGCTGGCACCCGGTGGTGACCTCCGACGAGGACCTCCAGGTGATCCCGGCGCGTGCGGCCGCGCCGGGGCCGGGGCCGGAGCCGGACCCCGCGGCCCTGGCCGGTCTGCCGGACCAGGGCTCCCGCCCCCTCGCCCCGGCCCCGCCGCCACCGGGCAGGGTCCCCGCCGTTCCCGGCCCGGCCGGCGGCCGCGGCCCGGACGCGGACGGCGCCGGGGCGGGCGGATGAGGGCCCCGGCCGCGTGGACCGTGCGGGGGGCCGCCGGGGTGCTCACCGGCGCCGCGCTCGGCCACACCCTGTGGAACGGCGTCGCCGAGCCCGGCGCCGCCCTGGCCTTCGCCACCCTGATCACCGTCGGGGAGCTCGCCCGCCGGGACCGCCAGGACCCCCTCGGCCGCCACCCCGCCCCGCTCGGCTCCGCCGGAGCCCTCGCCTACGCCCTGCTCGGCCAGAACGCCGGGCAGCCCACCCACCACGGGGTGCTCCAGACCGTCGCGGTCGTCGTCGCGGCCGTCCTCGCCGGGGTCGTCCCGCACATCGCCCGCGGCCACGGCCCCGCCCTCGACCACCTGTCCCGCCGGGTGCTCACGGTCGCCTTCGCCGCCGCCTGTTTCCAGCCGCTCTACAACTCGGGCCGGCTGGAGCAGTGGGTGGGCCAGGGCCCGTACCTCGTCGGCTACCTGCTCTTCCTCCTCGGCCTCACCGCCCTGTGCGACGCCGTGCTCGCCGCCGCGCTCGCCGGGGCCCGCACCGGCCGGCCGTACGGTCCGCTGCTGCAGGACGAACTGCGCGCCCAGCTCGGCATCGGCTCGGCGATCTGCGCCACCGGGGTCGTGATGGCGCTCGGCGCGGCCGTCGCGGGCCTGTGGGCCCTGCCCGTCTTCAGCGTGCCCCTGCTGCTGACCCAGCTGTCCTTCCACCGGATCACCGCGATCCGCACCACCTACCGCCAGACCATCACCTCCCTGGCCCGCGCCACCGAGATCGCCGGGTGCACGCGGCCGGGCCACTCCCGCCGGGTGGCCGCCCTGAGCTGCGCCGTCGGCCGGGAGCTGGGCCTGTCGGAGCGGGAGCTCACGGTGCTGGAGTACGCCGCCCTGATGCACGACATCGGCCAGCTCTCCCTCGTCGACCCGGTCCCGGACGGGGCCACGGCCGGACTGCCCGACGGCGAGGCCCGCCGGATCGCCGAGCTGGGCGGGGAGGTGGCCCGGCAGACCGGGGTGCCCGCCGAGGTCGCCGTGGTGGTGGAGCGGCAGGCGGATCCGTACCGGGAGCAGCCCACGGCGGCCCGGATCGTGCGTACGGTGAATGCGTACGACGATCTGGTCGGCGGGAGCCGTCACCCGGGTGGCTCACTGGCCGCCCTGGAGCGGCTCCGCCTGGGCACCGGGCATGATTACCAGCCGGAGGTCGTGGAGTGCCTGGCAAGGGTTCTGGCCAGGGGCGGACGTCACAGAGTGGTGCCCGTCCCACCTGGGTAACCCATGGGTAATGAGCGGCCGTCCGAGTGGGCATGGTTGGATGCCAGTAAGAGGGAACGCAGGAGTGTCCGCAAGGCTGCACCGTTGTCCCCCAGCGACCGCTGGGAGGTGCCCCCAGGCAGGCGGGAATCGTGAGGATCTTCGGGAAGGTACGGCATCGGCCCTCCGCCTCGTGGCGGCAGGCCACCGACCGCGCGTTCACGCTGATCGGCGACGGGCGGTACGAGGACGCGGGCGCGCTCCTGACCAGAGCTGCGGACCTGGAGCCCTGGCTGTCCGAGTCCTGGTTCAATCTGGCTCTGCTGCACAAGTTCCGGCACGACTGGGAGCAGGCGCGGGCCGCCGGGCTGCGCGCCGTGGCCCTGCTGGACCGTGAGACGGGCGCCCCGGACTGGTGGAACGTCGGGATCGCCGCCACCGCGCTGCAGGACTGGCCGCTGGCCCGGCGGGCCTGGCAGGCGTACGGGCTGAAGGTGCCCGGGGACGCGGCCGGGGCGGGCGAGCCGGTCGGAATGGAACTCGGCAGCGCCGCCGTGCGGCTCTCGCCCGAGGGCGAGGCCGAGGTGGTCTGGGGCCGCCGGCTGGACCCGGCCCGGCTGGAAGTCCTGTCGATCCCGCTGCCCTCCTCGGGGCGGCGCTGGGGTGAGGTCGTCCTCCACGACGGCGTCCCGCACGGCGAGCGGGTGACCGCGGCCGGGCCCTCGTACCCCGTGTTCGACGAGATCGAGCTCTGGGCGCCCTCCCCGGTGCCGACCTGGGTGGTGCTGCTGGAGGCGGCCACCGAGGCGGACCGCGACGCGCTGGAGCAGCTGGCCTCGGACGCCGGATTCGCCGCCGAGGACTGGTCCTCGTCGGTGCGGCTGCTGTGCCGGACCTGCTCGGAGAGCGAGATGCCGAGCGACGAGGGCGACGGCGAGCAGCACCTCGATCCGCACGACCACAGCGAGCCGGGCCACCCCGGACCGCTCGGGCACCGTACGGCCGGCTCGGGCTCCCTGTGGGTCCCCGAGCGCGAATGCGGGATCGCGGCACCGGCCGGTCTGGTGCGCGGACTGCTCGACGGCTGGGTCGCGGACAGCCCGGGCACCAGGGAGTGGCGGGATCTCGAAGAAGTCTGCTGACCCGGGGCCGTACGCTGTACGGGCACATCGGTGGCCACCACGACCATCGGTGACCGGGACTTACGGAAGGCGTACGGCAGACATGGCGCAGCAGGAGAACGAGGTTGTCGAAAGCGTGAACGACGGGTACGTCGTGGACACCGAGGACTGTGAGGCGCGCGAGCTCGCCCACCGTCAGCGCGGCACGGCCCGTCCGATCACCGTGGTCGGCAACCCGGTCCTGCACCGGGAGTGCAAGGACGTCACCGAGTTCGGCGACGAGCTTGCGCAGCTGATCGACGACATGTTCGCCAGCCAGAAGGCCGCCGAGGGTGTGGGCCTGGCCGCGAACCAGATCGGCGTGGACGCCAAGGTCTTCGTCTACGACTGCCCGGACGACGACGGCAAGCGGCACACCGGTGTCGTCGTCAACCCGAAGCTGATCGAACTGCCGGCCGGCGCACGGGTGCTGGACGACTCGAACGAGGGCTGCCTGTCGGTCCCGACGGCGTACGCCTCGCTGGCCCGCCCGGACTACGCCGAGGTCGAGGGCCAGGACGCGCAGGGCAACCCGATCAAGGTGCGCGGCACCGGCTACTTCGCCCGCTGCCTGCAGCACGAGACCGACCACCTGTACGGCTACCTCTACATCGACCGCCTCTCGAAGCGGGACCGCAAGGACGCCCTGCGCCAGATGGAAGAGGGCACCCCGCGCTACGAGACCGTCCCCAACGCCTGATCGTGAAGTGACGGTCTAGGCCGCCTGCGGGCCCCGGAAGGCGCGCCGGAAGGAGTTCGGCGTCGTGCCCAGGGTCCGCAGGAAGTGGTGGCGCAGGGCGGCCGCGTTGCCGAAGCCGCAGCGGCCGGCGATCGCGTCCACCGTCTCGCCGGTCGACTCCAGCAGCTCCTGCGCCAGCAGGACCCGCTGGCGCAGCACCCACTTGTACGGGGTGGTGCCGGTCTCCTGGAGGAAGCGGCGGGCGAAGGTCCGCGGGGACATGTGCGCGCGCTCCGCGAGCTGCTCGACGGTGATCTCCTCGCCCAGGTGGCGGGCCATCCACTCGATCACCTCGCCCACCGTGTCACAGGCCGTGCGCGGCAGCGGCCGCTGAATGAACTGGGCCTGCCCGCCGTCCCGGTGCGGCGGGACGACCATCCTGCGCGCGATGATGTTCGCGACCTCGGCCCCGTGCTCCTGGCGGACCACGTGCAGGCACGCGTCGATGCCCGAGGCCGTGCCGGCGGCGGTGATCACCGGGCCCTCGTCGACGTAGAGCACGTCCGGGTCGACGACGGCCCGCGGAAAGCGGCGGGTCAGGGCCGCGGCGTGCATCCAGTGCGTGGTGCACCGGCGACCGTCCAGCAGTCCGGCGGCGCCGAGGATGTAGGCCCCGCTGCACACGCTGAGGACCCGCGCACCCCGGTCCACGGCCCGGCGCAGGGCCGCGAGCAGGGGCTCGGGGTAGATGCGTACGCCGGCGTCACTGGCGGCGGGCAGACAGACGAGGTCGGCCTCCTCCAGCCGCTCCAGCCCGTGCGCGGGGGTGATCCCGAAGGCGCCCCCGCCCACGGTCAGCGGTCCGTCCTCCGCCGCGCAGACGGCGAAGTCGTACACCGGTACGCCCATGTCACTGCGATCGATTCCGAACACCTCGCAGAAGATCCCCAACTCGAAGGGGGCGACTCCGTCGACGAGGGCCACGGCCACATTGGTCAGCATGACTCCAGTGTGGCAGTAATTCGGTCTTCTATGACAGTACTGCCACTGTCGATCATGGGCGATCAGGCGGACAGTAGAGCTATGACCACCTTCGTGAACTACCTCGCCGTCCTCGCCCTCGCCGCCCTCGTGCTCGCGCCCAGCCTGTACGGGATCCTGCGCGACCGGCGGATCGACCAGCAGCTGCGGGCCGTCGCGACCCGGCTGGTGTGGCTCCCCCGCCAGCGCGCGGGCGGCCTCCCGCCCACCCCGCGGCGGCGCCCCTTCCGGCCCGCCGCGCGGCGGTACTGGGGCCCCATCGCCCACTGAACACCGGGGAACGCGAGAAGCCGGGACACGGAAATCTCCGCATCCCGGCTCCCCGGTCAAGTCCTGCAAGTCCGCACGTCCTGCGAGTCCTACAAGGCCTGGAAGGCCTTAGAAGTCCTCGTCCAGGTCGACCGTGCCCTCGACCGCGACCTGGTAGGCCGACGGACGGCGCTCGAAGAAGTTCGTCAGCTCCTGCACACCCTGCAGCTCCATGAAGGAGAACGGGTTCTGCGAGCCGTACACCGGCGGGAAGCCCAGACGGACCAGGCGCTGGTCCGCGACGCACTCCAGGTACTCGCGCATCGACTCGGTGTTCATCCCCGGCAGGCCGTCACCGCACAGGTCCCGGCCGAACTGCAGCTCCGCCTCCACGGCCTCCTTGAGCATGTCCGTGACCTGCTGCTGGAGGGCGTCGTCGAAGAGCTCCGGCTCCTCCTTGCGGACCGTGTCCACGACCTCGAAGGCGAAGTTCATGTGCATGGTCTCGTCGCGGAAGACCCAGTTGGTGCCGGTGGCCAGGCCGTGCAGCAGACCGCGCGAGCGGAACCAGTACACGTACGCGAAGGCGCCGTAGAAGAACAGGCCCTCGATGCACGCCGCGAAGCAGATCAGGTTCAGCAGGAAGCGGCGGCGGTCGGCGGCCGTCTCCAGCCGGTCGATCTTCTCGACCGAGTCCATCCACTTGAAGCAGAACTGCGCCTTCTCGCGGATGGAGGGGATCTCCTCGACCGCGTCGAAGGCCGCCGCGCGGTCGTCCGGGTTGGGCAGGTAGGTGTCGAGCAGCGTCAGATAGAACTGGACGTGCACGGCCTCCTCGAACAGCTGGCGCGACAGGTACAGGCGCGCCTCCGGGGAGTTGATGTGCTTGTAGAGCGTCAGCACCAGGTTGTTCGAGACGATCGAGTCGCCCGTCGCGAAGAACGCGACCAGCCGGCCGATCATGTGCTGCTCGGAAGGCGTCAGCTTCGCCAGGTCGGCGACGTCCGAGTGGAGGTCGACCTCCTCGACGGTCCAGGTGTTCTTGATCGCGTCCCGGTAGCGCTCGTAGAAGTCCGGGTAGCGCATCGGGCGGAGCGTGAGCTCGAAGCCCGGGTCCAGGAGGTTCTTCTGGTCGTTGGAGCTCATTACTGGCAGGCCTCGCAGGACTCGGGGTTCTCAAGGGAGCAGGCCAGCGCCTCGGCGTCGACGACCGCCTGCGGCAGCTCGACCGGGGTGGCCGCCTGCGCGGCGCGGGCGATCTTCGTCGCCGGGCGCGAGCGCAGGTAGTAGGTGGTCTTCAGGCCCTGCTTCCAGGCGTACGCGTACATCGAGCTGAGCTTGCCGATGGTGGGCGTCTCCAGGAACAGATTCAGCGACTGCGACTGGTCCAGGAACGGCGTACGGGCCGCCGCCATGTCGATCAGACCGCGCTGCGGGATCTCCCACGCCGTGCGGTACAGCTCGCGGACCTCGGCCGGGATCCAGCTGAAGCCCTGGACCGAGCCGGAGGAGTCGCGCAGCGCCTCGCGGGTCTGGGCGTCCCACACGCCGAGCTGCTTCAGCTCCTCCACCAGGTAGCCGTTCACCTGGAGGAACTCACCGCTGAGCGTCTCGCGCTTGAAGAGGTTGGAGACCTGCGGCTCGATGCACTCGTACACGCCGGCGATCGAGGCGATCGTGGCGGTCGGGGCGATGGCGAGGAGCAGGGAGTTGCGCATACCGGTCTCGGCGACGCGGGTGCGCAGCGCGTCCCAGCGCTCCGGCCAGTTCAGCTCGACGTCGTAGTGGTCCGGGTGCAGGACACCACGGGCGGTACGGGTCTGCTCCCAGGCCGGCAGCGGGCCGCTGCGCTCGGCGAGGTCGCAGGAGGCCTCGTACGCGGCCAGCATGATGCGCTCGGAGAGCTTGGTGGACAGGGCCTTCGCCTCGGGGGAGTCGAAGGGCAGCTTCAGCTTGAAGAAGACGTCCTGGAGGCCCATCGCGCCCAGGCCCACCGGACGCCAGCGGGCGTTGGAGCGGCCGGCCTGCTCGGTCGGGTAGAAGTTGATGTCCACCACGCGGTCGAGGAAGGTGACGGCGGTGCGGACGGTCTCGTCGATCCGCTCCCAGTCGATCTCGCCGTCCACGACGAAGGCGCCCAGGTTGACCGAGCCGAGGTTGCAGACGGCCGTCTCGCCGTCGTTGGTGACCTCGATGATCTCGGTGCACAGGTTCGAGGAGTGCACGACCGTGCCCGGCTCGGCGGTCTGGTTCGCCGTGCGGTTGGAGGCGTCCTTGAAGGTCATCCAGCCCTGGCCGGTCTGCGCGAGGGTGCGCATCATCCGGCCGTACAGGTCGCGGGCGGGCATGGTCTTGCGGGCCAGGCCGTCCGCCTCGGCCTTGCGGTAGGCGGCGTCGAACGCGTCGCCCCACAGGTCGACCAGCTCGGGCACGTCGGCCGGGGAGAACAGCGACCAGTCGGCGTCGGCGTTCACGCGGCGCATGAACTCGTCCGGCACCCAGTGGGCGAGGTTCAGGTTGTGCGTACGGCGCTGGTCCTCACCGGTGTTGTCGCGGAGCTCCAGGAACTCCTCGATGTCCGCGTGCCAGGTCTCCAGGTAGACGGCGGCGGCGCCCTTGCGGCGGCCACCCTGGTTCACGGCGGCGACGGAGGCGTCGAGGGTCTTCAGGAACGGCACGATGCCGTTGGAGTGGCCGTTGGTGCCACGGATCAGCGAACCGCGGGCGCGGATACGGGAGTACGAGAGGCCGATGCCGCCGGCGTGCTTGGAGAGGCGGGCGACCTGGTGGTAGCGGTCGTAGATCGAGTCGAGCTCGTCCAGCGGGGAGTCCAGCAGGTAGCAGGAGGACATCTGCGGGTGCCGGGTGCCGGAGTTGAAGAGCGTGGGGGAGGACGGCAGGTAGTCCAGGCGGCTCATCAGCCGGTACAGCGAGGCCACTTCCTCCACGGCCTGGACGCTGTCGTCGGCGGCCAGACCGCAGGCCACGCGCAGCATGAAGTACTGCGGGGTCTCGATGACCTGACGGGTGATCGGGTGGCGCAGCAGGTAGCGGCTGTGCAGGGTGCGCAGGCCGAAGAAGCCGAAGCGGTCGTCGGCGCCCTCGGCGAGGGTCAGTTCGACGAGCGAGTCGAGCCGGCCCGCGTGGGTGCGGACGAACTCGGCCGTGCGGTCGGCGATGAGGCCCTCGCGGTGGCCGACCTCGACGGAGGCCGAGAAGGAGGTGGAGCCCTGGCTCGCGGCCTCGTCGCGCACGGCCAGCGTCAGCAGACGGGCGGCGAGCCGGGAGTAGGCCGGGTCCTCGGAGATCAGACCGGCGGCGGCCTCCGTGGCCAGCCCGCGCAGTTCGGCGTCGTCGGCGGCGGAGCTGCGGCCGCGCAGCGCGGAGGCCGCGACCCGGCCGGGGTCGGTGTCGGGGAGGTCCGCCGTAAGTTCGGTGAGGGTACGCAGCAGCGTGGCCCCCGGGCCCTCGGTGTTGTCGCCAGAAGTGGACTCGGCGCGCGGTGCGGAAGGCGCGATGGTCACGGCGGGAGCTCTCCCTCGCTCGGCCCGGTCATCGGCGGGGCGGGGCGCGAGCGGGCGCATGCGGGCGCGACGAGAACGCGTACCCCTCATGGCGTCCACCGGCCCAACCGCGAGGCCCGGACGAATCGGCATCCGGTTCGGTCGAGCCGGATGCGCTGTCGGCAGGTCATCGGACTTGGCGTCCGGTAGCCGGACACTTCATACCGTTGCGGGACAGTTCCGGATTCGCACCGGATTCCCCTGCGGCGACAGCAGGCATGAGCATACATGTGGGGGCGGCCCTGTGCGGTAACCCCCACATGTAGTGTCGGCGTGGCTACAGCTTGAGCCGGTAAGTGAGGAGTGTCAGGCCCTCGATCGGCGCCCAGTCCCGCTCCGGAGTGCGTACGAAGCCCAGGCGCGCGTAGATCCGGTGGGCGCCGGCCATGCTGCGCTGGGTGGAGAGAACCAGGCCGGTCACGCCCTCCAGGGCCCGCGCCCGCTCGACGCAGGCCCGCACCAGAGCCTCGCCGGCGCCCTGGCCGCGCGCCTCGTGGGCCACCGCGAGCATCCGGAACTCCGCCTCGTCGGGGGCCGCGATGTCGGCGAGCGGACTGCCCGGAGCGGCGAAGGTCACACCGCCGAGCACCCGCCCGTCCCGTTCGGCGACCAGCACTTCGGCCCGGGCGGCCCGGCCGGCCACGTCGCGCAGCACGTTCAGGTACGCGTCGTCCTCGTTGAAGTCCAGATGCCCGTCGGCGAGGTAGGCCTGCGCCGTGATCTCACCCAGCTCCTCGAAGTCGGCGGGCACCGCCGTTCTGATCACCATGTCCATGCGGTCGAGTGTGCAGGACGGTCCCGGCGGCGGCGCTGTCGTCGGAGACCGCACCGTCGAGCAAGGTGAGCGAGGCAGGACCGTGATCGCCGACCGCCCCCACACGCTGACCGAGGAGTTCGAAGAACTCGCAGGGCGCTGAGTGACGGCAGCCACGCAATGATCGTCCAGTGGCTCACACGGATCTGCGTGCAGCACCACCCCGAGCTCTGGCGCTGAACAGCGCGAAGGCCCCGCCGGAAGCGTCCGGCGGGGCCTTCGGTCGGTGCGGGCTCAGCAGCAGCGGAAGCCCTCGCGGGGGTCCGCCTCGCGGGCGTCCGTACGGGCGCGTTCGAAGGCGCGGCGGGTCAGGACCTCCGCGTCCGGGTCGTGGGAGCGGGAGTGGGCCACGTACCGGTCGTACGCGGCCTCCCCCGAGAACTCCCGTACGTAGAACCGGGCCCTGGCCAGCACGCTCCGTACGGTGCTCACGCCACCGGCTCCTTGACGTGTCCGCCGCCCGCCTCCGGACCCGCCGCGGCGAGCTCCGCCCGCTCCTCGGCGGTCGCGATCAGTCCGGCCGGGGCGACGATCTTCGACTCGGTCCACGGGGTCTCGGAGAGGGTCGCCGACCCCGGGTCGCGGACGGCCTTGAGGCAGGTCCGGGCCGCGTCCGCGAGGACCACGATGATCAGGACCGCGAAGAAGGCGCACAGGACGCCGTCGACCGTGGCGTTGGTGACCACGGTGTGCATGTCGTCCATGTTCTTCGCCGGAGCCAGGACCTTGTCGGCGTCGATTCCGGCCTGGTATTTGTCGCGCTGGGCGAAGAAGCCGACCTTTACGTCCTCGGAGAAGATCTTCTGGTAGCTCGCGGTGAGGGTCACCGTGGCGTCCCAGACCAGTGGAACGCCCGTCACCCAGGCCCACTTGAGCCGGCCCGACTTGATCAGCAGCGTGGTGCAGACGGCCAGTGCGACCGCGGCGAGCAGCTGGTTGGCGATGCCGAAGAGCGGGAAGAGCTGGTTGATGCCGCCGAGCGGGTCCTTGATGCCGACCCACAGGAAGTAGCCCCAGCCGCCGACGACGATCGCGCTCGCGAACCACACGCCGGGCTTCCAGCTGACGTCCTTGAAGGACTTGTGCACGTTGCCGAGGGTGTCCTGGAGCATGAACCGGCCCACGCGGGTGCCCGCGTCGAGCGTCGTCAGGATGAAGAGCGCCTCGAACATGATGGCGAAGTGGTACCAGAAGGCCTTCATGCCGGCGCCGCCGACCACGGCGGAGAAGATCTCCGACATTCCGAGTGCGAAGGTCGGTGCGCCACCCGTGCGCGAGAGCAGACTGGCTTCCTCGACGTCCTTCGCGGCCTGGGCGAGCGCCTCGGGGGAGATGGCGAAGCCGAAGTTGGTCACCGCCTGGGAGGCGGACTCGACCGTGGTGCCGATGACCCCGCCGGGGGAGTTGACCGCGAAGAAGAGCCCGGGCTCGATGATGCAGGCCGCGATGATCGCCATGACGGCGACGAAGGACTCGGTCAGCATGGCGCCGTAGCCGATCATGCGGACCTGGGTCTCCTTCTGGATCATCTTCGGGGTGGTTCCCGAGGAGACCAGGGCGTGGAAGCCGGAGAGCGCGCCACAGGCGATGGTGATGAAGACGAAGGGGAACATCGACCCGGCGAAGACCGGTCCGTCGCCGCTCGCCGCGAAGTCGGTGACCGAGGGCATCTTCAGGGTGGGCATCGCGATGACCACGCCGATGGCGAGGAGCGCGATGGTGCCGACCTTCATGAAGGTGGAGAGGTAGTCGCGCGGGGCGAGCAGCATCCACACCGGCAGCACCGATGCCAGGAAGCCGTACACCACCATCCAGATGACCAGCGTCTCCTTCTCCAGGGTGAAGGTGCCCGCGAAGGAGGACTCGGCGACCCAGCCGCCCGCGACGATGGCGAGCAGCAGCAGCGCGACGCCGATGACGGAGACCTCGGTGACCCGGCCCGGCCGAAGGACGCGCAGGTAGAAGCCCATGAAGACGGCGATCGGGATGGTCATGCCGATGGAGAAGACGCCCCAGGGCGAGTGCGCCAGGGCGTTGACGATGACCAGGGCCAGCACCGCCAGCAGGATGATCATGATGGCGAACACGGCGATCAGGGCGGCGGCCCCGCCGACGGGGCCGATCTCGTCCCGGGCCATCTGGCCGAGCGAACGCCCGTCGCGGCGGGTGGAGAAGAAGAGCGTGACCATGTCCTGGACGGCCCCGGCGAAGATGACGCCGGCGACGATCCAGATGGTGCCCGGCAGATAGCCCATCTGCGCGGCGAGCACGGGTCCGACGAGCGGGCCGGCGCCGGCCACGGCCGCGAAGTGGTGGCCGAAGAGGACCCGGCGGTCGGTGGGGTGGAAGTCGACACCGTTGTCAAGGCGTTCGGCGGGGGTGGCCCGGGTGGCGTCCACCTTCAGCACGCGGTCCGCGATGAAGCGTGCGTAGAAGCGGTAGGCGATCGCGTACGAGCCCAGGGCGGCGGCGAGCAGCCAGGCGGCGGAGATCTCCTCGCCGCGCGAGAGCGCCAGCACGCCCCAGCCGATGGCGCCGACGAGTCCGACGAGCACCCACGCGGCGATGGACCTCGGAGAAGGCGAGTCCGGCGTGCTGCCCGGACTCGCCGCGTCCCGTTCTGTCCCTGTTGCTTCCGGTTCAGGCATGACCTCGTCCCCTCGTCGATCATCTGCGTAAGCAGGCGGAATCTACGGGGGATTGCCTGGTGAACGTAAGACCCCGTCCGCATTCCGGTCGTGGAATTGCGGTACGCGGAGCGGGGGGACGGGTGTCAGGCGGCCGGGCGCTTGAGCCTGGCGACGAACTTGTACCGGTCGCCGCGGTACACCGACCGCACCCACTCCACCGGTTCGCCGTCCGCGTCCAGGGAGTGCCGGGAGAGCATCAGCATCGGCAGCCCGACGTCGGTGCCGAGCAGGCCGGCCTCGCGCGGGGTGGCCAGTGAGGTCTCGATGGTCTCCTCGGCCTCGGCGAGGTGCACGTCGTACACCTCGGCGAGGGCGGTGTAGAGGGAGGTGTACTTGGCCAGCGACCGGCGCAGTGCGGGGAAGCGCTTGGCCGAGAGATGGGTGGTCTCGATGGCCATCGGCTCACCGCTGGCCAGGCGCAGCCGCTCGATGCGCAGCACCCGTCCGCCGGTGGTGATCTTGAGCAGTCCGGCGAGGGTGTCGTCGGCCGTCACGTATCCGATGTCGAGGAGCTGGGACGTCGGTTCCAGACCCTGGGCCCGCATGTCCTCCGTGTACGAGGTCAGTTGCAGGGCCTGGGAGACCTTGGGCTTGGCGACGAAGGTGCCTTTGCCCTGGATTCGTTCCAGTCGCCCCTCTACGACCAGTTCCTGGAGGGCCTGCCGGACGGTGGTCCGCGAGGTGTCGAACTCGGCCGCGAGCGTGCGCTCGGGCGGCACCGGCGTGCCGGGCGGCAGTGTCTCGGTCATGTCGAGCAAGTGCCGCTTGAGTCGGTAGTACTTGGGCACACGCGCCGTGCGAGTGGCTGCCCCGCCTTCCGGCTCCGTGGTCGCCCCTTCGGTGGCCATCGCCGCCCGCCTTCCCGACTCCAGTTTCGCTGCCGTCACCGGCTCCTCCGATATGTGCGGTCACATCGTGACACGTAAGGGGGGACAGGCCTTCTCTCTCCCCAGGTGTCGGTCCGATAACGGACCTGGCACCCGCTCATTAGACCCTTGACACCCCTAAAGGTCTAGGCCAAGGTTCAGCTACTGGTCTAAACCAATATGGATCAGATCCCGGCCCCACGGCAGTACTTCGCGTATGTCACCGCGGCGGGCAAGGGAAGTGCAGGCAGGCATCCCTGAGGAGGGTGGCGTGAAGCGCAAGCTCATCGCGGCGGTTGGAGTCGCGGGCATGGTTGTCGGCCTCGCGGCTTGTGGCAACGGGGACGACGACAAGGCCAAGGCCGACGCGGGCCCCAAGGAGATCACCGTCTGGGTCATGGACGGCTCCGCGCCGAAGGCCTGGATCGAAGAGGTCAACAAGGAGTTCTCGGCCAAGCACCCCGGTGTGACGGTCAAGGTCGAGGAGCAGAAGTGGACCGGCATCCAGGAGAAGGTCACCACGGCCCTCTCCGAGAACAACCCTCCGGACGTTCTTGAGCTCGGCAACACCCAGACCGCGGGCTACGCGGTCACCGGCGGTCTCGCCGACCTCACCAAGGACAAGGCCGCGCTCGGCGCCGACGCCTGGCAGAAGAGCATGCTCGCCTCGGCCGAGGTCGAAGGCAAGCTCTACTCCGCCCCGTGGTACGCCGCCAACCGCGTCGTCATCTACGACAAGAAGGCCTTCACCAAGGCCGGCGTCACCCCGCCCACCACCCGCGACGAGTGGATCGCCGGGCTGGAGAAGCTGAAGGCGGCCGACCCGGCCTCGCAGCCGATCTACCTGCCCGGTCAGAGCTGGTACGTCCTCGCGGGCCTGATCTGGGACGAGGGCGGCGACCTCGCCGTCAAGGACGGCGCCAAGTGGAAGGGCGGACTGGCCACCCCGCAGGCCGCCTCCGCGATGGAGTTCTACAAGAAGCTCCAGTCCTTCTCCACCGCCCCCAAGGACAAGGACGAGGCCACCCCGCAGCAGTCCACCGACATCGTTCCCAAGGGCGGCGTCGCCTCCTGGATCGGTCTCGGCTGGGAGGCCGGCGGAGCCGAGAAGGCCCTGAAGGACGCGGGCAAGGAAGCCGACTTCGGCTACTTCCCGATCCCGGGCAAGACCGCCGACAAGAGCGGCACCGTCTTCCTCGGCGGCTCGAACCTCGCCGTCGCCGAGCGCTCCAAGAACAAGGCGCTCGCCAAGGAGTGGCTGGCCCTCGCCGCCGGCAAGGAGCAGATGACCAAGTACGCCGCCGAGACCAAGGGCGCGCTGCTCCCGAACCAGGCCGGTGCCAACTTCACCCCCGCCGCGGGCTCCTTCGCCGAGGCCATGGCCAAGGCCGGCGCCAACGGCAAGATCACCCCGGTCACCCCGGGCTGGGCGAACGTCGAGACCGAGCCGAACCCCGTCAAGGAGTTCATGACCAAGGTCCTGAAGGGTGAGGACGCCGCCAAGGCGGGCGCCGACGCGGACGCGGAGATCGCGAAGCGCATCAACAAGTAGTCCCGCCCCGCAGTACCCGCACGACCCAGCAGTGTGAACGCACCGGGGAGTGCGGCAGGTGCCCGGACACCCGCCGCGCCCCCGGTCGCGCATTTGACTCCACAGTCAACCGCGAGGAAGCCAAGCCATGACCGTGCACTCCCAGGGAGCGGTGACCAGCGCTCCACAGGACGCACCACCGAAGTCCGACGGACTGCCCGAGACGCCGGCCCCAGCAACCGGCCCCGGCCCCGGCCCCACGCCGCCTCGCGGGGGCGGGAAGTCGCTCCCCACGGGGTGGCTGCCCTATCTGCTGGTCGCGCCCGCGGTGCTCGCCCTCGCGACGCTCCTGCTGTACCCGCTGATCAAGAACGTGATCCTGTCCCTCCAGGACATCAACAAGATCGAGTTCATCCAGCGGAAGTACCCCTTCGCGGGACTCGACAACTACACCGAGCTGCTCGGTGACACGAACTTCTGGACCGTCGTCGTCCGCAGCTTCGGCTTCACCCTGGCCAACGTCGCGCTGATCATGGTGCTGGGAAGCCTCATCGGCATCCTGCTGAACAAGCTCGGCAAGAAGATGCGACTGGTCCTCTCGATGGCCCTGGTGATGGCCTGGGCCATGCCCATCGTCGCCTCGGTACAGGTCTTCCGCTGGCTGTTCGACGAGCAGTTCGGCGTCATGAACTGGGTCATGCGCACCGCCGGCTTCTCCGGCTACGAGCAGCACAACTGGATGGAGACCGGCCTCTCCACCATGGTGATCGTCACGATCCTGGTGGTCTGGGGTTCCATCCCGTTCGTCGCCCTCAACATGTACGCCGGCCTCACCACCGTCGGCGCCGAGCTGTACGAGGCCGCCCGCATGGACGGGGCCAACGGCTGGCAGACCTTCTGGAAGATCGTCTTCCCGAATCTGAAGCCCTTCTTCCTCATCACCACCTTCCTTGAGGTGATCTGGGTGTTCAAGGCCTTCACCCAGGTCTACGCGATGAACAAGGGCGGCCCGGACCGCGCCTCCGAGATCCTGCCGGTCTTCGCCTACGTCGAAGGCCAGAGCCAGGCCCACTACGGCCTCGCCGCCGCGATCTCCGTCCTGACGATCGTGATCCTCGTGATCGTCATGTCCTTCTACTTCCGCCTGATCCTGAAGCAGGAGGAGGAGCAGTGAGCACCACCACCGCCCCGAAGCCCGCGGCTCCCGAGAGGCCCGCACAGCAGCTCCGGACCCGCCGCCCGGTGCGCCCCGGAGCCGTGGCCAAGAACCTCGGCGCACTCCTGCTGGCCCTGGTCTTCGTCTTCCCCGTGTACTGGATGTTCTCCTCGGCCCTCAAGCCGGCCGACCAGATGCTCACGAAGGACCCCGTCTTCGTCTTCACGCCGACGATGGACAACTTCGGCAAGGCCACCGGGGTCGAGAACTTCTGGACGTACGTCACCAACAGCGTCCTGGTCACCGTCGGCGCCGTCCTGCTGGCCCTGCTCGTCGCCCTCGCCGCGAGCTTCGCCATCGCCCGGATGAGGTTCAAGGGCCGCAAGGGCCTGGTCCTGACCGTGATGATGGCCCAGATGGCCCCGTGGGAGGTCATGGTCATCGCGATGTACATGATCGCCCGCGACGGCGAGATGCTGAACAGCCTCCCGCTGCTCACCGCGATCTACTTCGTGATGATCCTCCCCTTCACCATCTGGACCCTGCGCGGCTTCATCGCCGCCGTCCCGGTGACCCTGGAGGAGGCGGCCCAGATCGACGGCTGCACCCGTGGCCAGGCCTTCCGCAAGGTGATCTTCCCGCTGCTGGCCCCCGGCCTGATGTCCACCTCGCTCTTCGGCTTCATCACGGCCTGGAACGAGTTCGCCATGGTCCTGATCCTGAACAAGGACAAGAGCGCGCAGACCCTGCCGCTGTGGCTGACCGAGTTCATGTCCGCCTTCGGCAACGACTGGGGCGCCACCATGGCCGCTTCCTCGCTCTTCGCGGTCCCGGTCCTGCTGATCTTCATCTTCCTCCAGCGCAAGGCCGTCGGCGGCATGACCGCCGGCGCCGTGAAGGGATGACGCCGTCATGACTGTTCTTGCGCACCGCACCGATACGGTCACCCGCGACGCCCTCGCCGTCCTCCAGCCCGGCTTCGAGGGCACCACCGCCCCCGCCTGGCTGCTCCGCCGGGTCGGCGAAGGCCTCACCGCCGTCGGCCTGTTCGGCCGCAACATCGCCTCGCCCGAGCAGCTCGCCGCTCTGACCGCGCAGCTGCGTACCGAGCGCGACGACGTCCTGGTCGCCATCGACGAGGAGGGCGGCGACGTCACCCGCCTGGAGGTCCGCGGCGGCTCGTCCTTCCCCGGCAACCTGGCCCTCGGCGCCGTCGACGACACCGGCCTCACCCGGGACGTGGCCCGCGAGCTGGGCCGCCGCCTCGCCGAGTGCGGGGTCAACCTCAACTGGGCCCCGTCCGCCGACGTCAACTCCAACCCGGACAACCCGGTGATCGGCGTACGGTCCTTCGGCGCCGACACCCACCTCGCCGCCCGGCACACCGCCGCCTACGTCCAGGGCCTGCAGGCCGCCGGCGTGGCCGCGTGCACCAAGCACTTCCCGGGCCACGGCGACACCAACGTCGACTCGCACCACGCCCTGCCGCGCATCGACGTGGACCTGGACACCCTCCAGGCCCGTGAACTCGTCCCGTTCAAGGCGGCGATCGAGGCCGGCACCAAGGCCGTGATGAGCGCGCACATCCTGGTGCCCGCCCTCGACCCGACCCGCCCGGCCACCCTCAGCCCGCAGATCCTGACCGGCCTGCTGCGGGGGGAGCTCGGCTACGAGGGCCTCATCGTCACCGACGGCATGGAGATGAACGCCATCGCCGGGACGTACGGGATCGAGCGCGGCTCGGTCCTCGCCATCGCGGCCGGCGCCGACGCCATCTGCGTCGGCGGCGGACTCGCCGACGAAGCCACCGTCCTGCGGCTGCGCGACGCGCTGGTCGCGGCCGTCCGCGAGGGGGCACTGCCCGAGGAGCGCCTCGCCGACGCCGCCGCCCGCGTCCGCGCACTCGCCGCATGGACCCGCGGAGCCCGGCCGGACGCGCAGCCGGAGGGGAGCCGCGCGTCCGGCATCGGGCTGACGGCCGCCCGCCGCGCCGTGCTCGTCACCGGCTCGGCGAAGCCGCTCACCGAGCCCTACGTCGCCACGCTCGCGCCCGTCGCGAACATCGCGGTGGGGGACGAGACCCCGTGGGGCGTGGCGGCGGAACTCGCCGAGCTGCTCCCGGGCACCGGGGCGGGCGTCTACCCCGAGGGCTCCTGTGCCGGGGACGTCCTGGCGGCGGCGGGGGACCGTACGGTCGTCGCGGTGGTCCGGGACGCGCACCGGCACCCCTGGATGACCGAGGTCCTCGACGCGCTGGTCGCGGCCCGGCCGGACACGGTCGTGGTCGAGATGGGCCTGCCGATGGCCGCGCCGCGGGGTGCGGTCCACATCGCCACCCATGGCGCGTCCCGGGTCTGCGGGCGGGCCGCGGCGGAAGTCATCGCGGGGGCGTAGCCCTGCGGTTGCCGCTGCGCGGAGCCTTCCGGACTCTGCCCGGACCCGGTCCTCGAACTCCCCCGGCTACCGCTGGGAGGCGCCCCTGGACGGGCTGGGTACCGCGCAGCGCCCCGCACCCGCACACGCCGAAGGGCCTGGCCCCCCCAGGGGGTACCAGGCCCTTCGTGTCGTGCCGGTGCGGCTACAGGCCCTGCCAGGCGGGCTTGTTGGCGTAGGCGTGCCGGAAGTAGTCGGCCAGCTTCAGCTTCGATGCGGCGGCCTCGTCCACGATCACGGTGGCGTGCCGGTGCAGCTGCAGCGCGGAGGCCGGGACCAGCGCGGACAGCGGGCCCTCGACGGTCTGCGCGACGGCCTCGGCCTTGCCCTCGCCGGTGGCCAGGAGGACCAGGTGCCGGGCGTCGAGGATGGTGCCGATGCCCTGGGTGACGACGTGGTGCGGCACCTGCTCCAGGTCGTTGTCGAAGAAGCGCGCGTTGTCCACGCGGGTCTGCTCCGTCAGCGTCTTGATGCGGGTGCGGGAGGCGAGGGAGGAGCAGGGCTCGTTGAAGCCGATGTGGCCGTCCGTGCCGATGCCGAGCAGCTGCAGGTCGACGCCGCCGGCCTCGGCCAGGGCGCGGTCGTAGGCCTCGCACGCGCCGACGATGTCCTCGGCCGAACCGTCGGGGCCCATGAAGGAGGCCTCGGACAGGCCCAGGGGCTCGACGACCTCGCGGAGCACGACCGCGCGGTAGGACTCGGGGTGCCCGGCCGGCAGGCCGACGTACTCGTCGAGCTGGCAGATCCGGGCCTGGGAGGCGTCGACCTGGCCGGCCTTGACCTTGGCGGCGAGGGCCTCGTAGACGGGCAGCGGGGTAGAGCCGGTCGCCACGCCGAGCAGGGCGTCGGGCTTGCGCCGCACCAGGGCGGCCATGGCCTCCGCGATGAGCTCGCCGCCTGCCTTGGCGTCCGGGACGATGACAACTTCCACGCGGGGCCTGCCGATCTGGAGTGGGTCGGGTGGTATAGACCAATCTAGCAGAGGTCGTCGCGTACGGCGGGGGTCTCGCCGCCATCCGTCGTGATGAGGATTCCCGGGTCCGGCCTCCCCTGTGGCCGGGAGGGTTCGGAGGGGCTGGAGGGGTCGAGGGGTCGGGAGAACCTTCAACCTTTTGGTTGTCCTGTCTACAACTCCATTCTCCTTTACGGTGGTTTATATAGGTAAATCATGGTACGTGCGATTGGAGTGGTCGTCATGGGCAGGCACACCAGCTACGCCTTCGAGACCTACAGAGCTGTCGCGGATGCCGGTCGCGCCGAGCTGCTCGCCGCGACCACCTCCCCGTTCCAGATCGAGGTGCGGTTCATCGGGGGGGCTGACGAGTGGCCAGCGGGACGTCTTCGCGCAGGCCGCCGAACGCTGGGCCCGGGTCATCGTCGGTGACCTGGAGACCGCGATCCTTCGCGACTTCACCGGCGACGTCGTCATCGACGACCTCTTGATCGACGCCGAAGGCGTGGCGATCGACGGGGTCTTCGGCACGCTCGGGGAGGCGGGGCCGATCCGCTTCCGGCGCGAGACGGCGGTCACCGGAGCGCGCCTGCCCGCCACGGGCATCATGCGGTTCGACAAGGCCGACCTGGGACAGATGGAGGACGACGGCTCGCTGCTCGACGTCATCACGCACGAGATGGGCCATGTCCTGGGGATCGGGACGATCTGGGGCGTCTTCGGCCTGCTGAAGGACTTCCCCGGCTCCAACCCCACCTTCGTCGGTCCCGGCGCCATGAAGGAGTTCGGCGAGCTCATCGGAGCCGGGCAGCCCACACCCGTACCGGTCGCGAACGTCGGCGGCGCGGGAAGCGCGGGCGGCCACTGGCGGGAGCGGGTCTTCGGCGACGAGTTGATGTCGCCGACCATCGGGGGCCCCGGCAACCCCCTGAGCAGGCTGACCGTGGCGAGCCTCGGGGACCTCGGCTACCAGGTCGACCTCGATGCCGCGGAGCCCTACGCACTCCCCGACCCCTTCGTCATCGCGATGGCCGGCGGCGCGGAAGCCGCGGCTCCGAGAGGCGTCATGCTCCCGACCGTCCCCAGCAGCATCCCCGCCGACCGGCCGTAGGGGTGTGTGTCCCCCTAGATCAGCGCGAGCTGCAGGCCGCCCGTCGCGTCCAGGTGCTGGCCCGTCACCCAGCGGGAGTCCGGCGAGGCCAGGAAGGCCACCACGTCGGCGACCTCCTGCGCCGTGCCCACCCGGTGGAAGACGGACCGGGCGGCCAGGTGGGCCCGGGTCGCGCCGTCCGCGAGGAGGTCCGCGTTGAGGTCGGTCTCGGTGATGCCGGGGCCGACCGAGTTCACGGTGATCCCGCGCGGAGCCAGTTCGGCGGCCAGCGACCGGGTCAGCGCGTTCGCGGCACCCTTGGCCATGACCGTGGCCAGGATGGCGGGCAGGGCGATGTCCGGGGTGCCGGTCACGTTCACGATCCGGCCCCCGTCGCGCAGCCGCTCCAGCCCGTACTTGATCACGAAGAACGGCGCCTTGGCGTTGAGCGCGTGCGCCCGGTCGTACATCTCCTCGTCCGTGTCCCCGATCCCCGCGAAGGCCGCCGCCCCGGCGTTGTTGACCAGGATGTCGACGCCCTCGGTGTGGTCGGGATGGGCCGCGTACGCCGCCCACAGGGCCTGCGCGTCGCCGGGGACGCCGAGCTCGGCCCCGATGGCGAAGGCCCGTCCGCCGGCCGCCCCGATCGCCGCGACCGTCTCCTTCGCCGCCGCCCGGTCGCGTCCGTAGTGCACCGCGACGAGTGCCCCGTCCCGCGCCAGCCGCTCGGCCACGGCCCGCCCGATGCCCCGGCTGCCGCCGGTGACCAATGCCGTCTTCCCCTTGAGCACGCCCATGACGCGCCCCCCTCCGGTAATCGCTAGTGGTCGCTACAGAAAGGAACGTACCAGATTTCCTAGCGACCGCTATAGAATGCGGGCATGGTGACCGGACAGCGCGGCAGACCCCGTTCCTTCGACCGCGACGCCGCCCTCGACAAGGCGATGCTGGCCTTCTGGGAGCGCGGCTACGAGGCGACCTCCATCTCCGACCTGACCGCCTCGCTCGGCATCAGCGCACCCAGCCTCTACGCGGCCTTCGGCGACAAGCGCACGCTCTTCGACGAGGTCGTGGTGGTGTACGGCGGCCGGTACGGGGACTTCGCGAGCGTGGCGCTCGCCGAGGAGCCCACCGCCCGGGCGGCCGTCGCCCGCATCCTGCGCGAGGCCGCCGACGTCTACACCGACCCGGCCCACCCGCCGGGCTGCATGGTGATCAGCGCCGCGATCAACACCACCTCGGACGAGGTGGCGCAGGCGCTGCGCGAGCGCCGCAACGCCAACCTGGTGATGTTCGAGAGCCGGATCCGGGCCGACATGGCCACGGGCGTGCTGTCCGCGGACACGGACGCGCGGGCGCTGGCCCGGTACGCCGGAGCGGTGCTTCAGGGGATGTCCCAGCAGTCGCGCGACGGGGCGAGCCGGGAAGAGCTGGAGGCGGTGGCCGAGCGGGCCCTGCTGGCCTGGCCCGCGGCCTGACCGGCCGGGGGTCCGGGGGAGCCGGGACGTCCGCCCGGAACGCACCCTGCGCGTCCACGCGGAGGAGTTCCTCTGGGCCACGGTGCAGGACGGGACCCTCGACCCGCCCGGCACCGTAGCCCGGAGTACTTACGGCCGACAGGTGTGCGGTTCCCGACGGCCGGTGGAGGTGCCTGCGCGGTCAGGGCAGAGCGCGCGGCTTACCTCGATCCGTCCTCCTGTGCGGGGAGGGCGGAGGTTCTGCAATCAATTGTGGACTAGACCATTCTGTTCTGTCCATCCAATGACAGGGCCTGGAAACCCGTCACTTCCTCCAACAGTACGCGGCCCGCGCCCCCCTTGGATACTCCTGAGTACCGCCGTGGGGAAAGTCATGGCGCGTACCCGGGGTACGCTCGCAAGGTGCCCTCCATGAACGACCTCGTACGCCAGCACACCGCTCTCGGAGAAACCGACCTGGAGTGGCTCCACCTGCTGGTCTCGGAGTGGCAGCTGCTCTCCGACCTGTCCTTCGCCGACCTCGTGCTGTGGGTGCCCACCCTCGACGGCACGCGGTACGTCTCGGTCGCCCAGATGCGCCCGAACACCGGCCCCACCTCTTACCAGGACGACATGGTCGGCCACCTGGTGCCCCGCGGCCGCCGCCCGCTGCTGGACGCCGCGCTCGACGAGGGCCGGATCGTGCGCGAGGGCGACCCCGAGTGGCGCGAGGAGGTGCCGGTCCGCGTCGAGTCGATCCCCGTCCGCCGCGAGGGCCGGGTCCTGGGCGTGATCGCGCGCAACACCAATCTGCTCACTGTGCGTACACCGAGCCGGCTGGAGCTGACCTACCTCCAGTCCGCCTCCGACCTCGCCCAGATGATCGCGGCGGGCTCCTTCCCGTACCCCGGCCAGCAGGTCGACATGGACGCCTCCCCGCGCGTCGGGGACGGCCTCATCCGGCTCGACGCCGAGGGCGTGGTCACCTACGCCTCGCCGAACGCGCTCTCCGCCTACCACCGGCTCGGCCTCGCCTCCGACCTCGTCGGCCAGCACCTGGGCAACACCACCGCCGAACTCGCACCCTCCCGCGGACCGGTGGACGAGGCCCTGGTCAAACTCGCCAGCGGCTGGGCCCCCCGGGAGACCGAGGTCGAGGGCAACAGCGGGGTCATCCAGCTGCGCGCCATCCCGCTCAAGCCGAAGGGCACCCGGATCGGCTCCCTTGTGCTGTGCCGCGACGTGACGGAACTGCGTCGTCGCGAACGTGAATTGATCACCAAGGACGCGACCATCCGGGAGATCCACCACCGGGTGAAGAACAACCTCCAGACCGTGGCCGCACTGTTGCGGCTCCAGTCCCGCCGGATGGATTCCCCGCAGGGCCGCGAGGCGCTGAACGAGGCCGTGCGCCGTGTCGGATCGATCGCGATCGTGCACGAGACGCTGTCTCAGAACCTCGACGAGCGGGTCGAGTTCGACGAGATCGCCGACCGCGTCATCGCGATGGTCTCGGAGATCTCACCGGGCAAGGTCGACTGCCGACGCACCGGCAGGTTCGGGATCCTGGACGCGGAGGTCGCCACTCCGCTGTCGATGGTGCTGACCGAGATCCTGCAGAACGCCCTGGAGCACGCCTTCACCCAGGGGGAGCGGGGCACCGTGGAGGTGGCCGCGATCCGCACCGGAACCGGTCGCACCGACGGCCGGCTGCTGATCACCGTGCTTGACGACGGCAGCGGTCTGCCCGAGGGGTTCGACCCCCAGCGGGCCGGCAACCTCGGGCTGCAGATCGTACGGACCCTCGTGGAGGGGGAGCTCGGCGGCACGTTCGACATGCTCCGGGCCGAGCCGCGCGGCACCAAGGTCGTCCTCGACATCCCGTCCAGCCCGCAGAAGTAGCAGCCGAATCGTGACTCAGCGTGACGCATCGCGTCGCGCCCCGCACAGCACTGAGCCCCGGACCGAATGATTCGGTCCGGGGCTCAAGAGCACAGTGCTGAGCGCTTGTTCGGTTACTACGCGCTGCGCGTCGAGGCTCGAAAGTCGTTGTCAGGCGCTGGCGTTGCGCGCCCGGTTGCGAGCGGCGCGGCGCTTCATGGCGCGGCGCTCGTCCTCGCTGAGACCGCCCCAGACGCCGGAGTCCTGACCGGACTCGAGCGCCCACTGCAGGCACTGCTCCATGACGGGGCAACGGCGGCAGACGGCCTTGGCTTCCTCGATCTGCAGCAGCGCAGGACCGGTGTTGCCGATGGGGAAGAAGAGTTCCGGGTCTTCCTCACGACAAACGGCGTTGTGACGCCAGTCCATGGCTGCTCCATCTCCTTGTATTGCGGGCAAGTTGCTTGTGAATGTGAACGCTTTCACGAATCCCCCCGTGAGGGAAGCGCGACCGCCCGGTTTCACGCGGGTGATCAGTCAGAGATTCGTGGAGGGGTTCTGGCGGTCTGTGTGGGTGCCGGGTGTTGCGGGCTGTCCCGATCGCCATGAAGAGATTCGCAAACCTCGGACGGGGATACAACCCCTTCCGGAAAGTTTTTTTTGATTCGTCGGTGTCTACTAGGTCACAGCCCTACATCGTGAGGGTGGACCGACGTGTAAACGTTCGAGTGAAAGGCCTCCGGGCCCTTCCACTCACACAATCACACGCAGTGCACGGCGTACGCCTGTGAACCGAACGCTGGTCCGCAGTCCGAGGTGATCGCCGTCCATCTGGAAGGGAAGCGGAACCTTCGAATGCAAGGTGAAGTCGGTCAGATCGTGCAGAGACACCGCGTGCTTGCCGTGCGGACCCCGCTCAGGAGTGGAGGTCAGGAGCTGTGTCGCGTACCGCGCGACCGCCGGAGTTGACAAACGGTCCAGTGCCAATACGTCAAGCGCAGTATCGAACGAGGCTTCGGGGGAGGCGTAAAGCGGACGATTCCCCAGATACGTCCACGGTGACGTATTGCACACTATCGACAGCACCAGATCGGTCACCGGGTCCGCTCCGGGGCGCTCCAGCGTGACCGTGCCGTGACGCCGGTTCGGTTCCTCCCAGAACTGGCGCATCAGCTGTCGCACATACAGGGCGTGCGTCGAACGCTTGCCGCGCTCGCGCTGCTGCTCCACCCGGCCCACCACACCCGCGTCGAAGCCGAAGCCCGCGCAGAACGTGAACCAGCGGGCCGGGACCGACTCGTCCTCCGTGCCCGGGGTACCGGCCGCCAGGCCCAGACCCACCGTCCGCTCGCGCTGCTCCCGCAGCGCGTCCAGCAGGGCGCCGGTCGCCTCGACCGCGTCGTTCGGCAGTCCCAGGGCGCGCGCGAACACATTGGTGGAGCCGCCGGGAACCACCGCCAGCCGCGGCAGCCGCTCAGGATCGGGCCCGTTGTGCAGGAGCCCGTTGACCACCTCGTTGACCGTGCCGTCGCCGCCGAGGGCGACGACGAGGTCGAGCCCCTCGTGCGCGGCCTTGCGCCCCAGGTCCCGGGCGTGCCCGCGGTACTCGGTGGTGACCGCCTCCAGCTTCATCTCGCTGGCCAGGGCATGGGTCAGGACATCGCGCGTGCGCGCACTGGTGGTCGTCGCTGCTGGGTTGGCCACGAGAAGTGCACGCATGAGCGCCAGACTACCCACCCCTTCACAGGCCGACCCTACTGCCCGTCCCCTCCGGGGTCCGGAGCACGCCGCTACCCTGCTGGAGTGAGTAAGAAGCAGCCCGCGAACGCCCCCGCCCCCGCCCCCGCCCCGACCGCCGCGCTGCCCGGCCGGCTGACCGCGGCCGCCGCGCTCACCGCCCTGGAGGGCCTGGCGCTGGCCGGCCTCGGGATCTACATGCTCTTCGTGGGGATCGCCGGTGACCCCGACTCCCCGCAGCAGGCCGAGACGGGCGGGATCACCCTGCTCGCGCTCGCCGCGCTGCCGCTGGTCGCAGCCCGCGGGCTGCGCCTGGGCCGCCGCTGGAGCCGCGGCCCGGCCCTGATCACCCAGCTGATGGCACTGCCGGTGGCCTGGACCCTCTACAGCACCGGCGGCGCGATGATCGCCGCCGCCGTGGCGCTGGCCGTGGCCGCGGTGGCCGTCGTGGCGCTCCTGGTGAATCCGACGGCGACCGAGGCTCTGGGTATCGGGCCCGGGGAGCAGGCCCGATAACCGGTCGTCCGGTCTTCCTCCGCCCGCCTACTCCTCGACGAGGAGCTTCTCGCGGAGCTGGGCCAGCGTGCGGGCCAGCAGCCGGGACACGTGCATCTGGGAGATGCCGACCTCCTGGGCGATCTGCGACTGGGTCATGTTGCCGAAGAAGCGAAGCAGCAGGATCCGCTTCTCCCGCGGCGGCAGGCCCTCCAGCAGCGGCTTGAGGGACTCGCGGTACTCGACGCCCTCCAGGGCCTCGTCCTCCGCGCCCAGGGTGTCCGCGACCGCCGGCGACTCGTCGTCGGTGTCCGGGACGTCGAGGGAGAGCGTGCTGTAGGCATTGGCCGATTCCAGCCCCTCCAGCACCTCCTCCTCGGAGATCCCCAGCCGCTCGGCCAGTTCGTGCACCGTCGGGGAGCGGCCGTGCTGCTGGGACAGTTCGGCCGTGGCCGTCGTCAGCGAGAGCCGCAGCTCCTGCAGACGACGCGGCACCCGCACCGCCCAGCCCTTGTCACGGAAGTGGCGCTTGATCTCGCCGACCACCGTGGGCGTGGCGTACGTGGAGAACTCGACCCCGCGGTCCGGGTCGAACCGGTCCACCGATTTGATGAGGCCGATCGTCGCGACCTGGGTCAGGTCGTCGAGCGGCTCACCGCGGTTGCGGAAGCGCCGTGCCAGGTGTTCCACCAGCGGCAGGTGCATCCGTACCAGCCGGTTGCGCAGCTCGGCCTTCTCCACCGACCCGTCGGGCAGCGCCCGCAGCTCGATGAACAGGGCCCGCGCGCCGCTGCGGTCGCGCGGATCCGGCAGCGCCGGGGTCACCGGGAACACCGGCACCGGCGCTACCGGAGGCACCACGGGAGCCGTGGCCTCGGCCTCGGCTCCCGTCCCGGCCGGCCGGGATGGTTGTGGCTGTTCCTGCTGGTTCTCGCTCATAGGGCCCGCCCGTCGCTCCGCCGAGTCCAAAAAGCCGTCTTCCGCATCCGCGTCAGCCGGGTGCGGCCGGGCGTGCTGCTGCTCCGGGATGCCGCCGTCGACCTCGTGCCGTACCCGGGGCCGATCCCCGCCCCGCACCGGGATCTCCCCGCCGCTCACGCCGGGCCTGGTCCCGCGCCGCGCTGTTTGTAGAGGCTGATGCTCACCGTCCGGTTCTCCTCGACCGTGGCCTCGACCTTGCCGGCCAGTGCCGACAGGACCGTCCACGCGAACGTGTCACGCTCCGGTGCGCGCCCGTCGGTGGTCGGCGCCGAGACGGTCACCTCCAGCGAATCGTCGATCAGCCGGAACACGCAACTGAGGACGGAGCCCGGCACGGCCTGCTGGAGCAGGATCGCGCAGGCCTCGTCCACCGCGATGCGGAGGTCCTCGATCTCGTCGAGGGTGAAGTCCAAACGTGCCGCGAGACCGGCCGTGGCCGTCCGCAGCACCGACAGGTAGGCACCCGCAGCGGGCAGCCGGACTTCCACGAAGTCCTGAGTCCCGGGCTCGCCTGCGATCTGGGACACCCTCACCTCCAAGGTGGTACGAGCTCTGTTCGCCGGTGACGCTATCGCGATCCGGGCGATCGTGTCGCGGCACCCCTCTTGGTGCCCGCTTCGAGCACCCCGCCTGCGAGCCAGTGACTGATGGTAAGCCCATGGGTACGCACAGTGGCTAGGGGTCTGCGGGGCCCAAATCAGGGGAACCGGCGGAGGGTTGAACTACCCCGCTTCAGACGATCGAACCGTCGACAAAACACCAGCGCCAGGTCTCACCCGGTTCGAAGCTCCGCATCACCGGATGTCCTGTCTCCTGGTGGTGCGCCGTGGCGTGCCGGTGGGGCGAGGAATCGCAGCAGGCCACCTGCCCGCACACCAGGCACATCCGCAGCTGCACGGGGTGGCTGCCGAGGGCCAGGCACTCGGGGCAGGTGTGGTGGGAGGGCACCGGTTCGGGACGCGGCAGTTCGGCAACATGGGTGCACTCGCTCATCGCATTCTCCTTGTACCGGAACCCCGGCCTTCAGTCTCGGGGCGTACCGCGCGCACGGGCCGGAGCTGAGATGCAGCGGAGTGTCGATGCGTCACGCTTTGACCGGAGCTTGATCTCGTACAGAATACGTTCCCGCCGTGCGAGTCATGGGGATCTCCTCGGCCAAGCCCGCGCGTTCGGGGCGAGCGGCCGACGATTGAGGTGGATCTTCGATGGAGGTATTGCCGCTGGTGGCGCTGATCGCCGGCAGCGCGGCCGTCGCGGGGGTGGCCCGCCGGACCCCGGTGCCGGCGCCGCTGCTGCTGGTCGCCGCCGGTCTGCTGGCCGGCTACGTGCCGGGGGTGCCCGCCTACACGCTCGACCCGCACATCGTGCTGCCGCTGCTGCTCCCGCCGCTGCTGTACACGGCCGCCGTGGACAGCTCGTACCTGGACCTGCGCGCGAACATCCGGCCCATCGCGATGCTCTCGGTGGGCTACGTCCTCTTCGCGACGCTCGCCGTCGGGTACGCGGCGTACCTGCTGGTGCCGGGGCTCAGCGTGCCGGTGGCGCTGGTGCTGGGCGCGGTGATCGCACCTCCCGACGCCGTCGCCGCCACCGCGATCGCCCGCAAGCTCCGGCTGCCGAACCGCATCACGACCATCCTGCAGGGCGAGTCCCTGGTCAACGACGCCACCGCGATCACCGCCTACAAGGTGGCGCTGGCGGCGGCGGTCGGGGTGAGCGCCGGCTGGGCGGGCGGGATCGAGGAGTTCCTGCTGGCCTCGGTCGGCGGCATCGCCGTGGGCCTGCTGCTGATGGTGCCGATCCACCACCTGCGCACGCGGCTGCGGGAACCCCTGCTCCAGAACACCCTGTCGCTGCTGATCCCCTTCGTGGCGTACGCGGCCGCCGAGCGGGTCCACGCCTCCGGGGTGCTCGCGGTGGTCGTGGTCGCGCTGTACCTCGGGCACCGGAACTGGCAGGTCGACTTCGCCACCCGGCTCCAGGAGGAGGCGGTGTGGAGGGTGGTCGCCTTCGTGCTGGAGTCGGTGGTCTTCGCGCTGATCGGACTCCAGCTGCCGGTGGTCCTCAAGGGGCTGGGCGAGTACGACGGCATGCACGCGGCCTGGTACGCGATCGCCGTGTTCCTCGCGGTGGTGGCGGCCCGCTTCCTGTGGGTGTTCCCGGCGACCTTCGTGCCCCGCTGGATGTCGCCGCGGATCCGGGACCGGGAGCCGGAGACCGACTGGAAGGCCCCGGTGATCGTGGGATGGGCCGGGATGCGGGGCGTGGTCTCGCTGGCCATCGCCTTCTCCGTGCCGATGCATGTGGCGCACCGGAACCTGATCCTCTTCCTGACCTTCACCACGGTCATCGGGACCCTGGTGGTGCAGGGGCTGACGCTGCCGCCGCTGATCCGGGCGCTGAAGCTGCCGCCGAAGGACGTGCAGGCCGAGACCCTGGCGGAGGCGCAGGCGCAGAGCGAGGCCTCGCGGGCGGCCGAGGAGCGGCTGGCGGAGCTGCTGGAGGAACCGGAGAACAGCACGCTGCCACCGCCGCTGGCGGACCGGCTGCGGACGGTCATGGAACGCCGGCGCAACGCGGTGTGGGAGCGGCTGGGCGAGGTCAACCCGGAGACGGGGGAGTCGGCGGACGATGTCTACCGGCGGCTCGCGCGGGAGATGATCGCGGCCGAACGGGAGGTCTTCGTGACGCTGCGGGACCAGCGGCGGATCGACGACGAGATGCTGCGGGCGCTGCTGCGCAGGCTGGACCTGGAGGAGGCCGCGGCCTACCGCGAGGAGACGTAGCCTCCGCGGGGGTCGCGCGGGGCAGCGGGGCCGTTTCGGCCTCGCCGGCGTTCGAGGCGCGGGTCCGGGGCGGAGCTCCGGGAAACGGTGAAAGGGCGGGACGGGGACCGGCTCCGCGCTGCGGCGGGGTGCCGGGTGCGGCGCTGCGCGCGGGGCTTCGCGGGCTTCGCGGGAGGCGGCCCGGGTGGGCTGCCCGCGCACCCGGCGGGTCACGGTCGGCCGGTGATCACCGCGGCGAGGACCGTGCCGTGCGGGAAGGCGCCGGCCGAGGTGAGCCCGGTCAGGGCCCAGAGCAGCTTGGCCACGTAGATCCGCTCCACCGGGAGGCCGTGGCGGGAGCCGAAGTCGGCGGCGAAGGCCTCCAGCTCGGCCGGGACCCGGGCGTAGCCGCCGTGGTGGAAGTCCTCGGCCAGGGTCCACGCGCCGGCCGGGCCCCCGAAGGCGGCCGCCTGGAGGGAACGTATCTCCGCGGCCAGGAAACCGCCCGCCAGGACCGGAACCCCGAGCGCCCGCTGTCCGGGGGCCAGCCCGGCCGCGAGGCCCGCGAGCGTCCCGCCGGTACCGCAGGCCACCGCCACCACGTCGGCGGCGCCGCGCAGTTCACGGCCGAGTTCGGCGCAGCCGTGCAGGGCGAGGGCGTTGCTGCCGCCCTCGGGGACCACGTACGCACCGTTCGCGCCCGCCGAGTCCACCAGCCGGGGCAGCTCCTGCGGGTCGGCCTTGCGGCGGTACTCCGACCGGGACACGAAGTGCAGTCGCATTCCGTCGGCGGCGCACCGGGCGAGCGAGTCGTTCAGGGGCCGCCCGGCCAGCTCGTCCCCGCGCACGATGCCGACCGTCCGCAGCCCGAGCAGCCGCCCGGCGGCGGCGGTGGCCCGCAGGTGGTTGGAGTACGCCCCACCGAAGGTGACCAGGCCGTCGTGGCCGGCGTCCAGGGCCGCGCGCAGGTTGGGCGCGAGCTTGCGCCACTTGTTGCCGGGCAGCTCAGGATGCACGAGGTCGTCCCGTTTGAGCAGGAGACGTACGCCGTGCCGGCCGAACCTGTCGTCGCGGATCTCCTGCAGGGGCGACGGCGGGCGCGGCTGCAGGAGCGCGTCAACGTTCGGGGGGCGGTTCACCCGTCCATTGTGAACGGCTCGCCCCGAGCCGCGGCACGTCCACGCCCGGTGCCGGTCCCCGCCTCAGCGAGCCATCCAGGGGACGCGGCAGGAGTGCGGGGCCGAGCCCTCCGGGCAGAGGGTTTCGATCACTGTCCGGCGGATCGCCCGCCATGTGCGCAGGGAGCACGCCAGACGGACGCGCAGCTCGACCGGGCGGCGTGCGCCGCTGCTGAGGCCGGGATGTTCCACGTCCCACTGTTCCGCGAGGAAGTCGTACATGTCGGCGGTCGACAGCCCGCTCCCGGGGAAGGCGTCGATGACCGTCTCGCCGATGATGCGGGCGCTCCGGGGGCCCACGGCGTCCTCGACGAGCCGCACGACCCAGGCCAGCCCCTGTTCGTCCGCGTACAGGCCGAACCTCAGCTCGCGCGTCCTCATCGCGCCCCGCCTTCGAAGGCGCTGGTGAACCAGGAGCGCACGGGCGCGAGCGTGGGTGAGTCGGGCCGGCCGTCGACCGTGGCCAGGAGCTGCCAGTAGCGCTCGGTGTGCGGGTCGGCGGTGGCATGCAGGCGGGCGAGGAGCCAGCGGCGCAGGCCGCCTTCGCCGGCCCGCCCGTAGGCGTCGGCGTAGAGGCCGCCCAGCGCGTCGGCGAGGGACCCACCGGTGGCGGAGGCCGGCAGGAGGCCGGCGGACACGGCTTCGTCGACCCGTTCGCGCATCGCCCGGTCGATGGCCTCGTGCAGGGCGCCGACCTCGTCCTGCCCGGAAGGCTCCTGTGCCTGCTCCTCGGCCGTGCGGCGCAGTGCCGCACGGAAGTCCGGGTCCTGGCAGAGCCCGGCGAGTTCCACCCAGGCCTCGATCTGGCCGGGTGTGGGGTCGTCGGGCAGCTCGGGTACGGCGGAGCGCATCAGGCTCACGAACTCGGGGTTGGTGTCGAGGCCTTCGAAGGTGCCGTCGATGAAGCCGGACACCAGGCGGTGCTGTTCGGCCCGGGAAAGCGTGGCGAGTCGGTGCATGAGGTTCATCTCCATGAGGGTGGGGCCGCGTCCGGCGATCGCGCGGAGCACTGCCCGGCGCAGGCGGAGCGTGTGGATCTGCACGTCCAGGGCGTTGGCGTGGGCTTCCGCGACGTCCGGTACGGATGCCTCCCGGTCCAGCACCTTGCGTACGGTCGCCAGATCGAGGCCGAGGTCGCGCAGCGTGCGGGCCAGGTCCAGGCGTGCGAGCGCGTCGGGGCCGTAGAGCCGGTAGCCCGACGGGCTCCGGCCGGTCGGCGGGACGATGCCCTTGTCGGAGTAGAACCGGATGGTCTTCACCGGCAGGCCCGTCCGGCGGGATAGCTCTCCGATGGAGTAGAGCGTGTCGCTGTCCATGCCCCCACCTTCATGTCTCCCCCCACGGGAGACTCAACCAGGGGCGGCGGCTTCGGGCCACGGGATTTCCGCTGCCGGGCGCGGCCGGACCGCGCAGGGCGCGGGGCCCGCCTCCCGAGGTCCTCCCGGGTACGGGCCGCGCGCGGTGAGACGAGCTACTTCAGGCGCTCGGCGATGCGGTTGCGCATGGAGTCCATCGTGAAGCCCCTGGGGTCGACCTTGCCGGGCTGCCATTCGCGGTGGCCGATCACCGAGCGGGCCGTCCAGCGGTGGATCCGGCAGACGGCTGCCGCGGCGCGGGCGATGGCGTCGAGCTGGACCGCCGGCCAGGGGTCCTCGCCGTCGCCGAGGTTCTCGCACTCGAAGCCGTAGAAGTGGCGGTTGCCGTCGGTGTCCGTCTCGTTGTCCGGCGGCAGCCGCTTCTCGGCGATCACCGCGGCCAGGACGTCGGAGTCGCCGGCGCCCGCGTGGTTGGCGCGGCCGTAGCCCACGAGGTGGACGCGGCCGTCCTTGGCGATCACTCCGTGGCAGAGCGGGCCGGGCAGGGCGCTGTGGCCCTCCCGGCAGAGCTCCACCGTGGACGGGGTGCCGCGGGTGACGGTGTGGTGGATCATCACCCCGTGCACGGGCCCCCAGGGGCCCTTGTGATTGCGGTTGTGGGTGCGCCAGGCGCCGACTTCGACGACGGTCAGGCCCTCGTTGCGCAGTGCGTTGATGAAACGGTCCGCGGACATGGGTGCGGCCATGGCCGCCTCCTTCGTTGCGGTGCGCGGCGGGCACCCTCTGTGCCCGTCTCGTCACCCTCCGGTTTAGTGGAGGCGACCCTTCCGCGGCTAGTGCATTCGTACGGTGAGCGAGTCGATCCGGCCAGGGATCAGGCCGGTGCGAGCCACAGGTCCGGGCCGAAGACCTCGTAGTGGATGTCGGCGGCCGGCAGCCCCTTGGCGATCAGCTGCTCGCGTACGGCCCGCATGAAGGGGAGCGGTCCGCACAGGTAGGCCCTGGTGCCCGGGGCGAGGGGGACGGCCGAGAGGTCCATGCGGCCCTCGCCGTCGCCCGGCTCCGCCGACTCCTCGTACCAGAACCGGGCCGAGGCGTCGGGGAGCTTGTGCGTCAGCGCCCGGTGGTCGCCCCGCAGCGGGTGGTCGGCGGGGGAGCGGTCGGCGTGCAGCACGGTCACCGGGGCGGTGTGCCCGGTGTCGGCCAGGTGCTCCAGCATCGAGAGCATCGGGGTGCAGCCGATGCCGGCCGAGGCGAGCAGCACCGGGCCGGCCGAGTCCGCGAGGACCAGGTCGCCGTACGGAGCCGAGACGCGCAGGCTGTCGCCGGTGCGGACCCGGGCGTGCAGGTGGTTGGAGACCTCGCCGTCGGGGCTCGCGGCGGCCGGGCCGTGGACCCGCTTGACGGTGATCGCGCGGACCGCGGAGCCCGGGGAGGTGATGAGGCTGTACTGGCGGATCTGGCGGGCGCCGTCCGGGAGTTCGACCTGGACCGAGACGTACTGGCCGGGCCGGTGGGCGGGCGCCGGGGTGCCGTCGGCGGGGGCGATCCGGAAGGTGGCGCAGTCCGCCGTCTCCGCCACCCTGGCGGTGACGGTCCACTCGCGCCACACGTCACCGGCGACGACCCGCTGCTCGGCGTAGAGGCGCTCCTCCAGGGCGATCAGGGCGTTCGCCATCAGCCAGTACACCTCGTCCCAGGCCTGGGCGACCTCGGGGGTGACGGCCTCGCCGAGGACCTCGGTGATCGCCTCGAAGAGATGCCGGTGGACGACCGTGTACTGCTCGCGGGTGACGCCGAGGCTGGCGTGCTTGTGGGCGATGCGGCCGAGCATCACGTCGGGCCGGGTGTCCGGGTGGGCGAGGAGGTGGGTGGCGAAGGCGGCGACGGAGCCCGCGAGGGCCTGCTGCTGGAGGCCGGTCTTCTGGTTGCCCCGGTTGAAGAGGTCGCGGATCAGTGCCGGGCGGGCCGCGAAGAGCTTGGTGTAGAAGAGCTCGGCTATGTCGCCGATCGCCGCTCCGACGGCGGGCAGGGTGGCTCGTACGGTCGCGCTCGACTTCTCGGACAGCATGCGGAACTCCTGGCGTGATGGACGTGACTGTGTGAATTTGCATCTAAGATGCATATTTTTGATCGCAGAAGGGCCGCCGTGGTGCGGACTTCTGTTCGGACTTCCGCCGGGTCGGTCCGGCGGGCGGCGTTAATCGGCCATCCGGCCCGGACGGGTCAGGGGCTCCCGGATCCGGTCGGCGCCCTGCTCGAAATCCCCAGCAGGAGCGGTCCGGTGGGCGACGCCACCAGGTCGTTCACCGTGAGCGGGTCCAGCGCGGCGTAAAAGGCCTCCTGGGCCCGGCGCAGCGCGCCGCGCAGGACGCAGGCCCCGCGCAGCGGGCAGGGGGTGGCGCCCTCGCAGTCCACGACGTCCCCCTCGCCCTCCAGTTCGCGCACCACCGTGCCGACCTGTGCGGCGCGCCCGGCGGCGGTCAGGGTGAGCCCGCCGCCACGGCCGCGCCGGGCCTCGACGAGGCCGAGATGCTGCAGCCTGGCGACCACCTTGGCGGTGTGCGTGTAGGGGACCTCCATGGTCGCCGCCACGTCACGGGTGGTCGGGAGGTCTGTCTCCTCGACGGCCAGGCGCATCAGGACGCGCAGGGCCAGGTCGGTGAATCGGGTCAGCCGCATGGGGCCACCGTAGGGAAACTTGCATCCCTGATGCAAGTTAGACCTTCGCGAGGCTCGCGCTTGGCCGAAATCGATGGGGTGCGTGGGGCGGAAGAGGCTCATGGGGGAGATGGGTGACCCCAAAGGGTGCCCCGCGCCCGGACGGAGTAGTCCCACCCTTTTGTGTAATGGTCCGACCATGTTCCGTACTGACAGGCTGCATCCGCAGATCCATGGAGTGATCGAAAGGGAAAGACATGTCGGTCCAGGCAGGTTCCGAGTCCGAGGCCCAGACACCGCAGCGCAGTCTTGGGACGACGGCCGCACGGAACTTGGCAACCACGACCAAGTCCGCGCCGCAGATGCAGGAGATCACCTCGCGGTGGCTCCTGAAGATGCTGCCGTGGGTGCCGGTGCAGGGCGGCACGTACCGCGTCAACCGCAGGCTGAGCTACTCGGTCGGCAACGGCGTCGTGGAGTTCATCAAGACCGGCACCCAGGTCCAGGTGATTCCGGCCGAGCTCGGCGAGCTCCCGCTGCTGCGCGACTACGAGGACCTCGACGTCCTCGGTGAACTCGCCCAGCGGTGCCGGCAGATCGACTTCGAGGCCGGCCAGGAGCTGACCTCCTTCGGCAGTCCCGCCGACCGGGTCTTCCTGCTCGCCCACGGCCGCATCGACCAGATCGGCCCCGGCCCCTACGGGGAGGACGCCGTCCTCGGGACCGTCGCCGACGGCGCGTACTTCGGCGACGAGTCCCTCGTCGATGAAGAATCGATTTGGGAGTACACCGCCCGTGCCGCCACCTCCGGCACCGTGCTCGCCCTGTCCCGGCAGGACTTCCAGCTCCTCGCCGACCGGGTCGAGTCGCTGCGCGAGCACGTGGAGGACGTACGGACCCGGCCCGGCCGGGAGACCAACAAGTACGGCGAGGCCGCGATCGAGCTCTCCGCCGGCCACCAGGGCGAGGCCGTCCTCCCCGGCACCTTCGTGGACTACGAGGCCCGGCCGCGCGAGTACGAACTCTCCATTGCACAAACGGTCCTGCGGGTGCACAGCCGCGTCGCCGACCTCTACAACCACCCCATGAACCAGACCGAGCAGCAGTTGCGGCTCACGGTCGAGGCGCTGCGCGAGCGCCAGGAGCACGAGATGCTCAACAACCGCGACTTCGGCCTGCTCCACAACGCCGACTACGACCAGCGCATCCAGCCGCACGACGGCGCGCCCAGCCCCGACGACATGGACCAGCTGCTCAGCATGCGGCGCGGCTCCAAGCTGTTCCTGGCGCACCCCAAGGCGATCGCCGCCTTCGGCCGCGAGTGCAACAAGCGCGGCATCTACCCGGAGTCGGTGGACGTCGGCGGCAACCGGGTGCCGGCCTGGCGCGGGGTGCCGATCTTCCCGAGCAACAAGATCCCGATCAGCGACGCCCGCACCACGTCCATCCTGTGCATGCGCACCGGCGAGGACGAGCAGGGCGTGATCGGGCTCCACCAGCCGGGCATCCCGGACGAGATCGAGCCGAGCCTGTCGGTCCGCTTCATGGGGATCAGCGAGCAGGCGATCATCTCCTACCTGGTCACCGCCTACTTCTCCGCCGCGGTGCTGGTGCCGGACGCGCTCGGCGTGCTGGAGAACGTCGAGATCGGCCGCTGGCGCTGACCGCGGTGAACGCCATCGCGACCGGTGAGGGCCAGGACGCCGCGGCCCTGCTGGAACGGACGAGAGAAGCGGTCGACCCGCAGCTGCGCCGCACGGTCGAGAGCCTGCCGGGTTCGATGCGGCGCGTGGCGATGTACCACTTCGGCTGGGAGCACGAGGACGGCAGCCCCGCCTCGGGCGGGGCCGGGAAGGCGATCCGGCCGGCCCTGGTGCTGGCCGCCGCCCAGGCCCTGCGCGGTCCCGGGGCCGGCCCGGTCGAAGAGGCCGTACGGGCGGCGGCGGCCGTGGAGCTGGCGCACAACTTCACGCTGCTGCACGACGACATCATCGACAAGGACGTCCGGCGGCGGGGCCGGCCCACGGCCTGGACCGTCTTCGGGACACCGGACGCCATCATCACGGGTGACGCGATGATGGCGCTCGCGCTGCGGCTGCTCGCGGAGGACCCGCATCCGGCCGCCGCGGCGGCCTCGGCCCGGCTCGCGGCCTGTGTCATCGAGCTGTGCGCGGGCCAGCAGGCGGACTGCGCTTTCGAGCGGCGTCCGCAGGTGACGCTCGACGAGTGCCTGGACATGGCCACGGCCAAGACCGGGGCGCTGCTGGGCTGCGCGTGCGCGCTGGGGGCCCTGTACGCGGGGGCCGGGCCGGACGAGGTCGACGCCATGGACGCCTTCGGGAGGGAGGCCGGGCTGGCCTTCCAGCTGATCGACGACCTGATCGGCATCTGGGGGGATCCGGGGCACACCGGCAAGCCCGCCGGGGCCGACCTGATCGCCCGCAAGAAGTCCCTGCCGGTCGTGGCCGCCCTCACCTCGGACACCGCGGCGGGTGCGGAGCTGGCCGCGCTCTACGCGGGCCCCATGGCCGGGGACGACGTACGCCGGGCGGCCGACGCGGTGGACCGGGCCGGCGGGCGCGACTGGGCGCAGGCCCAGGCCGCGGACCGGATGGGGCGGGCGGTCCAGCAGCTGTCCCGGGCCGTTCCGGACCTCGGGGCGGCGGGCGGGCTGCTGGCACTCGCGGAGTTCGTGACGCGCCGTACGAGATGAGCGCGCGGGGGCGCGAGCGGATCCGGCGAGCCCGGGGGGAGGGGGAGGGGGAGGGGGCGCCAGGCCCGTTCCGGTACCGCGCGGTGCCGGAACGGGCCTTACCTCATGTCTGTGTCAACTCTAGGATCACTCACGGTTGTTGACGCGTGAGTGAAGGGTGTGACCAGTGGTGCTGGAGATACGTCAGGCGGATCAGTCGGACCGGGACGCCGTGGCGCGGCTGCTCGACGAGGCCTTCCGTACCGACCCGGTGAGCAGCTGGGTCTTCCCGGACCCGGAACACCGGGCCGCGGTGCACGGGAAGTTCCTGGGCGTCTTCGTGGACGTGGCGCTGGAGGAGGGCCGGATCGACTACGCCGTGGACGGCTCGGCGGCCGCGCTGTGGCTGCGGATCCCGGCGGGCGTTCCCGAGGGTGAGGACGAGGTCCCGGCGAGGATGCGGGCCGTGGCGGACCCGGACAACGAGCGGTGCGAGCTGGTCGGGCGCCTCACGGGCGCGGTGCACCCGACGGCGGAGGAGCACGAGTACCTGCTGATGATCGCGGTCGCCCCGGGCCGGCAGGGGCAGGGGCTGGGGAGCGAGCTGATCCGGCCGGTGCTGGAGCGCTGCGACCGCGAGGGCGTGCCGGCGTACCTGGAGGCGAGCAGCGAGCGCAGCAAGGGGCTGTACGAGCGGCTCGGCTGGGAGTTCACGGGGGAGGCGGTACAGCTTCCCGACGGGCCGCTGATGTGGCCGATGTGGCGCAAGCCGCGCGGCTGAGCGCCGCGGGTCCGGCCCGGGGAAGAGGGTCCTTGCGTAACCACTACAGGTGAAGTACTTTATGCGGCGTGCCCCGATGCGGTGGCACTCCCCAGTGAAAGAGAATCGCTTGCGCAAGCTGACGTACTTCATCGCCACGTCCGTCGACGGGTTCATCGGTGACCCGAACGGCGACGGCGATTTCTTCTACAGCCAGCTCGACGCCGAGTTCGTCGGGCACCTCGCGGCCGAATACCCCGAGACCGTCTCGGCCCAGGGGCGCGCCCACCTCGGGATCGCCGACGCCGCGCCCAAGCGCTTCGACGCGGTGATCATGGGGCGCAACACCTACGAGCCGGGCCTCAAGGCGGGCATGACCAGCCCCTACGGCCACCTGCCCGAGCAGTACGTCGTCTCGCGCTCCCTCGCCACCCCGCCGGACCCGCAGGTCCGGCTGATCAGCGGCGACCTGGCGGCCCAGGTCCGTGAGCTCAAGGCCCGGGACGGTCTCGGCATCTGGCTGTGCGGCGGGGCGGACCTCGCCACCCAGCTGATCGACGAGATCGACGAGATCATCGTCAAGACCTACCCGGTCTTCGCGGGCACCGGTCTGCCGATGTCCCGCGCCGGCTTCGAGCCGCGCCTCCTGGAGCTGACCGGCGTCGAGACCTTCGGCGGCGGCCAGATCATCAGCACGTACGCCGTCCGCCGGAGCTGACCCGCCGAACGCGCGGAACCGGCCTACCGTGGAGGTATGGCCGGTGAACAGCAGCACCACGCGCACGAGACGGTGGCCCCGCAGGCCGGGCACGAACAGCAGACGTGCCCGGCGTGCGGGCGCCGCGTCGACACGGTGGTCAGGCGGCGCAAGTCCCTCGGGATCTTCATCCCGGTGTGGGGCCGGGGTCCCTGCCGGAACCCCGACTGCCCCGATCACGCGGATCCCGAGGAGCGGTGACTCAGCCCTTGGCGGCGAGATCCTTCGCACCCAGACCGGAGGCGAAGCCGTTGGCCCAGAGCTGGTTGACCCGTGCCCGCTCGGCGGAGTTCGGGTTGGCGTTCGTGCACGAGGTGCCCGGGCCGCCACCCGACATCAGCTCGCTGCACGGGCCCGAGTAGTGGTCCGGCAGACCCAGCACGTGGCCGGTCTCGTGCGCCGTCACCCGGGTGGAGTTGTACTGCTGGTTCTGCCGGTAGTCCAGGAAGATGTAACCCCGGCCGTGCCCGTCCGTGCTCGCGTACGAGCCGCGTGAGTCGTTGCCCTCGCGGTACGAGAAGTTCCCGCCCGAGGACACCTCCTGCAGCTTGACGTTGGACACCGAGCCGTTCCAGATCTGCGTGGAGCGGGCTATCTGGCTGCGGAAGCTCGGGGCACTGCGGGTGTTGTACGTGACGGTCACGGCCAGGGCGCCCGGGTTCGCGGCCCGCTGCTCGGCGACCGCGCGCTGCACGGCCTCGAAGAAGGCGGCGTTGGCGGCCGCGTTCTCCGGCGAGCGCTCGTACGCGGCGTAGCTCACGGCGTTTCCGGCGGGGGCGGGCGCGGCGGTGGCGGTGGGGACGACACCAAGGGTGGCGGCGAGGCCGAGGCCGACGGTCGTGGCCAGCATGGCCTTACGGGAGTGGCGCATGTGGGGGAGCTCCTACTCGTCCGGTGCGGTGGGGGGTGGTCTTTCGAACCGGAGTCTGCGGGAGGGGAAGTGCCCGGCGGATGATGTCACTCCCCGATAACGCGGGCCTATCGGGGAGATTTCGGCAGCCCAACTAGCGTGAGAATGGCGGGATTCGGGGGGCTATCGGTGGCTGGTGCGGTCAGCGGTGACCGGCCTACCCTCGGGACATGGAGCTTGAGGTCAGGCACCTGCGCGCGCTGTGCGCCATCGCCGACGCCGGAAGCCTGCACAAGGCCGCCCGGCAACTCGGCGTGAGCCAGCCCTCCCTGACGACCCAGCTGCGCCGCATCGAACGGGCCCTCGACGGCGAGCTGTTCCTGCGCGAGCGGACCGGCTGCCGGCCCACCCCCTTCGGCCGGACCGTGCTGGGCCGCGCCCGCCCGCTGCTCGCCGAGATGGCCGCGCTGGTGGCGGAGGCCCGCGAACTGGCCCATGCCTCGCGGCTGCGCATCGGCTCCACCGCCAGCAGCGCGCTGCCGGGCTGGCTGCGGCGCATCCACCGGCGGCTTCCGGACACCGAGACCTCGCTCGTCGTCGACGTCTCCGCCAACGCGCTGCTCAGGATGGTCGCCGCGGGACAGCTGGACGTGGCGTTCGTGCACGAGGTGGAGGGCAGCCCGCTGCGGGTGCCGCCCGGACTGCAGATGCACGTACTGATGGAACGGGAACCGCAGTTCGTGTCGATGTCCCGGGACCATCCGGCCGCCGGGCAGGCAGTGGTCTCCTTACGGGACCTGGCCGCCGACCGCTGGATGGTCGACCCCTCGGTCGACGGCGAGTGGGACGGCCTGCGCCGGGTCTTCGCCGGGGCCGGACTCGATCCGCCGGTGCTGCACGCCGACTACCACACGGCGACCTCGCTGATCATTTCCGGCGAGGCGGTCGCCCCGTGCCAGCCGACCTCCGGGCCGCGCGAGGACATGGCGATCCGGCCGCTCTGCGGGGACCCCCTCGCCGTGCGCCTGCTGCTGGCCACCAGACCGGGCGCTCACGCGGAGGTCTACGAGGACCTGCGCGCCGCCTATCGCGAGGCCGCCCTGCGGACGCCCCCGTACCGGGCCTGGCTCCACCACCACGCGAGCCCGCTGCTGGAGGTGGCGTAGCACCGCACCCCGGGATCTCTCCCAGGCTGTGGCTTCCGGACCGGGCGACGCCCCTCCGGCGGCCGACCGCTCCGCGGTGGACGTGACGCAGGTCACGGGAACCCCGCCCCCGGCGCCGGACAGCCGACAGGAGTGACGACAGAGATGCGAACCCGGGTGCGGTCCGGGGATCCGGACGCCTATGCGGAGCTGTTCGACAGCTACGCCCGCACCCTCTACAACCACGCCTTCCGGATGACCGGCGACTGGGCCGCCGCGGAGGACGTCATGTCGGCCGCCTTCCTGGAGGCATGGCGGCTGCGCGGCACGATCGACCCCGAGGGCGGCTCGCTGCGGCCCTGGCTGCTGGGCATCGCGACCAACCTCGCCCGCAACCACTGCCGCAGCAACCGGCGCTATCGGGCCGCCGCTGCCGCCGCCACGGCGGCGGCCGGTGCCGCATCCGTCCCCGATCACGCCGAGGAGGTGGCCGGCCGGCTGGACGACCGGCGGCGGATCGCGGCCACGCTCGGGCAGTTGAGTGCGCTGCGCGGACCCGAACGCGAGGTCCTCCTGCTGTGCCTGGGGGAGGGCCTGGAGTACGCGGAAGCCGCCCGAGTCCTCGGCATCCCGGTCGGAACCGTGCGTTCCAGGCTGTCCCGCGCCCGTACGAAGCTACGCAAACTCGCTGAGGCAGAACTGAAGAAGAAAAAGCGGGAACTCGCGGCTCGGCCCCGACAGACACATGGCGACCGCACGAACACGGTCCGGTCCGCACAGGAAGGAACCCGATGAACCCCGACCTCTCCCGGCCCCGCCCGGCCGGCGGGGAGGAGCACCCGCTCCTTCTGCCGTTCGCCGAACGGGAACTGCCCGCGGGCCGCCACCAGTTCCACAAGGAGCGCCTGATGGCCCAGATCCACGAAGACCTCCGAGCCGCCGACGTCGCCACCCCGGGCACCGCCCCCGCCCGCGGGACCGGGGCACGCAACCCGTTCCTGCGCCGGGCGGTCTTCGTGCCCGCCGCGGCCTTCGCGCTGGCCGGAGTGCTCGCCGTCGGCTTCCTCTCCTACGTGGACCGGGGCGCCGCCGACGGACCCGGTTCCACCGTCGCCACGGGCCCGGCGCTGACCACCCGGATCGGCACCGCCGACCCCAAGGGGGCACCGCAGCTCCTGGACCGGATCTCGCTGGCCTCCGCCTCGGCCTCCGGCCCGGCCGTGCGCGCGGACCAGTTCATCTACATCGGCAGCAAGACGGCCAACACCTATGTGAAGACCGAGGGCGACAAAAGCACCCTGGTCAGCGAGCAACTGCACATGCGCCACCAGTGGAACTCCCCGGACGGCAGCAAGGGCTGGCTGATCGAGCCCGGCAACACCGGACCGGAGGGCGTGACCCTGGCGGGCCCCGACGAGAAGGGCAACACCCCGACGCCGTACCTGAACGCACCCACCCACAACTACCTCGCCACGTTGCCCACCGACCCCGACGCGCTGCTCCGGCGGATCTACCAGGAGACCGTGGGCATGGGCACCGGCCCCGACCAGGAGGCCTTCACCACGATTGGCGACCTGCTGCGCGGCAGCCACCCGCCGGCCGAGCTCACGGTCGCGCTCTACAGGGCGGCGGCGAAGATCCCCGGCGTGGTGACGGTCGACGAGGCGGTCGACGCCGCGGGCCGCAGCGGCATCGCGGTCGCCCGCCTCGACGAGAACTCCGGCCGGCGAGAGGAGTGGATCTTCGACCGCCAGTCCCTCGCCTTCCTCGGCGAGCGCAGCGTCCAGGTGCAGGGCGAGTCCGGCGAACAGGGCCTGATCAAGCCCGGCACGGTCGTGTACACCACCGCCATCATGACCCGGACGGTCGTCGACCGGATCAAGGAACTGCCGCCCACGGCCCGCTGACCGCCCACCCGGTGTCCGGGCCCGGCGCCGTGCCCAGGGGGGTGTGTTGCCCCCTGGGGCGTGTCTTGCGCCGCGCCCGGTCGTATGCCAGGGACGCGGTCCCGTGCGCCAGCAGGACCGCACCCGCCGCCGCCCAGCCCGGGCTGCGGCGGTGGGCCGCCCAGGCCAGCAGGGGCGCGCCGGCCGCCACGTGGGCAGCGCCCAGCAGCCGGGCCCGCGGGCCGCGGACCCACGGGCCGAGCGGGCCCCGCTCCACCGCGTCGAGCTCGGCCCGTACCGCGTCGCGCCAGCCGGACCACTCCAGCGTCTCCACGCCGGGAGCCACCCGGGCCGCACCCCGCAGCCGGTCGGCCGACTCGCCCGGGGCGAGCCCGGGCGGCAGGGCCAGGCCGGCACGCGTGAGCAGGGCGACCAGCGCGAGCAGCCGGGCCTCCCCGTCCACGGCGGGGTCGGCGTCGGCGCGGGTGAGGCGCTCCAGTTCCTCCAGGTCGAGTACGGGATCCAGGCCGAGCCGCGCCGACAGGGCCCGCATGGCGTCGGGCTCGCCGGCCGGGCGCCCCGCCGGGTCCCACGCGTAGGTGACGGTCCGCCGGAACCCGCCGGCCAGGGCGAATCCGGTCCGGCCGTCCTCCCACCACAGGCTCAGCACCGGCCGGTCGGTGCCGATCGCGATCGCCGCGCCCCAGCCGGAGAGGACCTCCGTCACGGACTGCGGGCCGTCCCGCCACGGCTTGTCCTCGGGGACGAGCACGCTCCACGCGCCCGCCGGGGCGAGCAGCAGACGTACGCGCAACAGGTGTGCCGGGGGCCGGACGGCAAGTGGTTCGGCGCGGCAGAGCAGCATTCCGCCGGTCGCGGCCCTGGTTATTGACATGCGCACACAATAGTGCAAAACATCCCGAACCGTGGGGGTTTCGGGAGGCCGCTTGACTTCCCTCAACCGCGATATATCGTGTTAGCAGAAGACGCGATATGTTGCGTGCGTCGAGCCCGGTCCGTGAACGCACGAGGAGGATCAGCACCATGGCAGAGCAGTCGCCCGAGTCGTCGTCGACGTCGACGTGGCACTTCGACGAACCGCAGAAGCTCACCTTCGAGGAGCCGGTGACCGAGCTCCGCGTCCGCCTCGTGAGCGGCACGGTGAACGTGGTCGCCGCCGAGGAGGGCCCGGCCCGCCTGGAGGTGACCGAGGTGGACGGACCGCCGCTGTACGTCGTACAGGACGGCGGCACGCTCACCGTCTCCTATGAGGACCTGCCCTGGAACGGCTCCCAGGGCCTCAAGCAGTGGTTCGAGACCAAGCCGTGGAAGGCCTGGGCCGGTTCCGCCTCCGGCCGCAAGGCCTGGGAGCGCAGCGTCGCGATCACCCTCACCGTGCCCGCCGCCACCCAGGTCCACGTGGCCGCCGTCGGCGCCGCCGTCTTCGTCTCCGGCATCTCCGGCGGCACCGATGTCAACGGGGTCTCCGGTGACGCCACGCTGGTCGGGCTGTCCGGCCGGGTCAAGGCGCACACCGTCTCCGGCAGCGTCGAGGCCCAGTCCGTCTCCGGCGAGTTCGGCTTCCACTCCGTCTCCGGCGGCCTGACGGTGGTCGACGGCTCGGGCGGCAACGTGCGGGCCGACTCGGTCAGCGGCGACATGCTCATCGACCTCGCCGCGGACCCCGCCCACCCCGAGCCGGTGGACATCTTCCTCAACTCCGTCTCCGGGCAGGTCGCGATCCGCCTCCCGCACCCCGCCGACGCCAGGGTCGAGGCCAACACCGCCACCGGCCGCGTCTCCAACGCCTTCGAGGACCTGCGGGTCTCCGGTCAGATGGGCGCCAAGCGGATCACCGGAACCCTCGGCTCCGGTGCCGGCACCCTGCGGGCGACCACGGTCTCCGGCTCGATCGCCCTGCTGCGCCGCCCGCAGGCCGACGCGGACCGCCCCGCCGCCCCCCTCAAGCTCGACAAGAAGGTGCTCTGACATGCCGCCCGTCTTCGCCCACGGCCGACTCCGCCTGTACCTCCTCAAGCTGCTGGACGAGGCCCCGCGCCACGGGTACGAGGTGATCCGCCTGCTGGAGGAGCGCTTCCAGGGCCTGTACGCGCCCTCCGCGGGCACCGTGTACCCGCGACTGGCGAAGCTGGAGGCCGAGGGCCTGGTCACGCACGCCACCGAGGGCGGGCGCAAGGTGTATTCGATCACCGATGCAGGCCGGGCCGAACTCGCCGACCGCGGCGGCGAACTGGCCGACCTGGAGCTGGAGATCCGCGACTCGGTCACCGAGCTCGCCGCCGAGATCCGCGACGACGTCCGGGGCGCGGCGGGTGACCTGCGCCGCGAGATGAGGGCCGCGGCCTCGGCGTCGGCGACCCAGGTCGAGGACGAGTCCTGGAAGGCCGCCAAGGAGGACCTGCGCAAGGCGCGGCAGGAGTGGAAGGAACAGGCGCGCCGGGCGAAGGACGAGAGCCGCCGCGCCCGCGAGGAGGCGCAGCAGGCCCGCCGCCAGGCCAAGGAGGCCCAGGAGCGGGCCCGTGAGGAGGTCCAGCGCATCGCGGGCCAGCTTCAGGAGCAGTTCGCCAAGTCCGGCGGCGTCCTGGGCAGTCTGGCCGGAGCCTGGCTCGGGGGCGGTACGCAGACCACGGCCCCGGCGGGCGCGGAGCCCCGTGCGGCGGACGGAGCGGATGGGGCGGGCGCGGCGGGCGCGGCGGCAGCCGCGGACTGGGCCGCCGACCTGGCGCCCACCGGCGACCCGGCGCGTGACCTGGACCGGCTGCTGGACCGTTTCCGCGACGAGGTCCGCGATGCGGCGCGGGACCGCGGGGTGACCGCGGCCCAGGTGGCCGAGGCGCGCCGCCACCTGGAGGCCGCCTCCGGCCGGCTGGGAACCACGTTCGGCGCCAGGCCGTAGGGGTGTCTTGCCGATCATGCCGGGCTCGCGGCGGCCGGCACCGCGCCTCGCCGCGTTGTCCTCGGTCGGCGACGCTCCGCGTCGCCTCCCTCGTCCGCCTTGCGATGCACGGCACCGGCCACCGCTCCCTGATCCGGCCTGATCGACAAGACACCCCCTAGCCCCCCCGCGGCGCCGCTGCCGGGGCGCTGCCCCGGACCCCGCGCTTCGAATGCAGGGGGCCGGTCAGGCCGCCAGGCCTGTTTCGGCCGTGCTGTAGGTGATGCCGTGGTCCGAGAGGACCTCGGAGACGGTGCCGGGGCGGGAGAGCAGGGCAAGCAGCAGGTGCAGGGTGCCGATGTGGTTGTCCTTGCGGCCCAGTGCGATGCGCAGGGACTGCTCCAGCACCTTCTTCGCCCCCTCGGTGAAGGGGACCCGGTAGCCGCCGGTGCGGTCGTCCGCGGCCTCGCGCCCGAAGGCGGAGCGGATCGAGGCGCCCAGGGTCCGCCTGCGGGGCGCCGGGGTGGCGAGGGCGCCCTCGCCGTGGGTCTCCTCGATGCGGGAGACGATCTCGGTGAGGTCGATGCCGAGTCCGGCCAGCGCCTCCTCGTCCGCCCTGGACATGCCGCCCCGGCGGCGGGCCGCCGTGAGGTCGGCGGCCACCGCCGCGCGGTCCACGCCGAGCGGGTCCAGGGTGCCCAGGGCCAGCAGGGAGAGCAGCAGGTGTTCTTCGGTGACGGTGGGGGCCCCGGCCTGCCGGGCCTCGGTCACCGCCCCGGTCACGGTCGACCGGGCGTCGCGGGTGAAGCGCTCGAACATCAGAGCCTCCCGTATTTCTTGTGCACGGCCTGCCGGCTGACGCCCAGCTCGGCCGCGATCTCCTGCCAGGACCACCCCTGCGCGCGGGCGCTGCGTACCTGTACGGCCTCCAGCTGCTCCAGCAGCCTCCGGAGGGCGGCCACGGCACGCAGGCCCACGCGCGGGTCACGGTCACCGGCCCGTTCGGCGAGATCAGTGGCTTCGGTCATGGATGTCAATGTAGGTTGACGCGAGAGGTCCGTCAACCCCCGTTGACATCCAAGGTGGTCAGGGGTCAGGGGTCGGGGGTCAGGGGGTGAGGACGATCTTGCCGAAGAGGTCGCCCGACGCGAGCTTCTCGAATCCCTCGCGCGCCCGGTCCAGCGGCAGCACCTCGTCGATGACCGGCCGCAGCCCCGTGTTCGCGCAGAAGGCGAGCAGGTCCTCCAGCTCGTCCTTCGAGCCCATGGTCGAGCCGACCACCTTCAGCTCCAGGAAGAAGATCCGGGTCAGCTCGGCGTGCGCGGGGCGGTCGCCGCTCGTGGCGCCGGAGATGACCAGGGTGCCGCCCGGACGCAGGGACTTCACGGAGTGCGACCAGGTGGCGGCGCCCACCGTCTCGATCACCGCGTCCACCCGCTGCGGCAGGCGCGCACCCGGCTCGAACGCCTCCACCGCGCCCAGTTCCACGGCCCGCTTGCGCTTGGACTCGTCCCGGCTCGTGGCGAACACCCGCAGGCCGGCCGCCTTGCCGAGGGCGATCGCGGCGGTCGCGACACCGCCGCCGGCGCCCTGCACCAGGACGGAGTCCCCGGGGCGGACCCCGGCGTTCGTGAACAGCATCCGGTACGCCGTCAGCCAGGCCGTCGGGAGGCAGGCGGCCTCCTCGAAGGTCAGCTCGGCGGGCTTGCGCAGCACGTTCCAGGCGGGGACGGTCACCTGCTCGGCGAAGGTCCCCTGGTAGCGCTCGGTCAGGATCGAGCGCGGCTCGTCCGGGCCGACCCCGTGGCCGCTCTGGCCGATCACGGAGTGCAGGACGACCTCGTTGCCGTCCTGGTCGATCCCGGCGGCGTCGCAGCCGAGGATCATCGGGAGTCTTTCCTCGCCGAGGCCGACCCCGCGCAGCGACCACAGGTCGTGGTGGTTGAGGGAGGCGGCCTTGACGTTCACGGTCACCCAGCCCGGCCGGGCCTCGGGGGCCGGGCGGTCGCCCAGCTCAAGGCCGTTCAGCGGCTGGTCACGGTCGATTCGGGCGGCGTAGGCAGCGAACATGCGGCGACGCTACCGCTCGGTAGGGGCGGGTTCCAGTCCCTCGGGGACCGCCCGCCTGAGGCCTTCGTCTCAGCCCGCCCCGGCCACCCCGGCCACCCCGGCCCCGGCGGGGGACGAGAACGATCCGCCGGCGCGATCTCGATGCAGGGCGCAACAAGGAGAACCTGTGCCGTACTTGAGCGAATCGGACCCCCGTTGGGGCCGGGCCGCGTACGCGGTCGGGCTCTTCGTGGCCGCGATCTTCCCGGCGGCCCTCGTCCGCTGCGGCAGATGAACGGAAAGGCCCGGCCGGAGGGGATCCGGTCGGGCCTTTTCTCGTACTGCTCAGGTCCGGTCTCAGACCAGACGGGCCACTCCGTCGGCCTTGGCCGCGGCGGCCACGGCGTTGGCGACGGCCTCGGCCACGCGCTCGTCGAACGGCGACGGGATCACGTAGTCGGCGGCGAGCTCGTCACCCACGACACCGGCGATGGCGTCGGCGGCGGCGATCTTCATGCCCTCGGTGATCCGGGTGGCGCGCACCTTGAGGGCGCCCGCGAAGATGCCCGGGAACGCCAGCACGTTGTTGATCTGGTTCGGGAAGTCCGAACGGCCCGTGGCCACGACCGCCGCGTACTTGTGCGCGACGTCCGGGTGGACCTCCGGGTTCGGGTTGGCCATGGCGAAGACGAACGCGTCCTTCGCCATCGAGGCCACCGCCTCCTCCGGGACCGTACCGCCGGAGACGCCGATGAAGACGTCCGCGCCGTTCAGCGCGGTCTCCAGGGAGCCCGTCTGGCCGGTCTTGTTGGTCAGGCCCGCGATCTCCGCCTTGACGTCCGTCAGGTCGGAGCGGTCCGCGGACACGACGCCCTTGCGGTCGGTGACGCAGACGTCGCCGATGCCCGCGTCCACCAGGATCTTGGCGATGGCGATACCGGCCGCGCCCGCACCCGAGATCACGGCGCGCAGGTCGCCGAGGGTGCGACCCGTCAGCTTCGCGGCGTTGCGCAGCGCGGCGAGCGTCACGATGGCGGTGCCGTGCTGGTCGTCGTGGAAGATCGGGATGTCCAGCGCCTCCTGGAGGCGGCGCTCGATCTCGAAGCAGCGGGGCGCGGAGATGTCCTCCAGGTTCACCCCGCCGAAGGACGGGGCGAGACGGATGACCGTCTCGATGATCTCGTCCGTGTCCTTGGTGGCGAGCGCGATCGGGACCGCGTCCACCCCACCGAACTGCTTGAAGAGGATCGCCTTGCCCTCCATCACCGGGAGGGAGGCCTCGGGACCGATGTCACCGAGTCCGAGCACGGCCGTACCGTCGGTGACGACGGCGACCACGTTGGACTTCCAGGTGTACTCGTTCACCAGCTCCGGCTGCTCGGCGATGGCGCTGCACACCTTCGCCACGCCCGGCGTGTACGCGAGGGAAAGGTCATCCTTGTTGGTGACCGGCACTGTGGCCTGGATGGCCATCTTGCCGCCCCGGTGCAGCGCGAACACCGCGTCCGGGTTGTTGTCCGTGACGCTGTCACTGCGAGGGTTGAAGATTTCCGCTGCCACTTCGTGTGACCCCTTAAGTCCTTTGAATCGTTGAGGGTGGCCACTCCTGGTTAAGGGGTGGGCGGGCACCGCGTCCGTACTCCGCGTCAACGGTTGGCCCGTCTCCGCGAAGGGGAGGTTCGTACGCGCGGGCGCGCCGCACGCGCGCCCTGAGCCCCGGATGAGGGGTGTAAGGATCTGTTCTACCCGAAGAACGCTCGCCCAGACGAGTCGATTCCCGCTCAACTGTAGGTCCCTTGCCCGGCTTTTGGCGAAAAGTCCAAACCTTGCCGTCCAGTGGGCGAGACGCTCGGGAGAAACTTCGGTAAAACCAGCAGGTCACAGCAGTATCTGCGGCCTCGAACCCCCTTCCCCGCAGTCCTGTTGGGCTACCCCGGGCGCCCGTTATGCGATTTTGACCTGACGGGCACCCTGAATGTCTCAGTCCGAATGGCAAGATGCCGTAATCACACAAGGTCGCGACACTCGATGGTGCGTGTTCGACCGTTTTTCGTTGCTTTTCCACCAGCGCCGGAGGAACCAAGCCATGACCGCTAGCACCACCCGTCGTACGACCGCCGCACGGTCCCGGATCGCCGCGGTCGGCGCGATCGCGGTCGCGGGCGCCCTGATCCTCACCGGCTGTGGTGACCAGACCGACAAGGCCTCCAGCACCCCGTCGGGCGCGGCGAACAACAGCAGCGCCCCGCTCTTCTCCAAGCTCCCGAAGAAGATCCAGGACGCTGGTGTCATCAAGGTCGGCACGGACGCCACCTACGCGCCGATGGAGTTCACCGAGGGCGGCAAGATCGTCGGCGTCGACCCCGACGTGGCGGCGGCCATGGCCAAGCAGCTCGGCGTGCAGTTCAAGTTCGAGTCGGGCACCTTCGACACGCTGATCGGCAGCATGCAGACGGGCCGCAGCGACCTGGTCATGTCCTCGCTCACCGACACCAAGGCCCGTCAGGAGGGCCTGGACGACAAGGGCGCCAAGACCGGTGCCGGTGTCGACTTCGTCGACTACTTCTCCTCCTCGACCGGCATCCTGGTCAAGAAGGGCAACCCCCAGGGCATCAAGACCCTCGACGACCTGTGCGGCAAGACGGTCGCCGTGCAGCGCGGCACCACGTACGAGGAGTCGGCCAAGGCCCAGGCCGAGAAGTGCAAGACGGACGGCAAGGGCGAGCTCAAGATCGAGTCCTTCCCGACCGACGCCGAGGCCCAGACCCGCGTGAAGGCCGGCGGCGCCGCCGCTGACCTGAACGACTCCCCGGTCGCCGCGTACATCGCGCAGACCGCCGGTGGCGGCAACGACTTCGAGGCCATCGCCAACCCGACCGACGCCGGTCTCTTCGGCATCGCGGTGGACAAGAAGAACACCCAGCTGCGCGACGCGCTCAAGGAAGCCCTTGACGCGGTCATCAAGGACGGCACGTACAAGGCCGCCCTGGACAAGTGGAACGCGGGCTCCGGCGCCGTGACCGAGGCCAAGATCAACGCCGGTTCCTGATCTCCGCGTACCACCGCAGCACACTGAAGGGCAGTCACTGTGACTGACAAGCTCGACAAGGTCCCGGGCCCGGCGGACACCCCGCCGGCCGGGGCCGTCCCCCCCGAGGCGATCCGCGCCATTCCGGTCCGCCACTACGGCCGCTGGATCAGCGCCGTGGTCGTCATCGGCCTGGTGGTGGCGCTCGTCGTCGCCTTCTCGCAGGGCAACGTCCGCTGGGCGACCGTGCCGGAGAAGCTGTTCGACCCGACGATCCTCCGCGGTGTCGTCAACACGGTCTGGATCAGCGTCACCTCCATGGCCCTGGGCCTGGTCCTCGGTATCCTCTTCGCCGTCATGCGGCTCTCGAAGAACCCGGTGACCAGCACCATCGCCTGGTTCTACATCTGGCTGTTCCGCGGCACCCCGGTGTACGTGCAGCTGCTGATCTGGTTCAACCTCGCCCTGATCTTCCCGATCCTGAACCTCGGGTTCTACAAGGACGAGATGACGCAGGTCATGACCCCGTTCCTGGCGGCCCTGCTGGGTCTGGGTCTGAACGAGGGCGCGTACATGGCGGAGATCGTCCGGGCCGGCATCCAGTCGGTCGACGAGGGCCAGACGGAGGCCTCGCACGCGCTGGGCATGACGCGCACGCAGACGATGCGCCGGGTCGTGCTGCCGCAGGCCATGCGGGTGATCGTGCCGCCGTCCGGCAACGAGTTCATCAACATGCTCAAGACCTCCTCGCTGGTGGTCGCCGTGCAGTACTTCGACCTGCTGCGCGCGGCCCAGGACATCGCCTCGACCTCGTTCGCGGTGATGGAGATGTTCTTCGTCGCGTCGATCTGGTACCTCGCCCTGACCAGCGTGTTCAGCGTCGGCCAGTACTACCTGGAGCGCCGCTACGCCCGTGGCGCGCTGCGCTCGCTGCCGCCGACGCCGCTGCAGAAGATCAAGGCGAAACTGTCCAGCTTCTCGAACCGCAAGGCGGTGGCCTGATGACGACTGCCATGGTGAAGGCCGAGGGCGTCCACAAGTCCTACGGTGCGGCGCACATCCTCAAGGGCATCGACCTGGAGGTCGCCCCGCGTGAGGTGTTCTGCCTGGTCGGCCCGTCCGGCTCCGGCAAGTCGACCTTCCTGCGGTGCATCAACCACCTGGAGCAGGTCAACGCGGGTCGGCTGTACGTCGACGGGCAGCTTGTGGGCTACCGCCAGAAGGGCGACAAGCTCTACGAGCTGAAGGACAGCGAGGTCGCGGCGCAGCGCCGGGACATCGGCATGGTCTTCCAGCGGTTCAACCTGTTCCCGCACATGACGGCCATCGAGAACGTGATGGAAGCCCCGGTCATGGTCAAGGGCGAGTCGAAGGCGGTGGCGCGCGAGCGCGCCGTCAAGCTCCTGGACCGGGTGGGTCTCGGTGACAAGGGCGGGAACTACCCCACCCAGCTCTCCGGCGGGCAGCAGCAGCGCGTGGCGATCGCCCGTGCGCTGGCCATGGAGCCGAAGCTGATGCTCTTCGACGAGCCCACCTCGGCCCTCGACCCGGAGCTGGTCGGTGACGTCCTGGACGTCATGCGGGACCTCGCCGAATCGGGCATGACCATGATCGTGGTCACGCACGAGATGGGCTTCGCCCGCGAGGTCGGCGACAACCTCGTCTTCATGGACGGCGGCGTGGTCGTCGAGTCCGGCCACCCCCGCGACGTCCTGGGCAACCCCCAGCACGACCGGACCAAGGCATTCCTCTCCAAGGTGCTGTAGCTCCAGGACGCTGTGGTCCGCACCCGCGGACCGACGAGGGGCGGTACGGGATCCCGTACCGCCCCTCAGTCGTTCCCAGGTCCCTACTTCAGACCTAGGACCAGCGCGTCCGAGGGGGAGCGCCAGACCGTACGGGCCTCCGCGAAGCCCGCGGCGCGCAGGGTCTCGGCGTGCCAGGCCTCGGAGGGGGTGTCGCCGTCCGCGTGCTCCCCGTAGATCTCGAAGCGCTGCTTCACCTGCTCGGCCAGTGCCGGGTCGGCGCCCGCCAGCGCCCACCACTCGCGCCAGTCCACCGCTCCGGCCGTCTTGGCCCGGTCCATGCCGGCGTGCCGGTGGGCGTGCTCGGCGGCGTCGATGCGCGGGGTGGCCGGGTCGGGCATGTGGTCGGCGTTCATGAACACCCCGCCCGGGGCCACGAGCGGTACGAGCTGCCCGTACAGGACGGCCAGCTCCGCGCTCGGCAGCCAGTGCAGGGCGGTGGCCGTCAGGACGGCGTCGTAGCTGTCGTGCGGGAGGGCGGCGCGCCAGTCGGGGTCCTTGAGGTCGGCGGTCACGAACGTGACCCGCGCGTCCCCGGCGAAGTGGCCCTCGGCGATGGTCAACAGGGCGGGGTCGAGATCGACGCCCGTACTGGTGGCTTCCGGGAACCGCCCAAGGAGGCGGTCCGTAATACTTCCCGTACCGCATGCGAGATCCAGCACCCGGGGGGCGGGTCCCACCAGTGCCTCGACCATGTCCAGCATCACGCGGAACCGCTCCTCGCGGTCGGGCATGTACCACTCCTGCTGCCGGTCCCAGCTGTCCTGCCAGGCCTGCCAGTCGGTCGTGCCCGTCGCTTCGGTCGTATCCGCCCTGTCCGTCATCCCGAACCCCTCCATACGTAATACCCTCGAAGACGTCTCAGCCGTTACCGGAGACATTAATCCGCAGCCGTAAGGACTACAAGTGGAACTGGCCCATTACTCGGACTTCGCCGTGCGCCTGGTCAACACCGAGGAGCCGGCCCGCAACAAGGACGCACTCACCTCGGTGGACGCCGTCCGCGCCCTGTTCGGCGCAAGTCAGCAGATGGCGCGCCGCGTCACCGACGGTGACGTCACCCGCTTCCGCAACGTCCGCGGCCGCCTGCGCTCCGTCTTCGAGGCCGCCGACGGCGGCGACCACGTCCTCGCGGTCGACCTGCTGAACTCGCTGCTCATGGAGTTCCCCGTCAGTCCCCAGGTGTCCGGCCACGAGACCCTCGACGACGACGGCCGCCCCGACTGGCACATCCACCTCGCCGAGCACCCCTCGAACGCCTCCGCCGGCTACGCCGCCATGGCCTCCATGGGCCTGGCCTTCGCCCTCACCGAGCACGGCCCCGACCGCCTCGGCCTGTGCCAGGCCGCGCCCTGCCGCAACGCCTACCTCGACACCTCCACCAACCGCTCCCGGCGCTACTGCTCCGACCGCTGCGCCACCCGGGCGAACGTGGCCGCCTACCGCGCCCGCAAGCGGCTGGAGGCCGAGGAGTCCGCCCGCAGCGGGCGCAGCGCCGAGACCGCCCAGGACAGCCGGGCCCTCAGCGAACGCTGATCCTCCTCGCGCGGCCGGAAACGCAGCACCGCCGTCGCCAGCACCAGCTCCGCCGGCACCGCGCCGTAGACGGTGCTGTCGCCGGTCTCGTTGTACGGGTTGTCGCCGAGCACCCACCAGCTGCCGCCCGGCCGCCGCTCCACCGCGCGCTTGACCACCAGCAGGTCCTGCTGGAGCGGATGCCGCAGCACGACCACGTCGCCCGGCCGTACGGCAGCCCCGTACCGGACCACCAGCTGGTCCCCGTTCAGCAGCGTCGGCACCATCGACGCCCCCGTCACGTCCACCACCCCGAACCGCTTGCGCGGGCGCCCGTTCTCCACCATCCGTGTCCTCCTCGTCACCCCCGCATGCTGTCGCACGGGTCCGTACATTCGCTCACCGGTCCGGCCGAGCCCCTGGACTTTTGTCCTAAGCCCATGGGGGCGCCCGCGAAATCCGGTTGTTCAGCGAGTAATCTCCCCCTTGAGAAGACGATCACGAGGAGGACACACTCCATGCTTTCCCGCCTCTTCGCCCCCAAGGCGAAGGTCTCCGCCCACTGCGATCTTCCGTGCGGCGTGTACGACCCTGCCCAGGCCCGCATCGAGGCCGAGTCCGTCAAGGCCGTGCAGGAGAAGTACCAGGCCAACGAAGACGCCGACTTCCGCGCGCGCGCCATCACCATCAAGGAGCAGCGCGCCGAGCTCGCCAAGCACCACGTCTCGGTGCTGTGGAGCGACTACTTCAAGCCCCCGCACTTCGAGAAGTACCCGCAGCTGCACACCCTGGTCAACGACACCCTGAAGGCCCTCTCGGCCGCCAAGGCGTCGAACGACCCGGCGACCGGCGCGAAGGCTCTTGAGCTCATCGCCGAGATCGACCGCATCTTCTGGGAGACCAAGGCCGCCTGAGCCTTCCCTTCCCCGTGCAGAGGGGCCCGTCCGCACCGGTGGACGGGCCCCTCTGCACGTGCCGCGTCCACCACCGGCCCCTGTGGCGCGGCCGGTTGGGCGCCCGGTTGGGCGTCCGGGTCGGGTGTCCGGGTGGGGTGTCCGGGTGGGCGTCCCGCTTCAGGAACTCGGGTCGTCCTGCCCGGCCAGAGCCTCGCGGACCGCGTCGAGGTGTCGTGTCTGCCGCCTCGTCAGCAGCGCGTCGACCGGTTCGAGAAGCCGGTCGCATGCGCGGTCGGCCTCCGGCGGCGGCAGCCGGCGCGTGCGTGCACAGCCTCGGGCCGCGGCGATCGCCTTGTCGTAGAGGTCGTGATCCGCGGGAAGGGCGGTCGAGCGCTCGCGTCGCAGCCATGCGATCGGCCACGGCATGTCCCGGGGCCAGTCGGGGTTCGCCAGGGAGCGCAGACGCAGGTATCCCAGCCGGTCCCACCACCGGCGGCTGTGCCACTTGCGCGAGGGGGCCGGCGGCAGGCCGTGAGGCAGGTCCTTCACCGGACCCATGGTGCCCGGTGGCGGCGCCCGGGCGGGCGGATTTCTCCGCCCGACGATCCGGGCCCGCCATGGCCGTGGACGGAACCGGCCATACGGTCGGGGTCCGGGCAGGGCCGTCAGACCGGTGCCCGGACCCGGGGATCACTCGTCGTCCGCGTCCTCGTCGTCGTCCAGCCGGGCCAGCCACGTGGCCAGGCGTTCCACCGGGACCTCGAAATCCGGGTTCAGGTCGACGAAGGTGCGCAGCTGCTCGGCGAGCCACTCGAAGGTGACCTCCTCCTCGCCGCGCCGCTTCTCCAGCTCCTCGATGCCGCGATCGGTGAAGTACAAGTCGGGCTCCGTGCCGTGATGGGGGTGTGCAGGGGGTGTTTCCCGCCAGGATAATCCGCCTTAAGGCGAGACCTCCCGCCTGCGCCCTCCCCGGGTCTAGCCTGGATGCCCAACGAGCGGGGGGTGCGGATGACGGACGGGCGCACGACCGGGTCCGCGCGCGCCTTCGAGCTTCTGGAGCCCCTCGTCCAGGCGGCGACCGTACGCGTTCACGCCCCGCCGGGCGGGTATGAAACCCCTCGCAGTCATCGGACCGGTCCCACGTGGGGGAGCGGCTTCTTCATCGCCCCCGGCTGGGTCCTGACGTGCGCGCACGTGGTCGGCGAAGGGGGTGCTGCGGTGCGTCTGACGGGACGCGAGGTTGGCATCACCTTTTCCGCCGGGAGCATCACCGGCACGGTCACCGGGCGCGTGGAGTGCGTCCTGCCCGAGCGGCTGGAGGAGCGGCGGCCCGGCCGGCACGCCCTGTGGGACCTGCCCGACCTCGCGCTGGTCAGGGTGCTGGCTCCCGTCTCGCACGCCTGCGTGTGGCTGACCGACCGCTCCAGACCGCGTTTCGACGAGGTCGCCTACTTCGGCTGCACCGAGGACCTCGGCACCCCCGAGATCACCGGCCGCACCACCCGGCTGCGCGGCACCGCCGGGAACGGCGCGGCCATCCGGCTCGGCGACGACGACGAGATCGAGCCCGGCATGTCCGGCGGGCCCGTGGTGGACCTCGCCCGCGGCGAGGTCGTCGGCGTGCTCAAGGCCCGGCGGCAGACCGGGGGCGGCGGGCTCGCCGTCTCCGTCGTGCAGCTGCGCACCCTGCCGATGGCCGCGCGGGGCCAGGTCGGGCTCTACCGCCGGATCATGCAGGCCCACGACCTGTACCACTACGACCAGCACCTCAGCGATCTCGACAACCGCCGGACCTGGACGGACGTGCACGGCGAACTCCCGCCGGAGGAGGGCGACCCGTACGCCGGCCGGGGCCGGCTCACCCCCGGCGAACGCACCACCCTGTACGGGCTGCTGGCCGAACTGCCCCCGCCCGGCTCCTCCGAGGTCGTACGCGCCCTGGTCGAGGCGGCGCGCGGCGAGGAGCCGGACCCGTTGCCGCCGGCCCCGCTGAGCTGGCGCGACGGGCTGGGGCTGCTGCACGACCCGCCCGGCGGGACGGGCGAGGCCGCGGCGATGCTCCGGTACGCGACGGACGTGAGCGTGGCCGAGTACCGGGAGCCGGTCACGCCGGGCGCGGACGAGGAGCTGTGGGACTGGGTACGGGCCACGGCCGAGCGGCTGTGGCGGCCGCTGCGGCGCGAGCTCGGCGAGCGCCACGAGCGGGGCCTCGCCGAGCGCGAGCGGCGCCGCCGGGCCTCGGCCGGGCGGACGGCGCACGGCCCGGCGCAGCGGTCCGGCGGGCTGCCGCCCGGGGCCTCGGTGCTGCTGGAGGTCTGGGCGCACGGCTGGGAGGACGTCTACGACTGGCGGGTCTCGGTGCTGGCCGGTCCCGCGCACGCCGGGCGGGTGACCCCCGTGGACTCGGGCGTACGGGCCACGCTGGCGGGCCTGCCGGAGGCCTTACGGGCCCCGCTCGCCGAGGGCTTCCGGCGCTGCGACACCCACGAGGCGGCGGCCCTGCTCGAAGTGGCCGTGGCCCCCGCGCTGTTCGGGCTCGCGGTGGACGAATGGGTGGTGGTGGGCGGCGTGCCGCTCGGCGTGCAGCGGCCGGTGGTCCTGCGTCACCCCGCCGGAGCGAACCCGGCCGCCGTGAGCCCGGCCGCCGTGAGCCGGGCCGCCGTGAGCCCGGCCGCCGCGAGCCCGGGCGGCGTCGGCCCGGGCGGCGCCAGGGAGCACCCCGCCGACCGCGAGGGCACCGACGCGTCCGCCCGCTGGGCGCGGGTCCAGGCCGGACCGCTGCAGGACGAACGCGCCGACTGCATACGGGGGCGCCCGCGCAGCCCCGCCACCGAGTGGCTGACCGGACTCCCCGACAACACCGTGCCGGTGCACTGCCGGGCGGCCGACCAGGAGCCCACGCTCGGGTCGCTGCACGCGGTACGGGACGCCGGGTACGGGGTGGTGGTGACCCGCCGGCCGCCGCCCGACCCGGGGGCCTCGTGCGCGCCCTTCCACCGCGGGCTGCGGGAGGAACTGGCCGACGCCGGGCGGGCGGAGGTGCTCCCGGTACGCCTGCAGAACCTGCGGGGGCGGGCCTACGGGGCGGATCCCGACGCCTACTGGGCGGCCGGGACGGGGCTGGTGTGGGAGGACCCGGCGCGGCCGCTGCCGGACGAGGAGCCCCTCCAGGGCGACCTGTGACGGGGCCGGCACGGACGACGCGAGGGAGGGAGCAGGAGCACCATGAATGACGAGTGGCTCATATACCGCGGGGTGGGCGAGCCCCACGACGGGATCGACGCCCTGCCCGACCCGCCGCCCTGGCGGGACTTCGACGGCGGCCCCGTGGCGGAGCCGGGCGGTCCGGCCCAGGTCGCCGACGGCAACGTGGCGCGGCGGCTCGGGGCGCACCGGCAGGCCGCCGAGCTGCACCGGCCGGAACCGGAGGAGCTGGAGGCCATCAACGCCGCCCTCTACCTGCGGCGGCCGCTGCTCGTCACCGGCTTCCCCGGCACCGGGAAGTCCACCCTCGCGCACGCCGTCGCCCACGAGCTGAAGCTGGGGCGCGTGCTCCGGTGGCCGGTGGTGTCCCGCACCGTGCTCCTGGACGGCCTGTACCGGTACGACGCCCTGGCCCGGCTGCAGGACGTCCAGATCGCCGCGAGCGGCGGAGGCGGCCCGGCCGCCGCCACGGACACCGGGGTCCCCGGCATCGGGAAGTACATCCGGCTCGGGCCGCTCGGCACCGCCCTGCTGCCGACCGCCCGGCCCCGCGTCCTGCTCATCGACGAGCTCGACAAGAGCGACATCGACCTCCCCAACGACCTGCTGAACGTGCTGGAGGAAGGGGAGTTCGCCCTCCCCGAGCTGGAACGGGTCGCCGACAGCGAGCCCGAGGTCCAGGTGCTCACCGACGACGGGACCAAGGTCACCGTCCGCGGCGGCCGCGTGCGCTGCCGGGCCTTCCCGTTCATCATCCTGACCAGCAACGGGGAACGGGACTTCCCCGCCGCCCTGCTGCGCCGCTGCATCCAGCTGAAGCTCGGGCAGCCCGGCGAGAAACGGCTCGCCACCATGGTCCGCGCCCACCTCGGCGAGGAGGCCGCCCGCCTCGGGGCCGACCTGATCAGGGAGTTCCTCAGCCGCTCCCAGTCCGAGCTGGTCGCCGCCGACCAGCTGCTCAACGCCGTCTACCTGACCCACTACGCCGCCCCGCCCACCCGGGAGGACCTCGCGGACCTGCTCATCCAGCGCCTCGACCGCCCGAGGTGATCGGCCGTGGCATCCGCCGGCGCGCCCGGCGTCCGTGAACTGGCCGCGCTGCTGCGCGCCGCCGGGCTCGACCCGTCCGCCGGGGAGATCGCCGACGCCCTGTGGCTGGCCGGGCACATCGGCGGCCCCGCGCAGGGCGCCCCGGGCGGGCCGGGGCCGGGCGGCCCGCAGACCGCGCCCGAGGATCCGGGCGGGGAGCCCGCCGGGCCCGTACGCGCAGACACGGAGGCCGACGCTCCGGTCGGGCTGTACGCCCCCGGGACGGCCCGGGCCGACGGCGAACGGCCGCAGGAGTCGCCCGAGGAGTACGGAGTGCCCGTACGGGTGCCCGGGGCCGCCGCGCTGCCCCGCATCCTGGACATCCAGCGGGCCCTGCGCGCCCTCCAGCGGCACCGCCCGCCCGGCCCGCCCACCCGGCTGGTGATCGACGAGGCGGCCACCGCCGAGGCCAGCGCCCGCGCCCTCGGACTGGTCATCCCGGTGCTCCGGCCGGAGAGCCGGCGCGAGGCGACCGTACGGCTGGTGATGGACGCGTCCCCGTCGATGGCCGTCTGGCAGGACATGTTCGAGGAACTGCGGTCCGTGTGCGAGCGGTTGGGTGCCTTCCGGGACGTCCAGGTGCACTATCTGCACCGCCTCGCCGACGGCACGGCCGCGCTCGGCCGCAGCCCCGCACCCGGCTGCGTACGCGCCTCCGGCCTGCGCTCCGGTGACCAGCTGCGGGACCCGACCGGCCGGGCCCTGACCATGGTGGTCTCCGACTGCGCCGGGCCGCTGTGGCGCGAGGGCACGGCGCAGCGGCTGCTGCACCGGTGGGCCGAGTGCACCCCGTGCATGGTCGTCCAGCCGCTGCCGCAGCGGCTGTGGGGGCGCAGCTGGCTGCCCACCGAGCGGGGCACGCTCACCCGGCCGGAGGGCGGCGGCCAGAGGCTCATGTTCCGGCCGGACCGGCCGCCGCTGCCCGGACGGCCCACGGGCGGGCTGACGGTGCCGGTGCTGCCGCCGAGCGCGACCGCCCTCGGGGCGTGGGCCCGGCTGCTGGCCGGGCTGACGGCCGGGCCCGTACCGGCCGAGGTGGGCCGGGTACTGGCCGACCATCCGGCCGCGCCCCTGCCGCCGCCGCGTGCGGTGCGGCCGCCGCGCGAACTGGTGGCGCGGTTCCGCTCCTCGGCCGCGCCCCGGGCCGTACAGCTCGCGGTGTACCTGTCGGCGGCGCCGCTGACGCTGCCCGTGATGCGGCTGGTGCAGCGCACGATGCTCCCGGACTCCGAACCCTCCGACCTGGCGGAGGTGCTGCTGAGCGGGCTGCTGCGGCGCAGCGGGCCGGGGCCGGGGCACTGGTACGAGTTCGTCCCCGGGGTGCAGGACGTACTGCTGGGGCCACTGGGTCGGGACGAGGCCGCGCTGGTGCTCAAGCACTGCTCGGAGTACGTGCTGGCGCACTTCGGCCGGGGTGTACGGAACTTCCCCGCGCTCGCCGTCTCCCAGCTGACCGGGACCCCGCCGGCGGTCGCCGATCCCGGACCCGAGGAGGACGAGCGGGCGCCCGAGGGGCGGCTCCCGCAGGCCTTCGCACAGGTTTCGGCCAAAGTCGTACGGCGCTACCTGCCCGGGATGCCGCAGGAGGGCCCGGCGGTACGCCGGCCCGCCGCGGCCCCGGTGCCCACCCGGGCCGGGGCGGTGCGCGCCGCCCGGGCCCGGCTGGCGGACGCCGACGCCGACGGGGACGGCGGCGCGCGGGCGCTGTACGAGGCCGTGGCGGTGCTCCGGCGGGCGGTGACGGCCCCGGCGGGACCCGGCGATCCCCCGGAGGAGGCGGAGACCGAGCTGGCGGGGGCGCTGCTGCGGCTGTGGGCGGCCCAGCGGGACCCGGAGCTCCTGGCCGAGGCGGAACGGGCCGTGACCGGGCTGCGGACGGCGCGGGCGGGGGCGGTGCTCGGCCGGGTGCTGTACGAGCGGGCGCTGGCCGCCGGACCGGACGCGGAGCTGCTGGCGGCGGCGGACATGCAGTTCGCGGCGGCCGGAGCCGCGGCCGACCCGGAACTGCGCCGGGACTGCGCGGTGCGGCGCGCGGAGACCCTGATCCGGCTGAGCGGGCTGCGGGACGAGGCGGGCGCGCTGCGCGAGGCACGGGCGGCCCTCGAACCCCTGGCGGGCCGGGCGCCGGGCGCAGAACAGGGCGTGGATCCCGCCGCCGCACCCGGCCGGGACGGCGGCGGGGACGGCGGCCCGGAAGGCACCACGGACGGCGGCCCGGCCCCGTACCCCGAGCTGCACCTGGCCCTGGGCCGCGTCCTGCTGGCCCTGCTGCCCCGCACCCCGGACCCGGCCGAGCGCACGGCCCTGGCCACACAGGCCGCGGCCCGCCTCGCCGCGGCCCTGACCGCCCCGCCCGGCGCCCACGGCCGCACCGGCCCCGGCACCGGCCAGGTACGGGTGGAGCTCGCCGACGCGCTGCGCCACCTCCCCGGCCGGCTGGAGGAGGCCGCCGGGCAGCTGGACGCGGCCCTGGCGGAGGCGGGCGGGGACCCGGAACTGCGGGTGGCCGCCCTGGTGTGCCTGGCGCGCGTACACCGGGAGCGCTACGCGCGGGACGCCGACCCGACGGCACTGGAGGACGCGGCCGAGGCGTACGCCCGGGCCCGCCGGCTGATCCCCCGCGACGCGGAGGCCTTCGGCGAACTGCTGCCCGAGTGGGGCGACGTACTCCTGGACCGGGCCCGGGCCACCGACGGGCGGCGGTTCACCGGAGCCGCCGTACGCGTCCTGCGCGAGAGCCGGGCCGCGGTCCCGCAGTCCGACCCCGGCGCGGCCCACCGGCTGCTGCGGCTGGCCACGGGGCTGCGGCTGCGGCACACGTACGAGGGCGACCCGGTGGACCTGCGGGAGGCCGAGTACCTGCTGGAGCTGGCCGTCCGGCACAGCCGCAATCCGCTGGAACAGGCCCGCGTCTGGCGGGACCACGGCGACGTCCAGCAGGAGATCCACGGCCACACCCGGGCACTGGAGCGCCTCGACCGGGCGGCGGACTCCTACCGGCGGGCCTGGCGGGCCGCCCTGGAGGCCGACGTGGAGGAGCGCGAGGACACCGCCGTCCAGCTGGCCGCCCGCGTACAGCAGTTGCGCGGGGACGTGCTGGAACGCCTCGCCCGGCCCCGCGCGGCCCTGGACGCGTACCGCTCGGCACTGGAGCTGTGGACGCGGACCCGCGAGGGCGCCGCAGGGCGCTCGGAGGCGGTCCGCGCGCGGATCCTGGCCCTGGAGGCCGGGCTCTGACACCCGGGCCCGGGGCGCGGCCGGGCCGGGGACCGCCGTTTCCGCGGACCGGCCGACGGGAAAAGGAAGTTGACCATCCGGTGTGCGACGCGACAGGGGGCCCGGCGGCACATGGCGACGAAGCAGCAGGAAGTGGCGGCGGCGACCCCGGGATGCCCGGGGCGGCTGCCGGATCTCTCCGGGCTGGACCTGGCGGCGCTGCGCGGGATCGACCATCCCGTGCTGGCCCGGGTGATCGAGGGCATGGTCGAGCGGGTGACCCATCCCGCGGAGATCCTCAACGCCTTCGACTCCAGCGTGGCCTGATCGCGAGCACCATGCCGGATCCGTCCTACCTTGAAACCGAGTTGACCACTTTCCGCCGTTAGCCGGGACCGTCCCCAGGGCAGGGATGGACCGTCCGCCGGGGTGTCCCCGGGCGGCTGTTGCCGGGGGAGGGAGGTGCGGCGATGCGGCGAGCGGTCACGAGCGGAACCCCGCTGCCCGCACCCGGCGGCCCCGACCCCACCGCGCCCCCTGACCGCACCGCACACGCCGACCCCGCCCCGCGCGCCGATGCGGGTTCCGCTCCGTACGCCGCCCCGCCCGCCGATGCGGGTCCCGCCCCGCACACCGACGCGCCCGCCGATGCGCATCCCGCTCCGTACGCCGACGCGGCGGCCGGCCAGCGGCTGCGCCACGCCCGGTACGCGCCCTGGCCCTACACCCGGCTCGACGTGGCCGCCGCGCGGGCCGCCGGCCACCGGCCCCACCCGATACGCCAGTTCGTCCTCAAGACGCGCAGCCGCTGCAACCTCGCCTGCACCTACTGCTACGTCTACGAGATGGCCGACCAGGGCTGGCGCGACCAACCGCCCGTCATGACCCCCGCCACCACCGCCCGCGCCGCGCAGCGGATCGCCGAGCACGCCGCCGCCCACGACCTGCCCCGGATCGACCTCGTCCTGCACGGCGGCGAACCGCTGCTCACCGCCCCCGCCCAACTGGCCGCGCCCGTCGACGCCGTCCGGGCCGCCGTGGCCGGGGCCGCCCCGCGCACCCGGGTCACCGCCACCGTCCAGACCAACGGCACCCTGCTCACCCGCGGCCGCCTCGCCGCCCTGGCCGCCGCCGGGATCCGCGTCGGCGTCAGCCTCGACGGCGGGCTGCCCGTGCACAACACCCGCCGGGTGGACCACGCCGGACGGCCCGGCTTCGCGTCCGCCGCCCGCGGCCTGCGGCTGCTGGCCCGCCATCCGCAGAGCTACGCCGGGGTGCTCTGCGTCGTCGATCTCGACCACGACCCGGTGGAGACCTACGAGTCCCTGCTCGCCTTCGCCCCGCCCAGCATCGGGCTGCTCCTGCCGCTCGCGAACTGGAGCGATCCGCCCCCCGGCCACCACCCGGGCCGGACCCCGTACGCGGACTGGCTCCTCGCCGTCTTCGAGCGCTGGTGGCACGACGGCGTACGGCGCACCCGGATCCGGCTCTTCGAGGAGATCATCGCCCTGCTGCTCGGCCTGCCCACCACCACCGAGACCCTCGGGCTCACACCCGCCGCCACCGCCGTGATCGAGACCGACGGCTCCATCGAACAGGCCGACTCACTGAAATCCGCGTACGAGGGGGCCGCCGCGACCGGGATGACCCTCGACACCCACAGCTTCGACCAGCTCCTCGACCACCCCGGACTCGCCGCCCGCCAGCTCGGCCGGGACGCGCTCGCCGCCCGGTGCCGCACCTGCGAGCTGGTCGACGTGTGCGGCGGAGGGCACTACCCGCACCGCTACCGCGCCGGCGAGGGCTTCCGCCAGCCGTCCGTGTACTGCGCCGACCTCCAGGTCCTGATCCGGCACATCGCCGCCGCCGTCCAACGGGCCGCGCAGACCGCCCGGCCCGCCGCCGAAGCCCTCACGACCGAAGGCGCCGCACCCCCCGCCGCCGCACCCCCCGCCGTCCACCCCCCGGCGGTCGCCTCATGACCGACGCCCTCACCGCCTTCACCGTCTCCTCGCCCACCCTGCGCGCCCTCGCCTCCACCGAACCCTCCGTGGAAGGCACCCGCCTGGTCCGCGACGTACGCCGCTCCAAACGCCTGCTCCTACTGCGCGCGGTCCTCGACGCCGCCCCCGGCGGCCGGTCCGGGGAGACCGCCGACCACTGGGCCCTGCTGGAGGAGGCCGAGCGCCGCGACGCGGACGCCGTGCGCGACGTACTGCACTACCCGGCCACCGGGGTGTGGGCCGAGGAGACCCTGCGCCGGCTGCACGCCCCCTGCGGCGCTCCGCCCGACCTCGGACACCTCGGGGCCCTTGCCGTCGCCGCCGCCCTGCGCGCCGGGATCCCCTTCAGCCACACCCTGCGGCCCCTGCACGGCCGCCTCGTCCTGCCCACCCTCGGACTGCTGCGCCCGGACCGCCCCGGCCCGCTCGCCCTCTCCGAACGCTCCTGGGACCCCGACGACCCCGCCACCGTGCCCCTGCACGCCCTGCCCGGCGGCCGGACCGCCCTCGACGACCTCGACCCCTACCGGGCGCCCGGCCCCGCGCAGCCGGCCCCCGTCCGCCCCGCCCGCCGGCTCACGCCCAAGGGCCACAAGCGGTGGGACACCCAATGGTCCGGCGCGCTCACCCTGCTCCAGCGCTACGACACCATCCGCGCCGAGGAGACCGTCCAGCTGCTGCGCTCCGTCGTACCGCTCGCCGGCGGCTCCCGCTCCAGCGGTGCCACCCTCCCCGCGGCCGCGGGCTCCGTACTCGCCCGCGCCCAGGCCCCACCCGCGCTCGCCGCGACCCTCGTCCACGAGGTCCAGCACGGCAAACTGACCGCCCTCACCGACGTCCTGACCCTGCACACCGCCGACCACACGCCCCGCCACTGGGCCCCCTGGCGCAGCGACCCCCGCCCCCTGGAGGGCCTGCTGCACGGCGCCTACGCCCACCTGGCCCTCGCCGGGTACTGGCAGCGTGCCGCCCTCTACGGGGCCCGCGGCGCCTGGGCCCAACACGCCCGGATCCGCGCGCAGGTGGCCGCCGTCCTGCCCGCCCTGCGGGCGCACGAACAACTGACGAGCGAGGGGCGGGAGTTCACCGAGGCGATGGGGGCCGCCGAACGCGCCATGGACGACCTGCCGCCGCCCGGCGACCAGCACACCTCGGCCCGCCGAGCCGTCGACCGCGAACGCCGTGCCTGGTGCGAGGCGCACCCCGAACTCGCCCCGTTCGCACACGGCTGACGGACCGTCCGCTGCGGTACCTTTCAAGCCCGTCCACCGCCCGGATTCCAGGGAGACGGCCCGATGACCACCGGTAGTCGCCAGGACCGTGAACCGGCGGCGCAGCAGCCGCCCCAGCCGCCCCAGACGCAGCGATTCGTCATCAGCTTCGCGGGATTCAACCGCCCCTGGGCGGTGTGGATCGCGCACCGCCTGGAGGAGCACGGCCACCGCGTCGCCCTCCAGCGCTGGGACCCCCAGAACAGCCCCGGCATCGACCAGGCCCTCGACGACCTGGCCCGCTCCGGCAGCCGGGTCCTCCTCGTCCTCAGCGAGCGCTACTTCTCCGCCGGCACCCACACCGACGAGCAGTGGAACACCGCCCTGCGCGCCGTCACCGACCGCCACCCCGACCGGTTCGCGGCGGTCTGCCTCACCGACGCCCCGCTGCCCAGCGCCGTCGCCGTACTGGAGAAGACCGACCTGTGGGGCCTGGACGCGTACGAGGCCGAGTACCGCGTGCTGCGCCGCCTGGAGCTGCCCACCGACCGGATCGGCACCGAGACCGGCCGCCGCGGCCCCCGCTTCCCCAACGACCCGCCGGAGATCTGGGGCCGCGTCCCGCGCCGCAACCCGCGCTTCACCGGCCGCAACGACGTCATCGGCAACCTGCGCGAGGCGCTCACCGAAGCCCCGCCCGGCGCGTCCACCGTCACCCTCCTCGGGCTCTCCGGCGTCGGCAAGACCCAGGTCGCCACCGAGTACGCCTACCGCTTCGCCTCCGAGTACGACATCGTGTGGTGGGTCCCCGCCGAGGACCGGCCCACCCTGCGCGAACGCCTCGCCGACCTGGCCCCCGCGCTCGGGCTGCCGCGCGGCGCCGGCAGCTACGGAGAGCAGATCCGGGCCGTCCTCGAAGCGCTGCGGCGCGGGAACCCGTACGGCCGCTGGCTGATGGTCTTCGACGGCTGCGACAACCCGGACGACCTGATCGACCTGCTGCCCTCCGGCGCGGGCGACGTGATCATCACCTCGCGCAACCGCGAGTGGGCCGCCCGGCACACCAGCCTGGTCGAGGTCCCGCTCTACGCCCGCCCGGAGTCGATCACCTTCATCCGCCGCCGGGCCCTGCGCCTGACCGCCGACGAGGCCGACCAGCTCGCCGAGGCCCTGGAGGACTACCCGCTCGCCCTCGACCAGACCGCCGGCTGGCTCGCCGACTCCCCGCTGCCGGTCGGCGACTACCTCGTCCTGCTCCAGCACCGGATGGACTCCCGCGAGGCCGTCGCGGTCTCCGAGGACTACCCCCTGCCCTTCCCCACCGCCCTCGCCATACTGCTCAACAACGTCCGGGAGAACTTCCCCGACGCCCTCGCCCTGCTCCGGCTGTTCGTCTTCTTCGCCCCCGGCCCGGTGCCGCTGCGCCTGCTAGGCGAGTTCCCCGCCGACGACGTGCCCGAACAGCTCGCCGGGCTGATCAACGACCAGATCCGGTGGAACGCCGCCCTCAACAAACTCGTCCAGTTCTCCGTCGTCCGGCTGGAGTACTCCGACCTGGCCGTGGAGGAAGGCGGCGGCGGGCTGGAAACCGTACAGCTGCACCGCATGGTCCACGGCATCGTCCGCGACGACCTCTCCGAGGCGGAGGCCGAGCCCCTGGCCCGCGCCGTACGCCAGGTCCTCGCCGCCGCCGACCCCGGCCGGCCCTCGGACTCCCGCCTGTGGCCCCGGTACGCCGAACTCATCCCGCACCTGGCCACCTCCGGGGTGCTCACCAGCAGCAACCCGCGCATCCAGAACTTCCTGCTGCACTGCCTGCGCTACCTGATCCTCGCCGGGGAGTACCGCACCTGCCTGCGCCTGTCCGAGGAGACCGACCTGATCTGGCGGGCCCTGCTCGGCGAGGACCACCCCAAGGTCCGCGAACTCAGCTACCACTACGGCGGAGCCCTGCGCAATCTCGGCCTGTTCCGGCGCGCCGAGACCCTCACCCGCGCCCGCGCCGCCCAGCTCACCGAGGAACGCGGCGACCGCGACCTGGAAACCCTGCGCGCCACCAGCTCGTACGGCGGGGTCCTGCTGTGCATCGCCCGCTTCGAACCGGCCCGGGAGATCTTCGAACACTGCCTGGCCACCTACCGCGAACTGCTCGGCGAGGACGACTCCACCACCCTCGCCGCCCAGAACAACCTGGCCGCCACCTACCGCCTGCTCGGCCGCTACCAGGACGCCTACGACCTCGACCTGGACACCCTGCGCCGCCGCGAACGGGTCCTCAGAACCCATCACATCTCCACCCTGTCCTCCGGGATCGCCTGCGCCATGGGGCTGCGGCTGATGGGCCGCTACCACGAGGCCCAGACCCGGCAGGAACAGGGCGTGAAGATCAACACGCAGGTGCTGGGCCTGGAACACCCGCAGACCCTGCGCGCCGAGCACAACCTCGGGATGTGCCTGCGCCGCTCCGGCGACATCCCCGGCGCGGGCCTGCGGCTGCGGACCGTGTGGGAACGGGCCACCAGGGTCTTCGGGGCCGACTACCCGTGGACCCTGATGGTCGCCTCCGACTACGCCACCTACCTCAGGGAGTACGGGGACATCGGCGAGGCCCGCCGGATCTCCGAGGACGTGGTCCGCGGCTACCAGTCCCAGCTCGGCCTCGCCCACCCGTACAGCATCGGCACGGTCGGCAACCTCGGCCTCGTGCTGCGGGCCCAGGGGGAGCGCGCGGCCGCCCTCTCGCTGGCGGAGCAGGCGCTGGTGGGCATGCGCGGCGCACTCGGCGACCGGCACCCCTGGACGCTGGGCTGCGCCCTGAACGCGACCGGGCACCGCAACATCACCGGGCGGCTGGAGGACGCGCTGGACCTGAGCCGGGAGACGCTGCGCGGGGCCGAGCGGGTCCTGGGCCCGGACCACCCGATGGCCCTGAGCGCCCAGATCGCCCTGGCGGCGGACCTCCGGTCGGTACGGGAGTACGAGGAGGCGGCGAAACACGAGGACGCGGGCATCAAGGGCCTCACCCGCACCCTGGGCGCCCAGCACGTCCACACGATCTCGGCGAAGCAGCAGACCAGACCGTACTGGGACTTCGAGCCGCAGCCGTAGGGGAGCCCACGTGCGCGGGGCCTTCACCCCGTCGGCCCCACCGCTCCGGGGCGGCGAGTTGTCAGGCCTCCGTACCGTTCAGTCATCGGACGGCTCGGGCTCAGGCGTCAGCCGGCCGGCATCGAGGGCATCAGGGCCATGAGGGAGAAGATCGCGTGACGGACATCCAGCAGAGGATCACCGGGGACCAGTGGCGGCGGGCCGAGCTGATCTGGGACTACCACCGGATGGGCCACGACCTGGTGCCTGTGGACGTCGCGATCGGGCTGGGTAGCCACGACCTCGGAGTTGCCGTGGCCTCTGCCGATCTCTATCGGGCCGGGCTGTTCCCGGTACTCGTGTTCACCGGAGGCAACAGCCCCACTACCCGGGCTCGCTTCCCCCGAGGGGAGGCTGTCCACTTTCGCGAGCACGCTCTGGACCTCGGGGTTCCTGACTCCGCGATTCTCGTCGAGCCGAGCGCCGCCAACACCGGTCAGAACATCACCTTCACTCGCGACCTCCTGGCCGCGAACGGCATCACGCCGAAGACCGTGCTGCTCGTCTCCAAGCCCTATATGGAGAGGCGGTCCTTCGCCACCGCGCGCAAACTTTGGCCCGAGGTCGAGGTCATCTGTGCCTCGGAGCCACTTGAGTTGGACGACTACCTCAAGAGCATCGGTGACGAGAAGCTCGTCCTGGACATGCTCGTGGGCGACCTCCAGCGGGTGATCGAGTATCCGAAGCTCGGGTTCGCCATCGCCCAGGACGTACCGGAGGACGTGTACGACGCCTACGAGTCCCTCATGCACGACGGGTTCACCAGCCGAGTCATCCGATCCTGAACCCTTGCACCAGGCGTCCGCCGGTAGGTCGAGCGCACGCAGCAGGTGACCGGCCCGGCGACTCTGGTCGCCCGCGACGACCACCCGCGACCGGGAAGCCGGCGGACGGGGGCCGGCGCGGGCTGCGTGGCGGTAGCAGATGAGCCGCAGCCGTAGGGGCCGGACGCGGTGCGGAACCCACGTGAGCGGGTCGTCACCCCACCCGTTTCCGCCCGCATCGCGTCCGGCGCCCCCTGGCTGTTGTTACTTGAGCTGGATGCTGGCTCCGAATATGTTGCCGACCTCCGCGCATTCCTTGACGTCATCGCGGCTGAAGTAAGGGGTGCTGGCGGTGCCGGTCAGTCCCTTCGCGGTCGAAGTGCAGTACCACTTGCGCGGCCCCTTGTACGCCACCTTCCAAACCTCGCTCTTTCCTGCCGCCATGTTCCCGGAGCATTGCGTTGCGATGTCCGTGTGGACGCAGATGTTCGCGATGGTCGCCGAGAAATTGCTGAGACGGAAGGCCGCGACCGGTGCCGCCTGGCTCGCAGGTGCGGTCACGACCATTCCCGCGCTGACGGCCGCCACCATCCCGGCGACCGTGGCCATCCTGGTGCTCCGCTTCATGGTTCGAGACATGTTTCCTCCAGTTGTGGTATCCGGCCGGGACGGGCGGAATTGCCGGATGGTGCCCTCATTGCTGAAATGAGATCGTCATGCGCGGAACTGCGCACAGTGACATCGGAACCCGGCGTCGCTGTTGTCTTGATCTTGGTGGTTCACGGCTGCCGTGCGAGCTCGCCGCGCTCCCGGCGGGCCGCGTCCGCCTCCTCGCGCATCCGGTCGAGTCGCTCCTCCAGCTGGGCGACCCGCTCGCGGTAGCGCTCCAGCTCGGCCCGCACGAACTGCACGTCGGCCACCTGCTGTGCGGACTCCTGGCGGATCTTGTCCGTCTCCACCTCGAACCGGTGTCTGGCCACGTCCAGTTGGGCGATGGCCAGGTCCGCGGCCTCCTCCGCCATCGCGGTGCTCTGTTCGGCGTCCAGGGCCCGCTGGGCCGCGGCCTCGGCCACGGTCCGGATGCGCTCCTCGGCCGCCGCCGAGTCCGTGATGATCGCGAGCTCCTCGATGTAGCCCGGCAGGTCCGTGGACAGCTGGGAGATGAGCGCCACCAGGTCGGCGCGAGCGCCGGATCCGTCCTTGCCCGCCTTCTTGGCCTCGGTCGCCCGGCGTTTCTCGTCCTTGCGCTGCTGCCGCTTGGCCCGGAACCTGCGGAACGCCCCCAGCGCGTTGTGATCCGGGTGAGCGCAGTACGTCGGCTCCGGGTTGTCGGGCGTCGGCGCCTCGGGGTGGTTGGTGCACTCCGGGAAGGCGCAGAGGGGAAGCGTCTCGACCGTCATCATCCTGCTTTCTCATGAGATTTCGGGTACGCCGGAGACAACCGGTATCGGGTGCGGCTCGCGCCGCCCGGTCGCACTCGGTGATGTACGAACACGCTAGAGGCAGCAGGGGACTTGTGGGCGTCCCCGGAGGGGGGCGTCACGAATCGGTAAGATCATCGGCCGTCCGGGGCCACGACAGCCGGAAGGCCCGGCCCCCGTGAGGGGCCGGGCCTTCCGTACTGCTGGGGATCGGGGCGGAGTTACGCCTCGAAGACCTCGTTCAGCAGGAGCTGCTGCTCCGCCTGGTGGCGCTTCGCGGAGCCCACCGCCGGCGAGGAGCCGTGCGGCCGCGAGATGCGGCGCAGGCGCTCGCCCGCCGGGACGTCCGCGCCGACCGCCAGGTCGAGGTGGTCGATCAGGTTCAGCGCGATGAACGGCCACGCACCCTGGTTCGCCGGCTCCTCCTGGGCCCAGATGTACTTCGCCGCGTTCGGGAACTTGGCGATCTCGGCCTGGAGTTCCGCGCCCGCCAGCGGGTACAGCCGCTCGATGCGGATGATCGCGGTGTCCGTGATGCCGCGCTTCTCGCGCTCGGCCTCCAGGTCGTAGTAGACCTTGCCGGCGCAGAAGACGACCTTGCGGACCGCGTTCGCGTCCACCGTGGAGTCACCGATGACCGGACGGAACGAACCGGTCGTGAACTCCTCCGCCTTCGACGCCGCCGCCTTCAGACGCAGCATCGACTTCGGGGTGAAGACGATGAGCGGCTTGTGGTGCGGGTTGTGGACCTGCCAGCGCAGCAGGTGGAAGTAGTTCGACGGCAGGGTGGGCATGGCCACCGTCATGTTGTCCTGCGCGCACATCTGGAGGAAGCGCTCGGGGCGCGCGGACGAGTGGTCCGGGCCCTGGCCCTCGTAGCCGTGCGGCAGGAGCAGCGTGACGCCGGAGGTCTGGCCCCACTTCTGCTCGGCCGAGGAGATGAACTCGTCGACGACGGTCTGCGCGCCGTTGACGAAGTCACCGAACTGGGCCTCCCAGAGGACCAGCGCGTCCGGACGGGCCAGCGAGTAGCCGTACTCGAAGCCCATGGCCGCGTACTCGGAGAGCAGCGAGTCGTAGACGTTGTAGCGGGCCTGGTCCTCGGACAGGTAGAGGAGCGGGGTGTAGTCCTCGCCCGTCTCCCGGTCGATGAGGACCGCGTGGCGCTGGCCGAACGTGCCGCGGCGGGAGTCCTGGCCGGACAGCCGGACCGGGGTGCCCTCCATCAGCAGCGAGCCGAAGGCGAGGGTCTCGCCCATGCCCCAGTCGATGGTGCCCTCGTCGATCATCGCCGCGCGGCGCTGCAGCTGCGGCAGCAGACGCGGGTGGACGGTGACGCCCTCGGGGATGGTGACCTGGGACTCGGCGATCCGCTTGACGACGTCCTGGGAGATCGCGGTGTTCACGGCGACCGGGAAGTCGGCGGACGGGGCCGGGGCGGCCGGCGCGGCGACCGCGGGCTGCGTGGCGGCCTCGCGGACCTCCGCGAAGACCTTCTCCAGCTGGCCCTGGAAGTCCTGGAGCGCCTGCTCGGCCTCTTCCAGCGTGATGTCGCCACGACCGATGAGGGACTCGGTGTAGAGCTTGCGCACCGAGCGCTTCTTGTCGATCAGGTCGTACATCAGCGGCTGCGTGAAGGCCGGGTTGTCGGACTCGTTGTGGCCGCGGCGGCGGTAGCAGATGAGGTCGATGACCACGTCCTTGTTGAACGCCTGGCGGAACTCGAAGGCCAGCCGGGCCACGCGGACGACCGCTTCCGGGTCGTCGCCGTTCACGTGGAAGATCGGCGCCTCGATCATGCGGGCCACGTCGGTCGCGTACATCGAGGAACGCGAGGACTCCGGGGCGGCGGTGAAGCCGACCTGGTTGTTGATGACCACGTGCACGGTGCCGCCCGTGCGGTAGCCGCGCAGCTGCGACATGTTCAGCGTCTCGGCGACGACGCCCTGGCCGGCGAAGGCCGCGTCGCCGTGGAGCGCGAGCGGGAGGACCGTGAAGTCCGTTCCGCCCTTGTTGATGACGTCCTGCTTGGCGCGGGCGACACCCTCCAGGACCGGGTCGACCGCCTCCAGGTGCGAGGGGTTCGCGACGAGCGAGACCTTGATCTGCTCGCCGTCCAGGCCCGTGAAGGTGCCCTCGGCGCCCAGGTGGTACTTGACGTCGCCGGAGCCGTGCATGGACTTCGGGTCGAGGTTGCCCTCGAACTCGCGGAAGATCTGCGCGTACGACTTGCCGACGATGTTCGCCAGGACGTTCAGGCGGCCGCGGTGGGCCATGCCGATGACGACCTCTTCGAGGCGGGCCTCGGCGGCCGAGTCGATGACGGCGTCGAGCAGCGGGATGACGGACTCGCCGCCCTCCAGGGAGAAGCGCTTCTGGCCGACGTACTTCGTCTGCAGGAAGGTCTCGAAGGCCTCCGCCGCGTTCAGCCGGCGCAGGATGCGCAGCTGCTCCTCGCGCTCCGGCTTGGTGTGCGGGCGCTCGATGCGGTCCTGGATCCAGCGGCGCTGCTTGGGGTCCTGGATGTGCATGAACTCGACGCCGGTGGTGCGGCAGTACGAGTCGCGCAGCACGCCGAGGATGTCGCGGAGCTTCATCATCGACTTGCCGGAGAAGCCGCCGACCGCGAACTCGCGCTCCAGGTCCCACAGGGTGAGGCCGTGCTCGGTGATGTCGAGGTCGGGGTGCTTGCGCTGCTTGTACTCCAGCGGGTCGGTGTCGGCCATGACGTGGCCGCGGACCCGGTAGGAGTGGATCAGCTCGAAGACGCGGGCGGCCTTCGTGACGTCGTCGTCGTGCGAGGCGTCGATGTCCCGGTTCCAGCGGACGGGCTCGTACGGGATGCGCAGCGACTCGAAGACGGCGTCGTAGAAGCCGTCCTCGCCGAGCAGCAGGTTCGCGACGATGCGCAGGAACTCGCCGGAGGCCGCACCCTGGATGACCCGGTGGTCGTAGGTCGAGGTCAGGGTCATGACCTTGGAGATGCCCAGCTTGTTCAGGGTGTCCTGCGAGGTGCCCTGGAACTCGGCCGGGTAGTCCATGGAGCCGACGCCCATGATGACCGACTGTCCGGGCATCAGGCGGGGCACGGAGTGCACGGTGCCCAGGCCGCCGGGGTTGGTCAGCGAGACGGTGACGCCGGTGAAGTCGTCCATCGTCAGCTTGCCGACACGGGCGCGGCGGACGATGTCCTCGTAGGCCTGCCAGAACTCGAAGAAGTTGAGGGTCTCGGCCTTCTTGATGCCGGCGACGACGAGCTGGCGGTCGCCGTTGGGCTTCACCAGGTCGATCGCGAGACCGAAGTTGATGTGCTCCGGCTTGACCAGGGTCGGCTTGCCGTCCTTCTCCGCGAAGGAGTAGTTCATGGCCGGCATGGCCTTGATCGCCTGCACCATCGCGTAGCCGATCAGGTGCGTGAAGGAGATCTTCCCGCCCCGGGCGCGCTTGAGGTGGTTGTTGATGACGATGCGGTTGTCGAACAGCAGCTTCACCGGGACGGCGCGGACGGAGGTGGCCGTCGGCACGTCGAGGGAGGCGTTCATGTTCTTGGCGACGGCAGCCGCCGGGCCGCGGAGCGTCACCAGCTCGGGGCCCGCGGGGGCCTCGGTGGCGGGCGCGGCGCCAGCCGCTCCAGTGGAGCCGGTGCTTGCACCGGGCTTCTGGGGGGCTACGGAGGAGGGGGCGGGCGCGGCCGGTGCGGCGGCCGGGGCCTGGGAGGTGACAGTCACAGCAGGGGCACCAGAGGGGGTGGCAGGAGCAGGGGCAGGAGCTGACACGGGCGCAGCAGCTGGCGCGGCGGCAGCCGCTCCAGTGGAGCCGGTGCTCGCGGCGGGTGTCGGGGCAGGGGCCGCGGCGCGCGCCGCCCCCGTGGCGGCGGCGTCGGTGACCTGCGGCGCCGCGGTGACGGTGGTGGCGGCCTGTGCGGAGGCGCCGTCCGTCGTCGCGGGCTTCTCGGGACCGTCCGACTTCACCGGAGCGACAGCGCCACCCGGCTTGTAGTCGGCGAAGAAGTCCCACCAGGCCCGGTCGACCGAATTCGGGTCCTGGAGGTACTGCTGATAGATCTCGTCGACGAGCCACTCATTGGCGCCGAAGCCTGAGGCAGGGTTCTTCCCGCCCTCTGCTGCTTCGGTCGTGGTGCTCGAGTTACTGGGGGACTGTGGCGACACGGCGGCAACCGCCCTCTTCCGCTTCACAAGGTATGGACAGCGGGAATAAAGGCTACGCCTCCTCGGGCGCTGCATGCAGGCCGGGCCGGACTTACGTCGCGCAGGTCACACCGAACGGCGGGTTTCGGGACGTGGAATGGCGGGAAACGAGCCTGGTTCGGGTAGGCGGCACCGAGGTTGCGGCCCCCTTGGCTTCGCACCCCTGACGGACCCCGGGTACGTGTGGCCGAGATCATGTCCTTCCCACTCGAACCCTACGTCAACACGGCACCTATGAGCTGCCCGGAAGCGTGACGAGGATGCGGCAGCCGCGTGACGATTCGGCCACTCCGATCCGGCCTCCGTGCAGTTCCACGGCCCAGCGGGCGATCGCCAGGCCCAGTCCGGTGCCCCCGTCGCCGCCGCGCGCGCTGCCCCGGTTGAACCGCTCGAAGACGCGGTGGCGCTCCGCCTCGGGGATGCCCGGGCCCTCGTCCCGTACCTCCAGCACCAGGCTTCCGGGCGCGTCGCCGGTCCGGGCGCGGACCGTGACCCGGCCGTGCGGAGGGCTGTGCTTGACCGCGTTGTCGATCAGATTTGCGACCACCTGGTGCAGCCGCTCGGCGTCCGCGTGCGCCCACAGCTCGGGCGGGAAGACGTCCAGGTGCAGGTGCACGTCGTTGCGGGTGTGCCCGCCCGAACCGGAGAGGAGCCCCGGCCGGCCGGCGGCCGCCAGCCGCGATTCCTTCAGGACGCCCGACAGGTACGGCCACACCTCGAAGCGGCGGGCGCGCAGCGGGACCACGCCGTTGTCCACCCGGGACAGGTCCAGCAGGGTCTCCACGAGCCCGCCGAGCCGCTCGGTCTGCTTGAGCATCGTGCGCATGGTCTCCGGATCGGCGGCCGAGACCCCGTCCACCACGTTCTCCAGCACGGCCCGCAGTGCCGCGATGGGCGTGCGCAGCTCGTGCGAGACATTGGCGACGAGCTCCTTGCGGTGCCGGTCCACGGCCTCCAGGTCGTCCGCCATCAGATTGATGGTGGAGGCCAGGTCGCCCAGCTCGTCGCGGCGCCCCGCCCCGCGTACCCGCCGGGTGAAGTCGCCGTGGGATATCGCGCGGGCCACCGTCGTCATGTCGTCCAGCGGCGCCGTCAGGCTGTGCGCCACGAACTGGGTGATCAGCATCGAGGCGATCACCGAGAAGACCGTGATGAAGCGCAGCTCGGTGTCGGTACGCAGGGCCACCAGCAGCAGGCCCGTCGTGATGAAGACCGAGACCACCACGAGCGTGCCCAGCTTGGTCTTGATCGAGAACGGCGAGAAGGGCCGCAGCCCCGCGGGAGGCCGTTGCCGTAGCCGCTGCCGGTTCGGCGGGCCGCTCATGCCTGGGCCGGGGTCTCCAGGGCGTACCCGACGCCGTGGACGGTACGGATCCGCTCCGCGCCGATCTTGCGGCGCAGGGCCTTGATGTGGCTGTCGACGGTACGGGTCCCGGACGCGTCGGCCCAGTCCCACACCTCGGCCAGCAGCTGCTCCCGGGAGAGCACCGCCCGCGGGGTGCCGGCCAGGCACACCAGCAGGTCGAACTCGGTGGGGGTCAGGTGCACGTCCTCGGTGTGCACCCGGACCCGGCGCTGGGCGTGGTCGATCTCCAGATCGCCCAGGCGCAGGGTGGCACCGCGCGGGGTGTGCGCGGCCATGGTGGCCCGCTCCACGCGCCGCAGCAGGACGTGGACCCGGGCGGCCAGCTCGCGCATCGAGAACGGCTTGGTCATGTAGTCGTCCGCGCCGACCCCCAGTCCGACCAGCAGGTCGGTCTCGTCGTCGCGCGCGGTGAGCATGAGGACCGGCACAGGCCGCTGGGCCTGGACCCGGCGGCAGACCTCCAGGCCGTCGAAGCCGGGCAGCATGATGTCGAGGACCAGCAGCTCGGGCAGCCAGGTCTCGGCCGCCGTGACGGCCGAGGGTCCGTCGCCCGCGGTCTGCACCTGGAAGCCCTCGGCGCGCAGACGGGCCGCGATGGCCTCGGCGATGGTGTGGTCGTCCTCGACGACCAGCACACGCCGCTGGGCGCCGGGTGTCGCCGCGGCGCTCTGATGGGTGGTGTGTGTCTGTTCCATGTCCGCCCCTGAAGATCCCGCGTGAATGGGGTGCAGCGTAGAGGAGGCGTCGGCCTGCGGCTACGTGGGGTTCGGACATGGCATATGTGCTGGACCACAGTAAGCGGAATGTGTGGTACCGGGTGCCGGTCCCCCCACGGGACCGGCACCCGGCGGACGAGACCGGTCAGGTGCCTCGCCGTACTTGCCCTCCGAGGGGCGTCCGGGGGTGGCTACGGGCCCTGGAAGGTCAGCCCGTGGCCGTGCGGGAAGACCGGGTCGAGCGTGTCGTTCGGCACATCGGGGCGGGAGGCCTCGACGGCCTTCATCGAGCGCGGGAGCTCGAAGGGGAGGCGGCCCTCGGGAGTGGCGCGGCCGAAGGCCACGTCCAGCAGGGCGGCGTCGCCGGCCCCGTAGTCGGCGATCAGGGCCGCCGCGCGCTCGGCGATCTCCGGGATCACGGCGGCCCGCTCCAGATTGATGCAGACCAGGGTCGGGACCTGGTCCAGGAGGGCCAGGATCTGCGCCAGCTCCGGCTCGGGGAAGGCCAGCGAACCCGAGTGGAAGTAGGACTCGAAGATGTTCTCGCGCGGCTCGTACGGGGTCCGCAGCCGCAGCACGGCGAGATCCGCGTCGGCCGGCTCGGCGACGACCTCGCCGTACCCGGCGGCGACGGCCGCGTCCACGTTGCGCACGTACAGCTTCGGCCCCGTGGCGAGCGGGAGCAGGCCGTCCCGGTTGGTCAGGACGGTGAGGGAGCGGCGCTGGGCCGCGGCCCCCAGGGCCGTGAAGTCGGACCGGCCGACGATCTCGGCCGCCGCGTCCGGGTCCACGTACGGGTCCTCGAACAGGCCGAGCGTGAACTTCTCCCGCAGCAGGCGGCGTACCGAGTCGTCGATCCGGGACTCCGCGACGCGGCCCGAGCGGACCAGCTCCACGATCACCTCGGGGCACTGCTCGCCGCCGAACTGGTCGCAGCCGGCCTCCAGACCGCGCGCCGCCCGCTCGGCCACGCTCAGGTGTTCCAGGCCCCAGGCGCGCGCCGGATGCACCTGCCCGAAGATCGTCGCGTCGTTGAGCAGCCCCCAGTCGCTGCAGACGATGCCCTCGAAGCCGAGCTCCTCGCGGAGCAGGCCGGTGACCACGCCCTTGCTGAAGCCGAAGCCGACCTCCTCCCAGTCCGTGCCGATCGGCTGGCCGTAGTACGGCATCATCTGCGCGCACCCGGCGGCGATCGCCGCCTTGAACGGCTCCAGGTGGTGCTCGCGCATGCCGCCCGGGTAGACCTGCTCCTTGCCGTGTGCGAAGTGCGGGTCCTCGCCGTCCTTCTGCGGGCCGCCGCCGGGGAAGTGCTTGACCATCGCGGACACCGACCCGGGTCCGAGGGCCGGGCCCTGCAGGCCGCGTACGTACGCCGCCACGAGCTCGCCGGTCAGCCGGGCGTCGGAGCCGAAGGTGCCGGACTGGCGGGCCCAGCGGGGTTCGCTGGCCAGGTCGATCTGCGGGTGCAGGGCGACGCGGAAGCCGACGGCGAGGTACTCGCGGCGGACGGTGTCGGCGAACCGGTGGACGAGCTCGGGGTCGCCGATGGCGGCCAGGCCCAGGGCCTCCGGCCAGGCGGAGAAGGCGCCGGAGTTGAAGGACGCCCCGATGTTGTCGGTGAAGGTGTGGCGCGGGTCGGTGGAGAGGGTGACCGGGATGCCGAGGCGGGTGGCCGCGGCCATCTCCTGGACGGAGTTCTGCCACCGGGCCATCTCGCGGGGCCCGTAGGTGCCGAGCAGGTTGAAGTGGGTGAGGTGGCGGTCCTCGATCAGCTCGGGCGTGGTGAAGGGGAGCATCGAGCCGTCGGTCTCGGTGACCGGGGTGCCGTCCGCGTTCATCATCAGCATCGAGTGGAAGAGCTGGCCGGCCTTCTCCTCCAGGGTCATCCGGGCGAGCAGGTCCTCCACGCGGCGGTCGACGGGCAGCGCAGCGTCTTGGTAATCGGGCGTCGCGTTCATGGCGGGGCTCCTGGAGCACGTGACCGGGCGGATCGGCACGGTCAAGGTAGAGCCGAAAACCATGCACCTGCTAGGTTTTTGAAAAGTGAGCTGGGTCACGCGGACCGGACGGCCGGAAAACGCCGCGCCTTAGGCTGTCCGCATGGCACAGGACACGGGGCGCACGGAGCGGACCGAGCGGACCGAGCGGACGGAGCGCACGGAGCGGACGGAGCGCAAGGCCTCGAAGGGCTCGGCCCGGGGGACCTACGCGGTGGGCGACGCCCGGCGGCAGAAGATCCTCGACACCGCCGTCGAGCACTTCGCGCAGTGGGGCTTCAACGCGTCCTCGCTGGCCCGCATCGCCGCCGACTGCGGCATCACCCAGGGCGGACTGCTGCACCACTTCCGCGGCAAGGAGGACCTGCTGCTCTCGGTCCTCGCCCAGAGCGAGCGGCACGACGTGGAGCGGCTCTTCAGCGAGCCCGCCGGGTCGGTCGCCGCTCACTTCACCACCGTCGTGGAACTCGCCGCCGACAACGAGCGGCGGCCCGGCATCGTCCGGATGTTCAACACCCTGGTCGGCGAATCCGGCAACCCGGAGCACCCGGCACACGCGTACTTCACCCAGCGCTACGACCGGGTGCTCGGCTACACCGTCGACCTGCTGGAAGCGGGCGTCGGCCGCGGCGAACTGCGCCCGGACACCGACTGCGGGGCCGTCGGCCGGGAGATCCTCGCCGTCATGGACGGCCTGCAGATCCAGTGGGTGCTGGCGCCCGGAAGCGTGGACATGCCGGCCCGGCTGCGCGGATTCCTGGACCGGCTGCTGCGGGACATCTCGGCCGCGTCCTGAGAGACGGCCCGGGCCGTCTCTTTCTGATCTTGCCTGACCCGCGCCGCCTGGCACCGCGCCTCATCCGGGCGCCGCTGCGCCCGGGGGCCCCTCCCAGCGGTAGCCGGGGGAGAGGCACGGCACCAGGCGACGCGGGCTTGACCCGGCAAGATCCGGAAGAGACGGCTTAGGGCCTGTCTTTCCGATCATGCCGGGCCCGGCATGATCCCAAAGACAGGCCCTAGCCGCCGGTGAACGGGGGCAGCGCGTCCAGCACCTTCGTCAGGGCCTCCGGCAGGGACCCCTGGTCGCTGGCCACCTCGTGGCCGCCGTGCACGAAGGCGTAGTAGTACCCGTCGTAGATCGTCGGGCCGCCGGTGGCGATCCGGGGCAGCCGGGCGAAGTCGGCCTCCCGCAGGGCGGTGCGCAGGGCGGCGAGCTCCGCCCCGGACAGCTTTCCGGTGCCCGTCGGCCTCGCCCCGGCGTCGAGCCGGGTGAAGGAGCCGTCGCCCTTGACGACGAGGGTGTGGGTCCGCCCGGCGAAGCCGCCGGTCCGGGTGACCCGGACCAGGGTCTCGCCGGGGGCGGGGACCTGGCCGGCCGTGGGGCTCGTGGTCGGGGCGGCCGTCGCGCCCGGGCTCGTACTCGCGCCCGGGCTCGTACTCGCGCCCGGGTCCGCAGACGCGCTCGCGCTCGTGCCCGGCCCGGTGGAGGACTTCGGGGCCGGGTCGTCGCCGCCCCCGGCACCGGAGGGCCCGCAGCCCGCCAGGGCCACCGTGCTCAGCACTGCCACCGCAACCGCTCGTAACGCGTGCACACCCACCTCCGCAGGGACTCGTGTCCACCCCCGAGTATGGAGTCCGCACACCCGTTGCGACACCCGTCCCGACCGCACGCGGAGGCCGACATCAGCCGGATCGCCCCCTGGCGCCTGCTCCCGCCGCTGCTGGCCGTGCTCCTCGGCCTCTGGGGCCTGGAGCGGGGCGGCAGCATGTGGCGCGACGAGTCCGTCACCTGGCAGGTGGCCCACCGGCCGCTCGGCGGGATCGTGGAGCTGCTGGGCCGGGTCGACGCCGTCCACGGCCTGCACTACGTGCTCATGCACGCGGTGTTCCAGGTGGGGGAGGGCGGCCTGTGGGCGCTGCGGCTGCCCTCCGTCGCCGCCACCGCCCTCGCGGCCGCCGGGGTGGCCGCCGTCGCCCACCGGCTCGCGGGGGAGCGGGCCGCGCTGCTCGCGGGCTGCGTGTACGCCGTACTGCCCCCCGTGCAGATGTACGCCCAGGAGGGGCGCTCCTACGCCCTGGTCGCGGCCGCCGTGGTGTGGGCGACGTACCTGATGCTGCGCGAGCGTTGGCCGGCCTACACGGTGGTGCTGCTGCTCGGCTGCTGGCTGCACGAGTTCGCCGCGCTCGCCCTGCTCGCCCACGCCTTCACCGGGTGGCGCTCGCACGGCTGGCGCCGGAGCGCCGCCGTCGTGCTGGTCCTGCTGCTGCCGCTCGCCGTGGTGAGCGCCCTGCAGGCCGAGCAGCAGCTCGGCTGGCTCGGGCGGCCGAGCTGGCAGGACTGGGCGGCGTACGGGGTGGTGGGCGCCGCGGCCCTGCTGCTCGCGCGGGGCGCTCCGCCCGACCTCGTACGGGTGGCGCTCCCGCTCGTCCTGCTGCCGCCCGGGGTGCTGATGGTGATCTCACTGGTCAACCCCTGGTACGTCGACCGGTACGTGATCTACGCGCTGGCCGGGCTCGCCCTGCTGGCGGGGGTCCGGCTCGCGCAGGCCCGCGGATGGTGGCCGTGGCTGCCGGCGGCCGCGCTCCTGGTGCCGTTCGCCGTCTGGTCGGTGTGGCTGCGTACCCCCGAGAGCCGCAAGGACGACGTGCTCGCGGTGGCCGCCGCGGTCCGGGAGCGGGCCCGGCCGGGGGACGCGGTGCTGTTCATGCCCTCGCGCCGGCGCGAGTGGCTGCTGTCCTCGCCCGAGCTCTACCGGGAGCTGCGCGACGTGGCCCTGGACCGCACCCCGGCGGCCTCGCACAGTCTTCAGGGCACCGAACTGTCCCCGGACCGGATCCGTTCGGCGCTGCTGGCCTCGCCCCGGGTGATCGCCCTGCTGGACCCGGCCGGTCAGCCGCTGGACCCGTACCCGCGGGAGGCGGTCAAGCGGGAGGAGCTGGCGGCCCGCTTCGAGCTGTGCTCGGTGACCGGGGTGCGCGGCGCCCGGGTGGCGGTCTACGCCCGGCCGGGCGGCTGCGGCTGACCCCCGCGCGGGGGGCCGGTCCGGGCCGCGTCGGAGGATGGGGCGACCCGTGTCGAACAGCCGGAGGTGCCGCATGACCCCGCCCCAGGACGCCGTGTCCGAAGCACAGCACGAAGCGCAACTCGAAGCGCAGCCCGGAGCCTTGCCCGAGGCGCTGCCCGGAGCGCAGCTCGAAGCCCTGCCCGAGGCGCTGCCCGGCGCGTCGACCGGATCGCTTCCCGGGCCCCTTCCCGGACCGCTCGTCGGGGCCGACTGGCTCGCCGGGCGGCTGGGTGCGCCCGGCCTTGTCCTCTTCGACGCCTCCGTCGGCGCCCACCGCGCCGCGGCCCACCGGATCCCGGGCGCCCGCCCCTTCGACCTCGACGGGCCCCTGTCCGACCACACCGCGCCCGCCCCGCACACCATGCCCGGGGCCCCGGAGTTCACCGAGGCGATGCGCGCCCTCGGCGTCGACGACTCGGACACCGTCGTCGTCTACGACGGCGCCGGCGTCTACTCCAGCGCCCGCGCCTGGTGGATGCTGCGTGCCATGGGCTTCGACCGGGCCGCCGTCCTCGACGGGGGGCTGCCCGCCTGGACCGCCGCCGGCCTGCCGACCTCGGCCACCGGCCCGGCGTACCAGGGCCCGCGCGGCTCCTTCACCGCCCGGCCCCGGACCGGGCTGCTGGTCGACAGCGCCACCGTCGCGCGGGCGCTGGCCGACCCGGCCGCGGCCGTCCTCGACGCCCGCACACGCGAACGCTTCGCCGGCACCGCCCCCGAACCCCGCCCGGGCCTGCGCGGCGGCCACATGCCGGGCGCGGTCAACCTGCCGTTCGCCGCACTCCAGGACGCGAACGGTCTGATGCGCCCGGCCGGGGAACTGCGCGCCGTCTTCCGGGCGCTGACGGGGGGACGGGAACGGCTCTACCTCAGCTGCGGCTCCGGGGTGACCGCCTGCGTACTGGCCCTCGGCGCCGACCTCGCCGGGTACGAGGAGATCGCGGTGTACGACGGCTCCTGGAGCGAGTGGGGCATGCCCTCGGAGCTCCCCGTGACCACAGGCCGGTAGCAGACGGAGGACGGGGGTTAGCCCCACCGAGGGTCCGGGTACGAGCCCCATCGGCCCGGAGCACGCTCCCGACCCAGAATCGGGACATGACCTCTCACACCACGTCCGCCCGCATGGCCCGCACCGCGATCGCCGCCCTCGGCGCCGGCCTCCTCCTGGCCGGCTGCTCCTTCCCGGGCGGCGCCTTCGCGGACGACGCCTACAAGACGGCGGCCGCCGACGCCACCGTCACCGAGGCGGTCAAAGCCGTGAAGGTGACGGGGGCCCGGTCCGGCTCGATCGACGTCACCCCCGGGACCGGCCCCGGAGTCACGGTCCACCGCACCGTCCACTACCGCGGGGACACCGTTCCGGCGACCGGCCAGAAGGTCACCGCAGGCGTACTGACCTTCAGCGACAACTGCTCCGGGAACTGCTACATCGACTACCGGCTGGAAGTTCCGGCCACCGCCACGGTCGAGCTGGAGAGCTCCAGCGGCGACATCGCCGTGACAGGTGTCGCGGGGGCCGAGGTGGAGTCCGACTCCGGCACCGTCACGGCCGGCCGGATCGGCGGCCCGCTGAAGGTCCGTACCTCCTCGGGCGAGATCACCGCCACCGAGCTGTCCGGCCCGAGCGCCGAGATCCGCTCGTCCTCGGGCAACGCCCGCCTGGACTTCACGAAGGCCCCGGCATCGGTGCTCGCCGAGACCAGCTCGGGCGACGTCACCCTGGAGGTCCCGCAGGCTCCGTACCGGATCAAGGTCTCCACCGACTCCGGCGACCGCGACATCACCCTTCCCGACGACGCCTCCGCCTCCTCCCGGATCTCGGTGGAGACCAGCTCGGGCGACATCCGCATCTCCGCGGTCTGACGCGTTCGCCCCGGGCGAACGGGCCTTGGGGAACATCGGGAGGCGCACATGCATTGAGTCGGCAGAGCTCAACTTCACTGCCGGAGGGAAGATCATGGCTTCGACGTCCGTCACACTCACCCTGCCCGTGCTGCCGCTCGACGACGAGGTCGTGCTGCCCGGAATGGTCGTACCGCTGGACCTGTCCGACGCCGAGGTGCGCGCCGCCGTGGAGGCGGCGCAGGCCGCAGCCGGGAAGAGCGGCAGCGGCAAACCCCGGGTCCTGCTCGTGCCGCGCATCGACGGTACGTACGCCGGGACCGGTGTGCTCGGCACCGTCGAGCAGGTCGGCCGGCTCTCCGGCGGGGACCCAGGGGCCCTCATCCGCGGCCTCGGCCGGGTCCGCATCGGGGCCGGGACCACCGGCCCCGGGGCCGCGCTCTGGGTCGAGGGCGAGAGCGTCGACGAGACGGTGCCCGATCCGCTGCCCGGGGCGGTCACCGAGCTCGTCAAGGAGTACAAGGCACTCGCCACCAGCTGGCTCAAGAAGCGCGGCGCCTGGCAGGTCGTGGACCGGGTCCAGCAGATCGACGGCGTCTCCGCGCTCGCGGACAACTCGGGGTACTCGCCCTTCCTGACGGTCGAGCAGAAGGTCGAACTGCTGGAGACCGCCGACCCGGTCGCCCGCCTCAGGCTCGCCGTCAAGGCGCTCAGCGACCACCTCGCCGAGCAGGACGTGGCCGAGTCCATCGCCAAGGACGTCCAGGACGGCGTCGACAAGCAGCAGCGCGAGTTCCTGCTCCGGCGGCAGCTGGAGGCCGTACGCAAGGAACTGCGCGAGCTGAACGGCGAGAAGGACGGCGAGGAGTCCGACGACTACCGCGCCCGCGTCGAGGCCGCCGACCTCCCCGAGAAGGTACGGGAGGCCGCGCTCAAGGAGGTCGAGAAGCTGGAGCGGGCCAGCGACCAGAGCCCGGAGGGGTCCTGGATCCGGACCTGGCTGGACACCGTGCTGGAACTGCCCTGGAACGAGCGCACCGAGGACGAGTACGACATCCGGGGCGCCAGGGCCGTGCTCGACGCCGAGCACGCGGGCCTCAGTGACGTGAAGGACCGCATCACCGAATACCTCGCCGTCCGCAAGCGGCGCGGCGAGCGCGGCATGGGCGTCATCGGCGGCCGCCGCGGCGGCGCCGTGCTGGCCCTCGTCGGGCCGCCCGGCGTCGGAAAGACCTCGCTGGGCGAGTCCGTGGCCCACGCCATGGGCCGCAAGTTCGTCCGCGTCGCCCTCGGCGGCGTCCGCGACGAGGCCGAGATCCGCGGCCACCGCCGGACCTACGTCGGCGCCCTGCCCGGCCGGATCGTCCGGGCGATCAAGGAGGCCGGATCGATGAACCCGGTGGTCCTCCTCGACGAGATCGACAAGGTGGGCTCCGACTACCGCGGCGACCCCGCGGCCGCCCTGCTGGAGGTCCTCGACCCGGCGCAGAACCACACCTTCCGCGACCACTACCTGGAGGTGGAACTGGACCTCAGCGACGTTGTCTTCCTGGCCACCGCCAACGTCCTGGAGGCCATCCCCGAGGCCCTGGCCGACCGGATGGAGCTCGTCCGGCTCGACGGGTACACCGAGGACGAGAAGGTCGTCATCGCCCGCGACCACCTGCTGCCGCGCCAGCTGGAGCGCGCCGGACTCGGCCCCGACGAGGTGGTCCTGGGGGAGGACGCCCTGCGCAGGCTGGCCGGGGAGTACACCCGCGAGGCGGGCGTACGCACCCTGGAGCGGTCCCTCGCCCGCCTGCTGCGCAAGGTCGCCTCGCAGCACGAACTGGGGGAGCGGGAACTGCCCCTGAGCATCGGCGCCGACGACCTGCGGGCCCTGATCGGGCGCCCGCACCACGTACCGGAGTCCGCCCAGGACCCGGCCGAGCGGCGCACCGCCGTCCCCGGCGTGGCCACCGGCCTCGCGGTGACCGGCGCGGGCGGCGACGTGCTGTTCGTGGAGGCCTCGCTGGCCGACCCGGAGACGGGCGCGGCCGGCCTGACCCTCACCGGCCAGCTCGGCGACGTCATGAAGGAGTCGGCGCAGATCGCCCTGAGCTTCCTGCGCTCCCACGGCGCGGAACTGGAGCTCCCGGTCGCCGACCTGAAGGACCGGGGCGTGCACATCCACTTCCCGGCGGGCGCCGTGCCCAAGGACGGCCCGAGCGCGGGCATCACGATGACCACCGCCCTCGCCTCGCTGCTCTCCGGACGGCAGGTGCGCACGGACGTGGCCATGACCGGCGAGGTCTCGCTGACCGGGCGCGTCCTGCCCATCGGCGGGGTGAAGCAGAAGCTGCTCGCCGCGCACCGGGCCGGACTGACCACCGTCATCATCCCGAAGCGCAACGAGGCCGACCTGGACGACGTCCCGGCGGAGGTGCTGGAGAGGCTGGAGGTGCACCCGGTGACCGATGTGCGCCAGGTCCTGGAGCTCGCCCTGGCCCGGGCGGAGGCCACGGTCGTCGCGGCGGCCTGACGCGTGCACACGGCCCGGTGCCCCGCTGCGGCGGGGTACCGGGCCGTCGGCACACCCGCTGCGAAATACTGGCCCCGCACCATCCGGGTGCCACACATCATCGAAGGAGCGGGACGTGCACGGGAGTGAAGACCAGGAGTTCCTTGCCCTGGAGCGGGAGCTGTCCGTCTTCCTCCGGCGGGCCCGCGCCTCCTCGGGCGAGATGGCCCGCGAGCTCCACCCCGAGCTGGAGCCGGCCGCGTACGGGCTCCTCGTACGCCTGGAGGCGGCCGGCCGGCAGCGGGCCACCGAGCTCGCCGCCTACTTCGGGGTCGGCAAAGCCACCATGAGCCGGCAGCTGCGGGCCCTGGAGGTCCTCGGCCTGGTGGCCCGCGAACCGGACCCCGCCGACGGCCGGGCCTCCCTGGTCGGCCTCACGGAGGAGGGCCGGGAGCGGTTCCTGCGGGTCCGCGGAGCGCGGCGCGAGCAGTACATGCGCAAGCTCGCCGACTGGGACCGCGGCGAGGTGGCGGAACTGGCCCGGCTGCTGAACCAGTTGAACGCGGGCGCGGAGTAGACCCGCTCGGACCGGGGACCGCTCACAGCTCCGCGTAGACGGCCGACGCGTCGTCGTGCCGCTTGTACCGGGCCGACGGGAAGGCCGCGTCGGCCTCGATGGCGCGCACCCGGCCGATCAGGCCCTGCGCGCCCTCCTTCCGCAGCACCGCCAGGCAGTCGGCCCAGTCGCCCTGCCCGAAGGTGTCGGTCCACCGGCTCGCCCCGTCCGTGAGCGCGGCCACCGCCCGCACCTGCCCGCGCGGGGTGCGCCCCGTCACGGCCCGGGCTGCCACCGCCGGATCCGCGGCCGCCGTGAAGAACCCGCCCTCCGCGTTGCGCAGGGCGTCCGTCGCGGCCACCGAGCCCAGCACCTCCCGCGGGATCCGGTCCAGCCGGTCGTCGAGCACCGCCGTCACCCCGCCGTCGGATGCCTGCAGGAGCAGTACGGAGTCCGAGAGGACGAGGTGTTCCACGTACTCCGCGTCCCAGCGGACCACGACGACCGTCGCCTGCGGGGTCCGCACGTGAGAAAGGTCACAGGTGTCGCGGTGGGCTTCGGCCGCGGCGCGGACGGACTCGGCCAGAACCTGATCGAGCGGCATGTCCCGTCGCGATCCGGACAGTTCGGTCAATCGGCCGCCGAGGCGGGCCGTGAACCAGGGCACTCCGTGCACGCATCCGTCGTCGCCGCGCGGCGGGGTGACCCCGTCCAGGAGCACCAGGACGCCGCCGCCCGAAGCGGGGATCGCCGCCGACACCCAGTCCTCATTGGGGCGTTCCTGGTGGCCGGGGGCCGAGGCGAGGTCGATGCGCATACCCGCATTCTGCCGCGCGGGAGGCGGCCGGCGCAGGCAGGTCCGTACCAAATCGGGCGCGTCCCGGCGGCCCCGCACACCGGCCGCCCGGTACGGGCCGCGACGGCCGGGACGGCGGGGCGGTCTTGTGGGCGGGCATCCTGCCAAAGCCCGTATCGATCTTTCAACCACCTGTCCACGGAAGCGCTCCGGCACAGGGTGCCCGAGTTGGTCGGCAACTCATCCGTGATGTTCACTCGTTCGAGTGGCCGGTTGGGTGATGTGCGGCTCTCTCCCCAGCACGCTGCAAAGGTCTGAGGCGGTACGAGGGAGCAGGGGGCGTTTACTTGTTGACCGGCCGTTACCTCGGCCACACGAGTAGACGAGCAAGAGCACACGTACAGGATTGCGAGCACCGGTGCAGAAGAAGCGGTCTCGGAAGAACGGCACCGCCGCCGACGGCCCGGCCCCCGCAGGACGCCGCGTCCGCGTGCGCCGCAGGCTGGTCGTCGGCGTGGCCGTCGCCGGCCTCACCGTCCTCGCGGCAGGCGCGCCCGCCGTCGTCTCCGCCTCGACGGAACTGAACGACTCCCAGCACCTGGTCACCCTCGCGGAACAGACCCGGCAGACCCTCACCCTCACGCACCTCCTCGGTGACGAGCGTGACGCGGTCGTCGAGTACGCCGCCAAGGGCCGCCCCGGCACGGCCAAGGGGCCCGTCCAGGAGCGCATCGCCGGGACCGACCGGCAGCTCGCCGAGGTCCAGGCCGAGGCCGACGAGGCGACCGCCCGGGCCCTCGCCCGCGTACGGACCGTCCGCGCCGAGGCCGTCGACGGCAAGGGCACCGCCCTCGCCGCCCACCAGGCCTACGCCTCGGTCATCGCGGAACTCCTCGCACCCGGCGACCGGCTCGCCGAGCTGACCCCGCCGCGCGCCGAGGCCGCCCTCACCACCACCCGTCCGCTGGCCCCGCTGGGCCAGGCCGTGGAACAGGCCTCGGCCACCCGCGGACTGCTGCTCGCCGCGCTGGCCGTCCCCCGCGGCGACCAGGCCCCGGGCTCGGCCGTGGTCGACGAACTCACCACCGCCGCCCAGCGGGCGCGCGTACGGGAACAGGCCGCCCTCGACGACTTCGCGCGGGCCGCGCGGCCCGACGTACGCCAGACCCTGGCCGCCACCGTCACCGGCCCCGAGGTCAAGACGGCCGACGACTTCCTCAAGCGGCTCACCGACCGGCCCACCCTCACGCCCGCCGACCGCAAGACCGACGGCGCCACCGTCGGCACCGCGCTGACCGCCCGCATCGACCGCATGCGCACCGTGGAGGCCACCCTCGCGAGCGAACGGGCCTCCGCCCTGGCCGCGCTGCGCGACGACGACGTGACCCGGCTCGAAGTCGCGATCGCACTGCTGGGCGTGCTGTTCCTCTTCGCCGTCGGCGTCTCGACCGCCGTGGCGCGGTCGCTGACCCGGCCGCTGTCGGTCCTGCGCCGCGGCGCGGAGCGGCTGGCCACCCCGGAAGGCTCGGTGGAACCGGTCCGGTTCACGGGCCGCAACGACGAGTTCGCCGAGGTCGTGCGCCACCTGAACGCGGTGCGCGACCAGACGGTCTCCCTGCACACCCGGATCGCCGGGCTCGACGCCGACCGGCGCCGGATCATCGGCCGCAGCGAGGCGCTGGCCGCCGGCCGGGACGCGCTGGAGGAAGAACTGACGCAGCTGCGGGCGGGGCTGGAGGAGCACCGGCGCATCATGTCGACGACTTCCGTCTCGCTGTCGCTGCGGACCCTGGGCCTGGTGGAGCGCCAGCTCGCGGTCATCGAGGAGCTGGAGTCCAAGGAACAGGACCCCGACCGGCTGGCGACCCTCTTCAAGCTGGACCACCTGGCGACCGTGATGCGCCGCCACAACGAGAACCTGCTGGTCCTCGCCGGGCAGGAACACGGACACGGGCAGGGCCTGCCGGTGCCGCTGGTCGACGTGATGCGGGCCGCCGTCAGCGAGATCGAGCGCTACGAGCGCGTCGAACTCGCCTCGCTGCCCGCGTACACCCAGGTCGCGGGGCACGCCGCCGACGACATCTCGCACGTGCTGGCCGAACTGCTGGAGAACGCGACCACGTTCTCCCCGCCGGACGTCAAGGTGAAGGTCTCCGGCTGGCTTCAGGGCTCCGGTGACGTGGTGCTGTCCGTCGTGGACGAGGGCATCGGCGTCACCGAGGACCGCCTGGAATCGCTGAACACCCGGCTGTCCACGCCCGAGGCCTACGACGAGGAACCCGAGGCGGAACACGGTCTCGGCCTCGGGCTGTACGTGGCCGGACGGCTCGCGGCCCGGCACGGGGTCACCGCCGAGCTGCGCACCCCGCGGCACGGCGGGACCGAGGCCCTGGTGGTCGTCCCGGCGGCGCTGCTGCCCACCACCCCGGTGGTCTCCCCGGTGCACGCCCTGACCATGCCGGGCGCGCCCGCGCTGCGGCTGCCGGGAGTGATAGCGGAGGCGAACGAGAACACGCTGCCGAAGCGGCGGCGGGGGACGCATGCCGCTCCGGACGCGGGCGCGGACGCGGATGCCGTTACGGACGCGGATGCCGTTACAGAAGCGGCTGCGGAAGCCGAGGTCGAAGCCGAAGCCGAGGCCGATGCGGTGGCCGCTGCCGAGATCCTCGCCGAGGAGCCGGTCGTTCCGGCTGCCGTCGAGCCGGAGCCGGAGCCGGAGCCGGAGCGGGCCCCTGAGCCTGCCGTCGCGGCGGTCCCGATCACCCTGGCCGAGGCGCTGGCCGGACCCGCCGTCGTCGCCGAGACCCCGGCGGAGCCGGACCAGGACCCGGTCGCCGACGCGCCCGCCACGGCCGGGGCGGTCCCCGCCGACCAGGTGTTCGTCGCCGCGCCCCGGGCAGGGGACGGGCCCACCCCTGAGGAACAGCTGCTCGCGCGGGTCGTCCCCGACGCGGAGCCGGCCGCCTCCGGCGTGGCGGACCCCGCCGTACCCGTGGCCGGCGTAGAGGAAGACGTAGAGGAAGACGCAGAGGAAACCGAACCGGAGGCGGAGCCGCACACCCACGCCCCGGCCGAGGGCAACTGGCTCCCCCGCCAGGGCAGCCACCCGGCCGACCAGGCCGAAGGCGAAGGCGCCGTCACCGACAAGGGCCTGCCCAAGCGGACCCCGCGTGCCGTCCCCGCCAAGCGCGCGGCCCGTGACGACGTACGGCCCGAGCCGCCACGCCGCGTCGACGCCGAGGAGTTGCGGCGCCGGCTCGGAGGCTTCTACCAGGGAGCCCAGGACGGACGGCGCGTCGTCGCCGCCGAACTCGCCCAGGAGCAGGGGCCCGACCAAGCCCCTGACCCGGCGCTCGACCAGGCCCTCGACCAGGGGCCGACGCAGCGGCAGGGCCAGAGCAAGACCGACCGGGGGGACACCGCACAGGAGGCACGCACATGACCGCGCCCAGTACGTACGGACTGAGCACCCAGGCCCGCAACCTGCAGTGGCTGCTCACCGACCTGGTCGAGGAGGTACCCGGCGTCAACTCCGTCGCCGTCGTCTCCTCGGACGGGCTGCTGCTCCTGTCCTCCGACCCGGGAGCGGGCACGGCCGAACCGGCCGACCGGCCCAAGACCAGGGGCCCGCGCGGCGCCTCCGCCGACCTCGCCACCATCGTCTCCGGCCTCGGCAGCCTCACCACCGGCGCCGCGGCCCTCATGGAGACCGGCTCGGTCAAGCAGACCATGGTGGCGATGGAGCACGGCTCCGTCTTCGTCATGGCCATCAGCGACGGCTCACTGCTGGGCGTGCACGCCACCCCCGACTGCGACATGAGCGTCGTCGCCTACCACATGGCTCTGTTCGTCGGCCGCGCCGGCCACGTCCTGACCCCCGAAGTCCGCAGTGAGCTGCGCCAGTCGATGGAGAACACCCCGTGAGGAGTACGGCCTCCGACCGGCTGCCGATACGCGGCGCCGACCGCCGCCCCGCCCGCGTCCGCCCGTACTCCCTCACGGGCGGCCGCACCCGCTTCACGCAGGTCCTGCACGTCGAGACGTTCGTCGCCGCCCTGGACACGAAGGTCTCGGAGCCGCAGAAGCCCGACCGCATGCCCGAGATGCCCGCCATCGTCGAGGTCTGCCGCCGCATGCGGACGATCGCCGAGATAGCCGCGCTGCTGAAGCTCCCGCTCGGCGTGGTCCGGGTCCTGGTCAGCGACCTCGCCGACCAGGGACGGATCCGCGTCTACGCAACGGGGCACGGCAGCGGCCGTCCCGAACGCGCGCTGCTGGAAAGGGTGCTCAGTGGTCTTCGCCGTCTCTGACAACCCGGTGTCCCTGCCGCAGTCGGACGACGACCCGGCCCAGCCCTGGCAGTACGACCGCTCCCGCGCCCCCGTCGCCGTCAAGGTGCTGGTCGCGGGCGGTTTCGGCGTCGGCAAGACCACCTTCGTCTCCTCCGTCTCCGAGATCACCCCGCTGCGTACCGAGGCGGTGATGACCCAGGCGAGTGCCCCGACCGACGACCTGTCCGGCACCCCCGACAAGAACACCACCACCGTCGCCATGGACTTCGGCCGCGTCACCCTCGACGACGACCTCGTCCTCTACGTGTACGGAACCCCCGGCCAGGAGCGGTTCTGGTTCATGTGGGACGACCTGGTGCGCGGCGCCATCGGCGGTCTCGTCCTGGCCGACACCCGCCGCCTGCGCGACTGCTTCCCGGCCCTCGACTACTTCGAGACCTGCGGGCTCCCGTACGCCGTCGCCGTCAACCACTTCGACGGCTCGCAGTCGTACGAACCCGACGACGTGCGCGAGGCGCTCAGCGTCCCGCCCCACGTGCCCGTCGTGATCATGGACGCGCGGCGCCGCGACACGGTGGTCGAATCACTGCTCGCCCTGGTGGGCCACGCCCTCGACACCACCCCCGAATAGAGCACCCCGAACAGAGAGCGTGAGAGATGCGCAAGATACTTGTCGTGGGAGCCGGCCAGTCCGGTCTCCAGCTCGCCCTCGGACTCCAGTCGAAGGGGTACGAGGTCACCCTCATGTCCAACCGGACGGCGGACGAGATCCGCACCGGGCGGGTGATGTCCACGCAGTGCATGTTCGACACGGCCCTGCAGCACGAGCGCGATCTCCAGATCAACTTCTGGGAGCAGCAGGCCCCGAAGATCGAGGGCCTCGGCGTCTCCGTCGCCACCCCCGACGCCGGCCGCGCCATCGACTGGCTCGGCAGGCTCAAGGGGTACGCGCAGTCCGTCGACCAGCGCGTGAAGATGGCCGGCTGGCTCGACACCTTCGTGCAGCGCGGCGGGCAGCTGGTCATCCACGGCGCCTCGGTCGCCGACCTCGACTTCTTCTCCCGTACCTACGACCTGGTGCTGGTCGCCGCCGGCAAGGGCGAACTCGTCTCGATGTTCGGTCGGGACGCGGCGCGTTCCCCGTACGACGCCCCGCAGCGCGCGCTCGCCGTCGCCTACGTGCACGGCCTGGGCCCGCGCCCGGAGCACCCGGAGACGGAAGCGGTCCGCTGCAACCTGGTCCCGGGCGTCGGCGAGCTCTTCGTCATGCCCACCCTGACCACCTCGGGCCGGGCGGACATCCTGTTCTGGGAGGGCGTTCCGGGCGGTCCGCTCGACGTCTTCAACGGCGTCAAGGGCCCGGCGGAGCACCTGGCGCTCACGCTGGAGCTGATGGAGAAGTTCGTGCCGTGGGAGTACTCCCGGGCGACGAAGGTGGAGCTGACGGACGCGGGCGCCACGCTCGCCGGGCGCTACGCGCCGGTCGTCCGCAACCCGATCGGGCGCCTCCCGGGCGGCGGCGTGGTGCTGGGCGTCGCGGACGTGGTCGTCGCGAACGACCCGATCACCGGGCAGGGCTCGAACTCCGCCGCGAAGTGCGCCGCCTCGTACCTGTCGTCGATCCTGATGCACGGGGACAAGCCGTTCGACGAGGCGTGGATGAAGGCCACCTTCGACAAGTACTGGTTCACCACGGGCAAGCCGGTCACCCAGTGGACGAACGCGATGCTGGGCGTCCCGCCGGAGCACGTACTGAACCTGATCGGTGCGGCCGGGCAGCTCCAGCCGGTGGCGAATCGATTCGCCAACGGCTTCGACAACCCGGCCGACTTCGACTCGTACTTCTACGACCCCGAGGACACCGCCGACTACCTGGCGGAGGTCGCGTCGGCGTCGGCAGCCGTGGCGTCCGGGGCGTCCGGGGCCTCCTCGGCGGAATAGCCGGTATCGCCCCCCGCCTCGCCCGCTGGCTCGCCCCCTGCCTCGCCCGCCGCCGCCTCGGGCAGCTCGGGCGGGGTGAACTCCGTCAGCGGGGCGCCGTCCGGGTCCGGCCGGACGGCCCCCAGCAGCGGGTTCGCGGCGATCGGCGAAACCTTGACCAGGGCCCCCGGCCGCGGCGCCTGGATCACCTTGCCGTCGCCCACGTACAGGCCCACATGGGTGGCCTTGGGGAAATAGACCACCAGGTCCCCGGGGCGCAGCTGGTCCAGCGGCACCTTCGGCAGCCGGGCCCACTGCTCCTGACTCGTCCGCGGGATGGTGCGCCCGGCGTGCGCCCAGGCCTGCGAGGTCAGCCCGGAGCAGTCGAAGGACCCCGGCCCCTCCGCGCCCCAGACGTACGGCTTGCCGATCTGGGCCGCCGCGTAGGTGAGGGCGGCGCCACCGGCCGCCGTGGGGGTGCCCGTACGGGTGGGGAGGCGACCCGAATCGACCAGGTCCCGCTGCGCGGAGGCGGTGTTCTCGGCCTCCTGCGCGCCGAGCCGGGTGAGCTGGTCCGGGGTCAGGGCGGCGAGCACCCGCTCGACCTCCTTGAGCTGCGCTGCGACCTCGTCCTTGTGGATCTTCTGCTGCGCGGCCAGGGTCTGCCGGGCGTCCAGGGCCTCGCGGGCCCGGGCGGCGAGCGCGTCGGCCCTCTTCTCGCCCCGGGCGAGCCGCGCCAGTACGCCCGCCCGCCGGGCGCCCTCGCGGGCGGCGAGCCGACGCTGGTCCAGGGCGGCCTGCGGGCTCCCGGCGAGCAGCATCCGCGCGTACGGGGACAGCCCCTGGCCGCCCTGGTACTGCTCCCGGGCGATCCGCCCGGCCAGGGCCCTCTCGGAGTCGAGCGCGGTACGGGCCTTGCCGAGTTCGGCGGCGCGCAGCCGCTCCTCGGTCTGGCCGGCCCGGAGGGCCACGTCGGTGGCGTTGTAGGCCTCGGAGGCCTCCTCGGCCTTCTGGTACAGGCCCTGCAGGCGGGTGAGCAGCACCCCGACGGACTCCCCTTCGGGAAGCCCCGGCTCGGCCCCGGCCCCGGGGACCGGCCCGGCGACGACGAGCACTGCGGCGATGCAGACGGCGCGAAGCGGCCGATAGGACAGCCGATGTGACATGGGATCACCTCCGAGGCGGCCGATGCTGCCACGCCCGGTATGACAAATCCCCCAGCGGAGTCGGCCGGTCGCGAGGCCTCACCCGGTTGGGGGTGGGGAGGGCGGGGTCGGGGAGGTGGGGCGGGGGCTTCGGGGGGCGGAATCTGCTGGGGCGGGGTCAGGGTGGGGTATGGGGGTTTCCCGTCAGTCCCATCGTCCCTCCGTGTCGGGCCGGTCCCTCAAGGGCGCTCCTTCGTCGCGTCACTGCGTGATGTCGCTGCGCTCCACCCTTGACCGACCGTCCCGCCCCGGAGAAACGAAAGACTGCCGGGAAGCCCCCAAAGGAACGGGCCGGGTGTTCCTTTCCAGGGACGGGGCGGCCAGAGATGCGCGAGGAGACCCCCGTGGGCACGGTCCAGAGACGGGGCCCATCACAGACCGGCATCCGCGTCGGGGGAGCGCATCCAATCGCTACGCGCTCCTCATCTCTCAGCGTCCGACGACCGTCTGGGGCTGGACATAGGCCGCCCCAGATCGCTACGCGCTTCTCCATGACCGCGACCGGCGCCCGTCAGTCGTTGATGAGAGCCGCTGAGAGGGGCAGACGGCCGGCAGATCGGCTATTCCGTCGTAGAACCGGGTCAACGCGAGCAGCACCCCATAAGTCCATGAACAAACAGGTGCAATTGGGGTGAATGGTTGGCCTTTCTGGCCGTCCATGTGCGCTGACCCGCATCCACGACGACATAGCCGCTGTCCAGCCCGTCTTCACCCCAGCCGGCCGTCAGACGCCTCCCGGGAGGATCGCCTGCGGGTCGTGGGCGGCCTATGTCCAGCCCAGGACGAGATGGAGACGCTGAGAGATGGGGAGCGCGTAGCGATTGGACGCGCTTCCCCCGACACGGGCCCTGGTCTGTGATGGGCCCCGCCCCTCCGTCAGTCGCGCAGCAGGCGGGCCTTGGCCGTCGTGAACTCCTGGGGGGTCAGCAGGCCCTCGCGGGCCAGGCCGGCCAGCTGGGTGAGCTCCGCCGCCAGGCCGGCCGAGGGGGTCGGGCCGGCCGCCACGGTGTGGTCCGGTGGGATCGTCGGCGCCTCCGCCGGCTCCGGATCGGCCGGCTGTGGGGGCTCCGGCGGCACCCCGGGCGGCGGTTCGGCCGGGCCCACCAGGCCCACCGGGTCCGTGGCCATCGGCTCCGAGGCCCCCACCGAACCCGCCGTCGGCTCCGGGGCTCCCGACGCCCGCGCCAGCAGGCCCCGCAGCAGCGGGTGCCCCGGCGGGCGGTTCGCCGGGCGGACCGTTACTCCCATCGGGCGGATGAACATCAGGCCACCCCCGCCCGCGGGTCCGCCGGTACCCGGTCCGGCGGGATGCGGACCGAGCCGACGATCCTGCCGCCCGCGGCCCGTACGGCGATCGCCGCGTCCTCGGCCCACAGGTGTTCGACCACGAGCAGCAGGGCGCAGCTCCCGCGTTCCAGCAGCCCCACCGCCTCCTGGATGTCCTCCGGCCCGATCAGCCGCGCCACGTCCCGGCCCGTCAGCAGGCCGTGCAGCTCGACGAACTCGTCGAACTCGGCCGCCAGTACGTCCCCCGACGCCGTCCTCGTCGCCACGATTCCGTCGATCAGCCGGACCACCCCGGTCTTGCGCAGCCCCATCACGGCCTCGACCGCCGGGGCGCGCAGCTGTTCCTCCGGGAAGGCGAGGACGATGAATTCCACAGGTCCCATGCGCCTCGGCTCCTCACTTTCGATACTTCCGACCGTTTGTGACGACTCTTCGGCACACTATGGCATAAGCGGACATATCATCCGCCTGCTTGCTACGTTTCGGTGCATGACCGCTCTGACGGCAAAGGTGACGGAGCCCGCCCCGCCCCCGCCCCCCGGCGCCGGCGCCCCCAAGCGGCGCGGCGTCGAGCTGACGCTCCTCGCCGGAGCCGTCCTGATCTCCGTCCTCGGTCACCTTTACGTCGGCCTCGCCACCACCGGCCACATCCCCGGGCCCGCCGCCCGCTACGCCACCGGTCTGTGCGTCGCCGCCCTGCTCGCGCACCTCGCCGTCCGCCTGCGGGCCCCGTACGCCGATCCTCTCCTGCTCCCCATCGCGGTCCTCCTCAACGGCCTCGGCCTCGTCCTCATCCAGCGCCTCGACGTGACCACCCCCGGGCACCTCACCGCCGGGGACCAGCTCCTGTGGTCCGCGCTGGGCGTGGCGCTCTTCGTGCTGGTCGTCGCGCTGCTCGGCGACCACCGGGTGCTCCAGCGGTACGCGTACCTCTCCGTCGCGGTGGCCCTGGTCCTGATGCTGATCCCCGTCTTCTTCCCGGCGGTCAACGGCGCGCACATCTGGATCCGGTTCGCCGGGCTCTCCTTCCAGCCGGGGGAGTTCGCCAAGATCCTCCTCGCGGTCTTCTTCGCCGCCTACCTCGCCGCGAACCGCACCGCGCTCGCCCTCACCGGCCGCCGGCTCTTCTGGAAGCTCCGGCTCCTCCCCGGCCGCGTCCTCGGCCCGATCCTCGCGATCTGGCTGCTCAGCGTCGGCGTGCTGGTTCTGGAGCGGGATCTGGGAACCTCGCTGCTGTTCTTCGGACTGTTCGTGATCATGCTGTTCACCGCCACCGGGCGGATCGGCTGGATCGCGATCGGACTGCTGCTCGCCGCCCTCGGCGCGTACGCCGTCGGGACCTTCGAACCGCACGTGCACAGCCGGGTGGACGACTGGCTGAATCCCTTCGCTTCCATCGAGCGCGGCGAGGGCCCCGGCCAGCTCGCCCAGTCCCTCTTCGCCTTCGGCGCAGGCGGCCTCCTCGGCGCGGGACTCGGCCACGGCCAGTCCTTCCTCATCGGCTTCGCCGCCAAGTCGGACTTCATCCTCGCCACCGCCGGCGAGGAGCTCGGGCTTGTCGGCCTCGCCGCGATCCTGCTCCTCTACGGGCTCCTCGTCGCCCGCGGCTTCCGCGCAGGGCTCGCCCTGCGCGACCCCTTCGGGCGGCTGCTCGCCACCGGGCTCGCCTCGATCGTCGCGCTCCAGGTGTTCGTCATCGCGGGCGGTGTCAGCGGCCTGATCCCGCTCACCGGCATGGCCATGCCCTTCCTCGCGCAGGGCGGCTCCTCCGTCGTCACCAACTGGATCATCGTCGCCCTGCTGGTCCGGCTCAGCGACAGCGCCCGCAGACCCCGCCCCGCGAAGGAGCCGGCCGAGTGATCCGCTACATCCGCTGGTGTGCGTACTTCTGCGCCCTCCTGCTGGTCGCCCTGCTGGTCAACATCGCCCGCGTGCAGGTCTGGGAGTCCGCCGCCTACGGCGCGAACCCCGCCAACAAACGCCCCGCCATCGCGCGCTACGCCGAACCCCGGGGGGACATCCTGGTCGACGGGCGCCCTGTCACCGGATCCCGCGACAGCGGCCAACTGCTGCGCTACGAGCGGACTTACACGAACGGCCCGCTGTACGCGCCCGTCACCGGCTTCTCCTCCCAGATCTACGGGACCAGCTTCGTCGAGCGCGCCGAGGACGCGATCCTGTCGGGCACCGACCCGGGGCTCTCGGCCTTCCCGCTCTGGTACGAACTGGCCCGCGGCCGCCCCGCCGGCGGAAACGCCGCCACCACCGTCCGCTCCGGAATGCAGCTCGCCGCGTACGCCGGGCTCGCGGGCAAGCGCGGCGCGGTGGCCGCCGTCGAGCCCGCCACCGGGAAGATCCTCGCGCTGGTCAGCAGCCCCTCGTACGACCCGGCCGTGCTCTCCGGTACGGGTACGAAGGTCAAGGAGGCGTGGTCCGCCCTGAACGCGGACCCCGCCCGGCCGATGCTCAACCGGGCGCTGCGCGAGACGTACCCGCCCGGCTCCACCTTCAAGATCGTGACGGCGGCGGCCGCCCTCGACGCGGGCGTGGTCACCGATGTGGACGCGCCGACCAGGACCCCCGACCCCTACCCCCTGCCCGGGACCAGCACCCTGCTGCCGAACGCGGGCACCGGCTGCGAGGACGCCTCGATGGCGGACGCGGTGCAGTGGTCCTGCAACACGGTGATGGCGAAGATCGGGGTGCAGGTCGGGCTGCGCGCGATGGTGGAGGCGGCGCGGCGCTTCGGCTTCAACGGTGAGGGGCTGCGGGTGCCCTCATGGGTGTCCCGGTCGAACTTCGACACCGACATGAGCCAGGACCAGCTGGCCCTTTCCTCGATCGGGCAGTTCAACACCACGGCGACACCGCTGCAGATGGCGATGGTGGCCGCGGCCGTCGCGAACGGCGGCGAGCTCAAGTACCCCTACCTGGTGGAACGGACGACCCAGGACGACGGTTCCCAGGTCCGGCGCGGCGACCAGCGCAGCCTGGGGCGGGCGATGAACCCGGCCACCGCCGTCCGGCTGCAGGAGCTGATGGTCAAGGTGGTGGAGAACGGGACGGGCCGCAACGCCGCGATCCCGGGCGCGGTGGTCGGCGGCAAGACGGGCACCGCGCAGCACGGGGTCGGCAACGCGGGTACCCCGTACGCCTGGTTCATCTCCTGGGCCAGGGCCGAGGGTACGGCGCTGCCGCAGGTCGCGGTCGCGGTGGTGGTCGAGGACGCGTCGGCCGACCGGGGTGACATCAGCGGCAACGGCGCGGCGGCGCCGATCGCGCGGGCGGTGATGGAGGCGGCGCTGGCAACCGGCTGACTCACCCGGGCCGCCCCCGCCGGCCCGCCCGAGCGCCGAGGGCCGCCTGACCGCCGAGGGCCGCCCGAGCGCCGAGGGCCGCCCGAGCACCGAGGGCCGCCCGACCGCCGAGGGCCGCCCGGACACGCCTCAGGGAGCGTCTTGCCGACCGGGCCGGGCTCGACGGGCTGGACATCCTCAGGGGGCATCCACCCCGTCGGCGATGGCGGCCTCGATCTCCGCCACCCGCGCCGACTCCTCGGCTGCGAACCGCTCGCGGTCGAGGGCCTCGGCGATCTCCTCGTCCTGGCTCATCAGCAGGTCCAGGTTCGAGTCGCCCATGTCGAAGACGCCGAGGTCCAGGTAGGCCCGCTGCAGCCGTTCGCCCCACAGCCCGATGTCCTTCACGCACGGCACGATCCTGCTGAACAGCAGCTTGCGGAACAGGTGCAGGAACTCCGACTGCTCACTGATCAGCGCCGCCTCCTTGGCCGCGATCCCGAAGTTCTCCAGCACCTCCACCCCGAGCAGCCGGTCCCGCATCAGGTAGCAGCCCTCGATCACGAACTCCTCGCGCTCGCGCAGCTCGGCGTCGGTGAGCTGCTTGTAGTAGTCGCGCAGCGCCATCCGCCCGAAGGCCACGTGCCGGGCCTCGTCCTGCATCACGTACGCCAGGAGCTGCTTCGGCAGCGGCTTGGTGGTCGTGTCGCGGATCAGGCCGAAGGCGGCCAGCGCCAGCCCCTCGATGAGCACCTGCATGCCCAGGTACGGCATGTCCCAGCGGGAGTCGCGCAAGGTGTCGCCCAGCAGTTCCTGGAGGCTGTCGTTGATCGGGTACAGCATCCCGACCTTCTCGTGCAGGAAGCGCCCGAAGATCTCGGCGTGCCGGGCCTCGTCCATGGTCTGCGTGGCGGAGTAGAACTTCGCGTCCAGGTCCGGCACCGACTCCACGATGCGCGCCGCGCACACCATCGCGCCCTGCTCACCGTGCAGGAACTGGCTGAAGTTCCAGGAGGCGTAGTGCCGGCGCAGCTCGCCCCTGTCCTTCGCGGTGAGCTTGGCCCAGTGCCGCGTCCCGTACAGCGGCAGGGCCTCTTCGGGAGTGCCCAGCGGATCGAACGGGTCCACCTCGATGTCCCAGTCGATGCGCTTGCCGCCGTCCCACTGCTTGTCCTTGCCCTTCTGGTAGAGCGCCAGGAGCCGCTCGCGGCCGTCGGCGTACTCCCAGCTGAAGCGGGCGGAGCCGGCGGCGGGAACCTGCCAGACCGGCTCGCCCGGGTTCTCGGTGTAGAGCTCGTGCGTCGACACTGACGCCCCCTCGTCTCACGTACTGCCTTGTGGGACCGGACAGTTGGCAGCGTCACACGTTGGTAGACGCGGGGTCAACAAGTCGTGCGCGAGGGATTGACGGCCTTGCTGACAGGCAGTCTCATAAGAAGTGACCGCCGGTAACTCGACGACGAGGTGTCCGAACCCATGACGACCGTGACCGAACGAGCCGCGCTCCAGGACGCCCTCGGCCTGCTCAAAGACCGCGAGCAGATAGCCGAGCGACTGCTCGAATCCTCGGCCAAGCACTCCTTCGACCCCGACAAGGAACTCGACTGGGACGCCCCGGCGATCGAGGGCAAGTACTACTGGCCGCCGGAACTGCTTTCCCTCTACGACACCCCGCTGTGGAAGAAGATGGGGGAGGAGCAGCGCATCGACCTCTCCCGCCACGAGGCGGCGGCGCTCGGCTCGCTCGGCATCTGGTTCGAGATCATCCTCATGCAGCTCATGGTCCGGCACATCTACGACAAGTCCCTGACCAGCAAGCACGTCCGCTACGCGCTCACCGAGATCGCCGACGAGTGCCGCCACTCGATGATGTTCGCCCGCATGATCCAGAAGGCCGGCGCCCCCGAGTACCCGGTCTCCCGCCTCAACCACAACCTCGCGCGGATCCTGAAGACCGTCTCCACCACCCCCGGCTCCTTCGCCTGCACCCTCCTCGGCGAGGAGATCCTCGACTGGATGCAGCGCCTGACCTTCCCGGACGAGCGCGTCCAGCCGCTGGTCCGCGGCGTCACCCGGATCCACGTCATCGAAGAGGCCCGGCACGTCCGGTACGCCCGCGAGGAACTGCGCCGCCAGATGCTGACGGCCCCGCGCTGGGAGCAGGAACTCACCCGGATCAGCTGCGGCGAGGCCGCCCGCGTCTTCTCGCTGGCCTTCGTGAACCCGGCCGTCTACGACAACATCGGCCTGGACCGCCGCGAGGCCGTCGCCCAGGCCAAGGCGAGCGGCCACCGCCGTGAGGTCATGCAGAGCGGCGCGAAGCGGCTCACCGACTTCCTCGACGACATCGGTGTGCTGCGCGGGGTCGGCCGCAGGCTCTGGCAGAGCTCGGGGCTGCTGGCGTAGGCCGGGGGCCGGGGGCGCGCCGCCGGTCCGCGGTCCGGGCCGGACGGACCTGACCGGGCCTGACCTGTGCTGATCGGGCCCTGATCCACAGGACACCCACTCGTCCGGCGCCCGCGGGGCTACCCTGCGGACATGACCGTACGCGCGTACCGCAGGCTGAGCGTCGAGGAGCGGCGAGCCCAACTCCTCGACGCCGCCCTCTCGCTGTTCGCGCACCGGGCACCGGAAGAGGTCTCGCTCGACGACGTCGCCGAGGCCGCCGGGGTGTCCCGCCCGCTCGTCTACCGCTACTTCCCGGGCGGCAAGCAGCAGCTCTACGAGGCCGCCCTCCGCTCGGCCGCCGACCTCCTCGAACTGTGCTTCGCCGAACCCCAGCAGGGGCCCCTGACCCGGCGTCTGTCCCGGGTCCTGGACCGCTACCTCGCCTTCGTCGACGAACACGACGCCGGCTTCGCCGCCCTCCTGCAGGGCGGCAGCGTCGTGGAGACCTCCCGCACGACGGCGACGGTCGACGGCATCCGGCGGGCCGCCGCCGAGCAGATCCTCTTCCACCTGGGCGTCCCGGCCCCCGGACCCCGGCTGCGCATGATGGTCCGTACGTGGATCACGGCCGTCGAGGCGGCCTCCCTCATATGGATCGACGAGGGCAAGCAGCCCGAGGTCGAGCGGCTCCGGGACTGGCTGCTGGACCAGTTCATCGCCCTCCTGACGGCCACCGCCGCCACCGACCCGGAAACGGCCGCGGCCGCCCGGGCCGCCCTCGCCCTGGAATCGGCGGACGGCCCGGTCGGGGTCCTGGCCCGCCGCGTGATCCCGGTGGTGTCCGAGGCCGCCCACCTGCTGTGACACTGGTGGGGTGAGAAGCCAACCGACCCCGTTCGAGGGCGGCCCGATGGACGGCCGGGTCCTCCCCGTCCTCCTCGGCCCGACCGGACACCCCCCGAAGTGGTACGAGATCCCCGTCCCGGCACCGGACGGCGGCCCGCCGACGGTACTGCTGTACGAACGCGTCCCGGCGGGGTACTCCAAGCGGCTCGGCCTGCAGAAGGGCTGGAAGTACGACTTCCGCCCCTCGGGCACCAAGCCCAAGGTCCGCTGGCCCTGGACGAAGACCCCGCGTCCCTGACCCCGTCGGGGCCGGTTCGGGGGCCGCGAGCGTCGGGTCGGGCGCCGAACGTGACGAGGCGTCGGAAAGCGCGGCGGCAAGGCGTTCGACGCCCTGCGGGCACACCCGTCCCCGCCCTCCGCCCGGTCCGCGACGGTGAAGCCTCGGGCCCCGTGTCGTAGGGCCCCGGCCCCCGTCGAGCCTGCGGCCAGGAACCGTCAGTGTGCGGAGGCCGGGGCCGGGTGTGTGTCGGGGCGCTCCCCGCAGGGCGCCGAACGCACTGCCGCCCGGCTTTCCGACCCCTCGTCACGTTCGGCGCCCGAGGAGACGCCCCGGCGCGCGCCCAGCCCCGGCCGCGGCCCGCGCCGCTCACCGCCGCCCGCGTCTATCCGGCCGGGACCCCGGCTCCGGCCGTGTACCGGCGAGGAGCCCGGCAGGGGCCCGCGCCGTTCACCGCCGCCCTCGTGCATCCGGCGGGGACCGCCGAGCCTCCGGCCAGGAGCCCGGCCGCGGCCCGCGCCGTTCACTGCCGCCCCCGTGCATAACGGCGGGGACCGCCGAGCCTCCGGCTAGGAGCCCGGCCGCGGCCCGCGCCGCTCACCGCCGCCCCCGTGCATATCGGCGGGGACCGTCGAGCTTCCGGCGAGGAGCCCGGCCGCGGCCCGCGCCGTTCACCGCCGCCCCCGTGCATCCGGCCAGGACCGCCGAGCCTCCGGCTAGGAGCCCGGCAGGGTCAGGACCGCCAGCCCGCCGCCCCCCTCCGCCGCCTGGAACTCCAGCCGCGCCCCGATCACCCCCGCCTGCCCCACGGCGATGGTCAGCCCCAGCCCGTGCCCCTTGCCGCCCCCGCTGCGGAAGCGCTGCGGGCCGTGCGCCGCCAGGTACTCGGGGAAGCCGTCCCCGTGGTCCCGTACGGTCACCACCGGCCCGTCCACCGTCAGCACCACCGGCGGCCGCCCGTGCTTGTGGGCGTTGGCCACCAGGTTCCCGAGCACCCGTTCCAGCCTCCGCCGGTCCGTCTCCACGTGCGCGTCCCGGACGATCACCACCTCCGAGTCCGTCCCGGACGCCCGCACCACCCGGCGTACCAGCCGCCCCAGCTGGTGCAGATCGCTCTCCACCACCTCGCTGCCCGAGTCCAGCCGGGAGATCTCCAGCAGATCCTCCGTCAGCTGCCGCATCGTCCGTACCCGCTCGCGCACCAGCTCCGTCGGCCGCCCCTCCGGCAACAGCTCCGACGCCGCCTGCAGGCCCGTCAGCGGTGTGCGCAGCTCGTGCGCCACGTCCGCCGTGAACCGCCGCTCGCTCTCCAGCTTCGACTGCAGGCTCCCGGCCATCGTGTCCAGCGCCGCGGCCACCGTCGCCACCTCGTCCTGGTGCCGCGAGGGGGTCCTCGTCCGCGGGTCGTCCACCCGCGCGTCGAGGTCGCCCTGGGTGATCCGCCGGGCCACGGCCGCCGTCAGGTGCAGGCGCCGGGTCACGCGGGTCACCGCGAACGCGCCCACCAGCAGCGTGCCGCCGATCGCCAGCAGCGAGGACCCGATGATCGCGTTGTCCAGCCCGCTGATCGTGCGGGCGCTCTGCCCGTAGTCGACGGTGGTCGCGAGGGCACGGCCGTCCGCCGGGCCCGCCGCCCACATGGTCGGGCGGCCCCGGTGGTCCGCCACCAGAGTGCCCCGGCGCCCGCTGACGGCGAGCGCCCGCAGCTCGGGCGGCAGCCCGACGGGATCCAGCCACGAACCGCGCGGAAGGGGCTCGCCCGCCTCGTACGCGCGCGAGACCTCCAGCAGTCTGCCGAGTGCCTTCTCCCGTGCCGTGGCCACCGTCTGCCGGGTCACCTCCACGTGCACGAGGGCGCCCAGCACGGCCGCCAGCGAGCAGCACATCACCACAATGAAGCACGCCGACTTCCAGGTCAGCGTGGCCGTCCAGGCGGGCAGCCGCACGGGCGTCACGGCCGGCCCGGCACGGGAGCGGGTTCCCGGCTGCCCGGGGCCTGCGGATTGCCGGGCACCCGTACGATCTGCTCGCGTGTCGGCAGCATGGTGAGCTGCTTCTCGTCCCAGGACCAGGCGGTGATCAGCTCGTAGCCGTGGTTGCCGCTGGGCACCCGCAGGATCACGTCACGCCCGGCCAGTTCCACCGTGATGACGGTCTCCGTGGTCGCCATGATCCGGTTGAGCCGCCCGTCCGGGTCGGCCGTGTACACCCGTACGGACATCATCTTGTCCGGGAACTCGATGCCGACGATCAGCTCGTCCTTGCCGTTGCCCGTGAGGTCCCGGTAGTACGGCTTGAGCACCGGGCACGCCTCCGGATCCTGCTCGTCCTCGTCCTCGGCCTTCGCGCACTCCTGGATCGCGGCCGCCGTCCGTGACGGCATCCCGTCCGCGCCGACCTCGGTGTCCGGATGGGCGCGCAGCTCGGCCTGGACGAGGGCCACCGGGTCGACGGCGTGCACGTCCTGGTCGCGGACCGGCGGGATCCCCTTGACGTACTCGGGCGGGGCCCCACCCGGATCGGCGGGCGGTACGGACGCCCCGCGGCGGTCGGGCCACAGATGTACGGGCCCGCTCGCGGTCGGCGTGGAGCCGGCACTCACCAGCCCGCCGCTGTCCCCGCAGCCCGCCAGCAGCGGGACCAGCGCGAGGAGGGGGAGCAGCGGGCGCGCGGACACACGCAAGCGCAACCTGTTCACAGCTCCTGTGCCCTTCTGCCCGCGATACGCCGACGGCCGATCACGTCGACCACGTCAACCATATGCGGAGGTACATCCGTTTTACCCTGCGGTCTCAGCTGTCCGTGCGCCCTCGGCGCAGCATCGCGAAGCCCAGCCCGGCGGCGCCGACGGCCGCGATCCCGCCGGCGGCGGCGAGCAGCAGCACACCGTCGCCCGGACCGTCCGCCAGCGTACGCAGCCGCCGCCCACCGCCGGAACCGTCGGCCACGACACGGGTGTCCCCGGTGGCCGCCTTCCGGGGAACGGAGGCCGGAACGACCTGCCCGCCGCGGGCCTCGTTGCGGGTCCCGGTCTTGTGCCCGTCGCCCGCCACGGTGTGGTCGCCGCCCTGGGCCGGGACGCCACCCACCCAGGAGGTCAGCCGCCCGGCGGGGTCCAGCGCCGCGTGCAGGTCCCCGGAGCCGCCGATGGCGGTGACCCCGTCACGACTGGTCAGGGTGGCCGCCTTGGTGCCGTCGGCCGCCAGGATCTCGGCCTGGTAGGCGCCGTCGGCCGTGCGGTAGATCTTCGCCGTGGAGACCCCGTCCGCGAGCGAGAGGCTCTTGACGAGGATCGAGCGCGGGGCCGCGGAGTGCGCGGACGAGGCCGCGGGCACTCCCTCGGCCAGGGCGGCGGCGGTGGGCAGCGCCAGCAGACTTCCGGCACATGCGGTCACGGCGGCGGCGCGAACGAGAGTGCGGCGGCTGACGGTGCTCACGGGGAAATCCTTCGGTGCCGGTCAGGGCCTGGGCCATCCAGGTGGGTCAAACCTAGGGCCGGGCCGTTGCGGCAGCGCCCCGTTCGTGTAACAGCGGAGTCGCAAGGTTCCGTCAGAGTCGTTACACATCCGAGGGATTGCCCTGCGGCGCCCCGGCTGCTCCCATGGACGGCGGGGGTGAGGGTGATGCGCGGACTCAAGGTATTGCCGAGCGGCCGGCCCGGCCGCGGCCGGCTGTACGTCAATCTGCCCGACGGGCAGGCGGTGGCCTGGTACGACCGGCAGGCCAACCGGATCAGCGTCCTCGCGGACGACCACCGCGAGGCGATCCTGGCGGCGCTCCGCCCCTACCTGAGCGGGACGGTCTCGATCGGCCCGCCCCCGGTCCCCACGGCCTCCGACCTGCGGCGACTCGCGCTACCGCCGGACGCGGACCTGGCCCCGAACCGCCCGGGGGAGACCCTGCTGGGCGAACTGGAACACGGCCCGGCGGGCACCAGAGCCCGGCACCGGCTGCGCCAGGACCTGACCGCGCAGCAGCGGATGGGCGACGCCTTCGACGCCCTCGAACCCGAGGGCTGGCGGACCCTGCACTGCGTCCCGCTCCCGGGGTTGGGCCGCATCGACCACCTGCTCATCGGCCCGGCGGGGATCTTCTGCGTGCGTACGATCCCGGGCCGCCGCCAGCGCGCTGTGATCGGCGACCTCCTGCTCACGGTGGGCCGCACCGAACCCCGCCCGGACCCCCGCTGGATCCGCCGCGCGGCGGCCTTCGCCACGGCGGCCCTGGCCGCCAAGGTCACCCCGGCGCTGGCGCTCGTCGACGCCTCGCGGGTCGAGACGGCCCCCACGGTCCGCGACATCCGCGTCCTCCAGCCCCCGACGGCGACCCCGAACCTCGCGGCATCCCCCACGACGCTGAAACCCCCGGAGGTGGACACCCTCTTCGCCCGCGCCCGCGACACCACCACCTGGCTCGGCACACGCTCCAGCCCTGCCGGCGTTTGAGGCGCCCCACCCTGTCCCCGGCCGCGCACCCCGGCCCACCGCCGCATACTCCAGCCTCGCCGGCGTTTGAGGCGCGGGGTCTGGGGCGGAGCCCCAGTTTCGGGAAGGGGCGGGTAGGGGAGAGCGCTGCAGGCCCAGCCCCACCCTGCCACCGCCACCGTTATCGCTCAGGCGGAGGTCCGCTTCCGCGGCGTCGCGGCCTTCTTCGCCGCCGCACCGGTTTTCTTCGCCGCTGCGGTCTTGGCCGTCTTGGCTGTCTTGGCCGTGCTCTTGGCCGCCGCCGCACCCGAAGCCGACTTGCCCGCGGCCGACTTGCCGGACGTCGTCGTCTTCTTCTTCGTCGCGGCCGAAGCCGCCGCCTTCTTGGCCGAAGCCGCCGTCGACGTCGACTTCTTCCCACCGACCGCCTTCGGCGCAGCCGCACCGGCAGCTGCACCGGCAGCCGCACCGGCACCGGCACCCGCACTCGCCTTCCGCCGGATCGGCGTGACCTCGGCCTCCGCCTCGCCCTCCTGATCCGCCTCCCCCCGGGAAGCCTTCGCGGCCCGCACGCTCTTCTCCAACGCCGCCATCAGGTCGATCACCTGCCCGCCGGCCGGCTCCACCACGGTCTCCGTCGGCTCGAACGCCCCACCCGACTTCGCCACGATCAGCGCCTCCACGGCCTCCCGGTAGTCGTCGTGCAGCGAGGTCATCTCCACCTCGCCCAGCGTCGCCATCAGCGCGTCCGCCAGATCGAGTTCGGCTTCCCGTACGGACACCGTGACCTCCGGAGCCACCCCCTCCGGTGCCCGGATCTCGTCCGGCCACAACAGCCCGTGCATCGCGATCACGTCGTCCACGACCCGCAGCATGCCCAGCCGCTCCCGCCCCCGCAGCGCGTACTTGGCGATCGCGACCTTCCGGCTCCGCTTGAGCGCCTCCCGTAGCAGCGTGTACGGCTTCGCCGCCGTCGCACCGTTCGCCGCGAGGTAGTACGCCGCGTCCATCTGCAGCGGATCGATCTCCTCCGCCGGTACGAACGACATGATCTCGATCGTCTTCGCGGTCGCCAGCGGCAGCTGCGCCAGGTCCGCGTCCGTGATCGGGACGATCGACCCGTCGGCCTCCTCGTACCCCTTGCCGATCTCGGCGCTCGGCACCTCCTCCCCGTCCAGCTCGCACACCTTGCGGTACCGGACGCGCCCGCCGTCACTCACGTGGATCTGGCGGAAGGAGATCGAGTGGCTCTCGGTGGCGTTCACGAGCTTGATCGGGATGCTGACCAGGCCGAAGGAGATCGCCCCGTTCCATATGGATCGCACGGTTCCTCCTGTTTCGTGGCAGTCTCATCGTATGACGCCGATCACATTGGTGGAGGGCCGTCGCATCGCGCTCAGCAATCTCGACAAGGTCCTCTACCCGGAGACCGGCTTCACCAAGGGCGAGGTGCTGCACTACTACGCCACCGTCGCGGACCCGCTGCTCGCCCACATCCACGACCGGCCGGTGTCCTTCCTGCGCTACCCCGACGGACCGGACGGGCAGCTCTTCTTCACCAAGAATCCGCCGCCCGGCACACCCGACTGGGTGAGGACCACCCCCGTGCCGCGCTCCGAGGACCTCTCCGCCGCCCAGGTGGTCGTCGCCGACATGGCCACCCTCATGTGGTCCGCCAACCTCGTCGTGGAGTTCCACACCCCCCAGTGGACCGCCGGCCACCCCGCCCTCGCAGACCGGATGGTCCTCGACCTCGACCCCGGCCCGCCCGCCACCGTCGTCGAGTGCTGCGCCGCCGCGCTCTGGCTGCGCGAGCGGCTCGCCGCCGACGGCCTGCACGCCTACGCCAAGACCTCCGGCTCCAAGGGCATGCACCTGGCCGTGCCCCTGGAGCCGACCCCGTCCGAGCGGGTGTCCGCGTACGCCAAGCAGCTCGCCCAGGAGGCCGAGCGCGAGCTCCCCGACCTGGTCGTCCACCGCATGGCCAAGGCGCTGCGCCCCGGCAAGGTCTTCGTCGACCACAGCCAGAACGCCGCCGCCAAGACCACCGCGGCCCCCTACACCCTGCGGGCGCGGGCCCGCCCGACCGTCTCAGCGCCCGTGTCCTGGGCGGAGGTCGAGGCCTGCCGGACCGCCGCCGGGCTCGTCTTCCTCGCCGACGACATCGCCCCGAGGCTCGCCCGCGACGGGGACCTCTTCGGCCCGCTGACCGACCCCGAGCAGGCCCGACCGCTGCCGGGGACCCGGCCGTGATCCGCGTCGCGCTGGCCGCAGCCGTACGCACCCTGCCGCGCGGGGCGGGTCTGGCGTACGAGCCGAAGTTCGACGGCCACCGGCTCGTCGTGCTGCGCTCGGCGACCGACGTGACGCTCCAGGCGCGCTCCGGCCGGATCGTGACCAGCGCCTTCCCCGACCTGGCCGCGGCCGCGCTGCTGCTGCCCGCCGACACGGTCCTCGACGGCGAGGTGGTGGTCTGGCACGCCGGGCGCACGGACTTCGCGCTGGTGCAGCGGCGGGCGGCGGCCACCGCCGCACGGGCCGCCGTACTCGCGCAGCGCCTGCCCGCCTCGTACGCCGCCTTCGACGTGCTGGAACTGGCCGGGCTCGACCTGCGCGCACGCCCGTACGAGCGCCGCCGGGCCCTCCTCGTCGACCTGCTGCTGCCGCTCGGGCCGCCACTGCAGCCGGTGCCGATGACGACCGATCCGGAACTGGCCGCCACCTGGTACGAGACCCTGCCGGCCAGCGGGATCGAGGGCCTCGTCGTGAAGCGGCTGGACCAGGCCTACCCCGCCGGGCGGCGCGGCTGGCGGAAGCTGCGGCACACCGACGTCCGGGACGCGGCGGTGGTCGGCTACACCGGCACCCCGCGCCGCCCGCTCGCCCTGGTGCTCGTCCTGCCGGTCGGGGACGAGACCCCGCTGGTGTCGAGCCCGCTGAGCGCGGCGCTGCGTGCGGAGGTGGCGGCCGAGGTGGCCGCCCGCGGGGCGGCCTCGCCGTCCCTGGCCACGGTCACGGCGATCGGGCTCGGGGAGGTCCCGTTCCGGGCGCTCGACCCACCGCTCACGGTCGAGGTCCGCTGCGCCTCGACCCGGCACCCGCCGCCGGAGGTGCTGCGGTTGCGGACGGACCTCTGACCCGCGCGGGAGGCGCGGGTCAGAGGGTGTGACGGAGCGGGCGGGTCAGGCGTGGGCGCCACGCCCTGCGTCCGGCGGAGCCCCCGGCTGCGGATGCGGTCCCGGCCCCTCCGGGAGTTTGTAGCCGGACTCCCGCTCCGCCCGGACCTCGTCCGGATGACTGGAGGTGGTGGAGCCGAAGTTCCCGTAGCCCTGCATCTCGTGCGGCCGCAGGCCACCCTCCGGGATCTCCACCTGGTCCCGCTCCTCGCGGACCTCGTAGACCGCGCCGCCCTCGGGCAGATGCGGCTGACTCTCGGGGGTGGGCGGGGGTGGCTCCTTGGCCCGTACCTTCTTGCCCAGCAGGAAGCCGCCCAGCAGGAAGCCGGCGACGAGGATGCCGACGACCAGGAACCATGCGATGTCGGCGAGGGTCGCGTCCACGCTCAGAGTCGTGTCCATAGCGACCATGTTCCCGTACTCAGGTCCGAAATGCTTCGCTATGCCCTGGATGCCTTGGGCCATCCGGGGTACACGCGGTGTGCGTACACACCGAACGAGAAGGAGGCCGGCCATGCCCCGCGGATCTTCCCCGAAGCGCGAACGGCAGTACGAGCACATCAAGGAAGGCCTGGAGCGGCGCGGCGAGCCCGAGGAGAAGGCGCAGGAGATCGCCGCCCGGACGGTGAACAAGGAACGTGCCCGGGCCGGCGAATCCCGGACCGCGAGCAGGGAATCCGTCGAGGACATCTCCTCGTCGCGGCGCGGGGGCCTGCACTCCCACTCGGGCGCGCAGGGCCCCACGTACGAACAGCTCTACGCCGAGGCCCGGCGCCGCAACGTCCACGGCCGCTCGGAGATGAACAAGACACAGCTCAAGCGAGCCCTGGGGAAGTGAAAGCCCTTCCGTCCGCTAGGAGTTGATGGGGCCGTCGGCGTCCCGCAGGGTCCCGGCGGCCTTGCGCTCCCCGAGTGCCCCCAGGATCTCGGCGCAGATCGCCAGCGCGGTCTCCGCCGGGGTGCGGGCGCCGAGGTCCAGGCCGATCGGTCCGTGCACCCGTGCCAACCGGGCCTCGGTGACCCCGGCCGCGAGCAGCCCCTCCCGTCGCCGGGCCGTGGTCTTGCGGGAGCCCAGCGCGCCGACGTACGGCACCTCCTGGGCCAGGGCCACCCGCAGCGTCGGCACGTCGAACGACTCCTCGTGGCTCAGCATGACCAGGCACGCGGCGTCCCGGCGCGCCTCCAGCACCTTGGCGGCCTCCTCCGGGCCGGTGACCAGCACGGCCTCCCAGCCCAGCAGCAGCGCCTGCCGCTCGATGATCTCGGCGAGCTCACCGCCGCCCCCGATGACCACGTACGGGGCCGAGGGGAACGCCTCGACCAGCACCAGCCCCGACTCCGCGTACAGCGCGTCCCGCCCGGCCCGCCGGGTCGCCAGCAGCTCGCCCGCCCGCCGCCCGGCGTCGTCACCGGGCGCGTCCGTGGCCCGTACGACCTCACTGGCGGCCCGGTCCGCGGCCTCGTTCAGTCGGGTCACCAACGCCACCCCGACCCCGTCGCCGAGCAGCTCCCACCACTGGGCCGGGATCGCCGAGAGCGGCTGCAGCAGCACCTCCGCCTGCCCGCCGCAGGTCAGCCTCGCGGCCACGGCCTCGGCTGCCCGTACGGACACCTCGCACACCCGCGCCGTGACCCCGGCCGGCAGGGCCGCGACCTCGGCGGCGAGCTCGGCGTCGAACACCCCGCGGTAGAGCGTGCCGACACACTCCCCCCGCGTATCGATGAGCACGGCCCCGGCCGGATCCCGGGGCCCGAAGCCCTGCTCGGTCACGGGCCGGGCCAGATACCCGGCCCGCCCCTCGGCCACCCACCGCCGCGCCGTCTCCACCAGCTCACGCATCCGCGCCGCCCCTTCTCGATCGTCAGAGCCCGCCACAAGGCACCTGGCCAGCGGCGCCATGCAGCCTCACCCCCAACGTACGCACGCACCCCACACCTACCCACCCCTCAGATCCCACAGACCCCGCCCCACCCCCCTCGTACGGACCACCGGAACCGCCCGGGCCCACGCGGACGCGGTGTCGCCCCCGCATTGACACCCGTGTCATGCATCCGGGGGCGATCGGGGGCCGGCGGTCCTGCCTCCTGCCCCCAGCAGCCCGGACTGAAATCGGGCAGCTCCTTCAGCTCCGCCAGAGGCCAGGCCGTCAGACTCTGTACGGATGTCCACGCACACGAGTTCCGGCCCGGCGCCACCCGCATCTGCCTCCGGGCCGGCAGCGACGCGCCGATCCCCAAGCCGCCCGACTGGCCGAGGGATCCGACACAGCCCCGGCTGCTCGCCTTCGCCACCATGCTGCTTTGATCAGCGCATGACACACGTCGATGGCGCGCCGGGTGACAAATCGAGGCGGTCGGGTCTGGCCGTCGCCTTCGGCGGCGCTTCCGTTGCCTTCTGGTTCTGCTGCCCGTTCTGGATGCTCGTCTGGATGCTGGCCCTGCCCCTCGGCCTTGCAGGTCTTGTCCTGGGTTCCCTCGGCTATCGCGCCGCCTCGCGTCACGGCACGAGTCGCGATCAGCCGCTGACCGCCCTGGCGCTCTCGTCCGTAGGGACGGCTGCGGCAGTCGCGTACATGATCTTCGTGTTCACCCATCCCGACCTGCCGATCCAGGAATAGGCCGGCGGAGCGGCTTTGAGGAGGAGCCGCCACGGGGCAAGAGACCATGGCCTCCTACGCCTCCGGCGAGCCGGGCGGAGCCGGGAACTTGCCCGTTGGCGGGACTCTGGAAGCCGTTGCTCAGGCGATCCAGCCCTCACTGTGGCGATGCCGGCCCAGGCCCGCGGCTGAGAACTCGTCTTCTGTGGCGCTCGTCAGCACGCCCAGCCGCCGCAAGGCCTGGGAGATCGGGCTGCCCGCAGGGGGTGTCGGCTGGCCCTCCTGCACGTGAAGCGGTCCCAGCGTGATGGCACCGCCGGCCCAGACCGCAGCGTGCTGCTCGCCCACACCACCGAAGTACTCGGCTTCCACGTAGGCCAGCGGCCCAGCGGTCGACCATTCGGCAAGGAGCCGGTCGAAGCCTCCCGGCAGCCGCCAGAACCCCAAATGATCCACGTCGGTTCCGTCCGCGACGGCAGCAAACAGTTTGCCGGTCATCGGGGCCAGCGACAGGCCCTGGCCGAGAGGCGCCACCCGGGCCGCAGGCAGGTCCCGCAAAGCAACCCGTAGCAGCTCATCTCCGGCGATCACGGCTTGCAGCACATAGGTCATCCCGACACTCCCTTGACCGATCGGAGGCCCATTTTCTCTCACGGGCCGAAACCGAACGTGCATGGCACCCCCGGGCCAAGCTCCCTCACCTTTGGGCGAGTTCCGGGCTCCGCCGAGAAGGACAAGACGCAGCCGCTCTCTGCGGGTGCTCCCCGACGACACCCCGGACGACGACGGGACCGTCGCCGTGGGGGACCGGTTGGACCCGCCCGGGCACTGGCCGGCACCGCCGACAGGCCGCGCGTCGGCCTCGTAGACCACGATCTGCGGCCGGAGCACTGACTGGCAGTCGGGTCAGGCCGGTGCTTGAATGGAAAAAGCGCGGTGAGCTGGAACTTCGTGAACATACCGAAGCCGGGCCGCGTACTTCGTGCCTCGCAGGCCGCGCATTGCCCTGCGGAGGATCCCGAGCCACAGGTGACAGCTCGGGCTGCTGAAGGGACCCGTCCATGGCCAAGTACACGAAAGAGCCGCCCGACTGCAGGTCCGAGATTCTGTTCGTCGGAACCACAGGTCTCAGACCGCTCGCCAACTCTCCCGACGTTCCGGTGGAGATGTACATCGACATCCTCGCGCCCGAGAGCTACATGAGCGTGTACTTCGAGCAGGTCTCGCTCTACATCGAGGTCCTGACGGAGGGGGTGAAGATAGCCCCGCATCCGACCATCAACCCCACTGGTGAGTGGTCGATCTGGGACGGCGGCCAGTGGGTCGTGACCTCGCCGATGAGTCGTCCGCCCACGGATCGACTGCGTTTGAGGCACTACGACAAACGCGTGACCTCCGGCTCCACCAACGGAAAGACACACTGGCTCGGCGTGACGGGCCTCCCGAGCACCGGAACGCTGGAGATGCGTGCCTATTGCGATGCGATCAACGCTGTGGCCGACACGAGGAGTTGCCGGATCCACATGGACGACTTCCACGTGGGCCAGCAGCTTTCAGGATTCCTGGACTGACTCTGTTCCCGCCGCTTGCGTCGAGCACCAGGGAGGCGATCCGCGGCCGGCGCCTCACAGGCGCGGCGTGCGCAGGCGCGAGGCGTAGCGCAGGCCCTCTACGGGCGGCGCCCGTCCCACGCTCGGAGCACCGATATGCCCGCCAGCGAATCCGGCGACCGTGCAGTTCTTTGGCGACCGTGTAGTTCTTTACCGCAGACAGGAATTTCCCTGGCCAGGCCCGGTTCCTCGCCGTGGGATCCTGTGATTCGTCAGACTTGGGCATCGGAAACGACACCGTTTGTATCGTTCCTTATGAAGGTCCGCAGATGACTGGTGCGGCTCGGGTCGTCGGCCCATTCCATTTCCCCCAGGAGGAAGCGCGCCCACGGGTGCCGCTCGGTTCTGCACTCATTCCGGATGGAATGGTTCTTCGGGCCTATCCGGAAATAGTATTCAGCCCTGCGGAGTCGGGCACTTCCCCACACCCCGGCAGACCCGTTTGCCGTCGTCCTCCCGCTGACAGAGCACGAATCCGCCGAACTCCATCGCTTGGCTGCACCCCGGGCAGGTCGGCACATCGCTGGTCATGCCGAGGACCCTAACGGCGCCGCCGACAGCTCATGGATCTTCATGCTCTTCTTCACCGGCGGGGGCTGACCCGCGCGGTTGCGGTGGCGTTCTGGGCCGCGCGTAGGCCGCAGGTGCTGTCGTGCGGCTGCACAGCACGGCAGTTGGCTGCGCATACGCGAAGACCCCGTCTCAGCGAAGGCGCTGATGGCGGGGTCTTTGGGCACTCCCTGCGAAGTGCCCCCGGCAGGATTCGAACCTGCGCACACGGCTCCGGAGGCCGTTGCTCTATCCCCTGAGCTACGGGGGCGCGTCACTGGTGTTGCTGCGACGGGTTGAACACTACCAGCTTCCGTGGGGTGATCAGGAACCGGTTTGCGGGGGAGGAGGGAGTGGTTCGCCCGCAGGGGGTGGAAGTGGCGAAAACCCGGACGCGGGGGCCCGGGCGGACCTACTCTCGAGTTGTGCCAGGCGTCTCGGGCCGGGTGCTTGTTGTCGACGACAACAAGGTCATCCGGCAGCTGATCAAGGTCAATCTCGAGCTGGAGGGCTTCGAGGTCGTGACCGCGAACGATGGTGCCGAGTGTCTGGACGTCGTGCATCGGGTGTGTCCTGACGTGATCACCCTTGATGTGGTCATGCCGCGGCTGGACGGGTTCGGGGCGGCCGCGCAGTTGCGGGCCGATCCGCGGACCAGGGATGTGCCCGTCGCCATCGTCAGCGCCTGTACGCAGCATGAGGTCGAGGCCGGGATCGCGGCCGGGGTGGACGCCTTCCTCGCGAAGCCGTTCGAGCCCACCGAGCTGGTACGCGTCGTGCGCCGGCTGATCGAGTGCAAGGACCGGAGCGACGGCAGGAAAGGGGCGCCCGCCGGGAGGGGGAGGGGCGGTCCCCTCCAGTAGAGCGCCGTCCTCGCCGGTGCCGCCTGTCCAGTGCGCTGTTCACATGGCGAAACCCTTCGACTGATGACGGTGCGTCTCCCCTAGGCTGGGTCCCGTGACCCCCGCCGACCTCTCCCGTTGCGTCGTGAGCGCCGTGCGCCGCGCCGTCGAGGACGGTGAGCTGGGCGGGGCGGTGCCTGCGCGCGTGGTGGTCGAGCGGACCCGGCCCGGCGGGGTGGGGGAGTACGCCACTCCCGTCGCCTTCCAGATCGCGAAGGGTGCCGGAGCGCGGCCGGCCGAGGTCGCCGAGGTGCTCGCTCGCCGGTTGGGCGGCGTGGCCGGGATCGAGGGTGTCGAGGTCACCGGGGCCGGGTTCCTGAACTTCTCGCTGAGTACCGTTTCCGCCGCCCGGCTGGTGCGTGACGTGCGCCCCGTAGCGGTGATCGAGGTCCCGGACGCGCCGTCCCGGGAGCTGCGCGAGCGCCTCGTACGGGCCGCCGTCGCACGGATCGAGGCCCTGCAGGGCGTCCGGCCCGGGCCGGAGCTCGCCGTCGCGCCGGTCGCCCGCCGTGACGGGGACGTGCTCGCGCGGTACGGGGCCGACGCCGTTGCCTGGGCCGTGCTGACCACCCCCGCCCGCGAGACCCCCGAGTTTTGCGACGCGCTGCTCGTACAAGGGGAGGGGAACGAGCTCTTCCGGGTGCGGTACGCCCATGCCCGCGCCCACGCGCTCGTACGCAATGCCCAGCAGCTCGGGTTCCGCCCCGAAGCCGGTGACGACGTCGACGCTCCCGCCCTGCTGCGCGTCCTCGCCGACCACCCCCTCGTCCTCGAAGCCGCCGCGCACCACCGTGCGCCCGAGCGGCTCGCCCGCCACCTCGTCGAGCTGGCCGACGCGCTGCTCGACTTCCAGTACCGCGTCCTGCCCAAGGGCGACGAGAAACCCTCGGCCGCCCACCGTGCCCGGCTGGCTCTTGCCGAAGCCGCCGGGACGGTGCTGGCCGGCGGCCTGGCCCTGCTCGGCATAGACGCACCGACACGCTTGTGACCCGCGAAGAGAGATACCGATGAGCCGTTCCGCGCACCCCGCCGGGCCCCGCCACGCCGACGTCCTGCCCGAGGGGCACTACTCCCCGCCGCCCGCCGACCTGAACGCGCTCGACGAGAAGGTCTGGGCCCGGACCGTCGAGCGTACGGCTGACGGGGTCGTCGCCGTGGGCGGGATCGAAGTCACCAAGCTCGCCGAGGAGTTCGGGACCCCGGCCTACTTCCTCGACGAGGAGGACTTCCGGTCCCGGTGCCGGGCCTGGGCACACGCCTTCGGTCCCGACGCCGACGTGTTCTACGCCGGCAAGGCGTTCCTCTCCAAGGCCGTCGTGAAGTGGCTGAAGGAGGAGGGGCTGAACGTCGACGTGTGTTCCGGTGGGGAGCTGACCACCGCGCTCGCCGCCGGGATGCCCGCCTCGCGGATCGCCTTCCACGGCAACAACAAGTCCGAGGGCGAGATCCGCCGGGCCGTCGAGGCCGGGGTCGGGCGCATCGTGCTCGACTCCTTCCAGGAGATCGCCCGCGTCGCGCACATCGCCCGTGAGCTGGGTGTACGCCAGCCCGTCCAGATCCGCGTGACGGTCGGCGTCGAGGCGCACACCCACGAGTTCATCGCCACCGCGCACGAGGACCAGAAGTTCGGCATCGCGGTGGCCGACGGTTCCGCCGCCGAGGCCGTGCGCCGGGCGCTCGGGCACGACTCGCTGGAGCTGCTCGGCGTCCACTCCCACATCGGTTCGCAGATCTTCGACATGGCCGGCTTCGAGGTCTCCGCCAAGCGCGTCGTGCGGCTGCTGGCCGCCGTACGGGACGAGCACGGGGTGGAGCTGCCCGAGATCGACCTCGGCGGTGGCCTCGGTATCGCGTACACCTCGAACGACGACCCGCGCGAGCCCCACGAGATCGCCAAGGCCCTGCACGAGATCGTGGCCCGGGAGTGCGAGAGCGCCGGACTGCGCGCCCCCCGGATCTCGGTCGAGCCCGGCCGCGCCATCGTCGGCCCGACCGCCTTCACGCTGTACGAGGTGGGGACGATCAAGCCGCTGGAAGGCCTGCGGACCTACGTGAGCGTCGACGGCGGGATGTCCGACAACATCCGCACCGCCCTGTACGACGCCGAGTACTCCATTTCCCTGGTCTCCCGCACCTCCGACGCCGAGCCCATGCTCGTCCGCGTCGTCGGCAAGCACTGCGAGAGCGGCGACATCGTCGTGAAGGACGCGTTCCTGCCCGCCGACCTCGCGCCCGGTGACCTCCTGGCCGTCCCGGCCACCGGCGCGTACTGCCGCTCCATGGCCAGCAACTACAACCACGCTCTGCGCCCGCCCGTCGTCGCCGTGCGTGACGGACAGGCCCGAGTGATCGTCCGCCGAGAGACGGAGGAAGATCTCCTGCGTCTCGACCTCGGATGATGAAATAGGTGTCTCACTCAATGGACCGAGGATGGAAACTGCTGTCCATTGAGTGAGACTGGTTCCACCCGGCGGGCAAACCGCCCGCGGGGTACTGATGGAAGATCGAAAGGCGTAGGTCGAATGATGCGTACGCGTCCGCTGAAGGTGGCGCTGCTGGGCTGTGGAGTGGTCGGCTCAGAAGTGGCTCGCATCATGACGACGCACGCCGACGACCTCGCGCAGAGGATCGGCGCGCCCGTCGAGCTCGCCGGCGTGGCCGTGCGCCGCCCCTCCAAGGTCCGTGAGGGCATCGACCCCGAGCTGGTCACCACCGATGCGACCGCTCTCCTCAAACGCGGTGACATCGACATCGCCATCGAGGTCATCGGCGGCATCGAGCCCGCGCGCACCCTCATCACCACCGCGTTCGAGCACGGCATCTCCGTGGTCTCCGCGAACAAGGCGCTGCTCGCCCAGGACGGCGCCGCGCTGCACGCCGCGGCGGAGCAGCACGGTCTCGACCTCTACTACGAGGCCGCCGTCGCCGGCGCCATCCCGCTGGTCCGCCCGATGCGCGAGTCGCTCGCGGGCGACAAGATCAACCGCGTGATGGGCATCGTCAACGGCACGACGAACTTCATCCTCGACAAGATGGACTCCACCGGCGCCGGTTACCAGGAGGCGCTCGACGAGGCCACGGCCCTCGGGTACGCCGAGGCCGACCCGACCGCCGACGTCGAGGGCTACGACGCCGCCGCCAAGGCCGCGATCCTGGCCGGCATCGCCTTCCACACCCGCGTCCGCCTGGACGACGTGTACCGCGAGGGCATGACCGAGGTCAGCGCGGCCGACTTCGCCTCCGCCAAGCGGATGGGCTGCACCATCAAGCTCCTCGCCATCCTGGAGCGCGCCGCCGACGGCGAGTCCGTCACCGCCCGCGTCCACCCGGCGATGATCCCGCTCACCCACCCGCTCGCCTCCGTCCGCGAGGCGTACAACGCGGTCTTCGTCGAGGCGGAGGCCGCCGGGCGGCTCATGTTCTACGGGCCCGGCGCGGGCGGCGCGCCCACCGCGTCCGCGGTCCTCGGCGACCTCGTCGCCGTCGCCCGCAACAAGCTCGCCGAGGCAACGGGGCCCGGCGAGTCGGCGTACACCCAGCTGCCGGTCAGCCCCATGGGGGATGTCGTCACCCGCTACCACATCAGCCTCGATGTGGCGGACAAGCCGGGCGTCCTCGCCCAGGTGGCGACCACCTTCGCGGAGCACGGTGTCTCGATCGACACCGTCCGCCAGCAGGGCAAGGACGGCGAGGCCTCCCTCGTCGTCGTCACTCACCGCGCACCCGACGCCGCCCTCTCCGGGACCGTCGAGGCGCTGCGGAAGCTGGACACCGTCCGCGGTGTCGCCAGCATCATGCGTGTTGAAGGGGAGTAAGGACCCATGAGCAGCAATCGCACCCACCAGTGGCGCGGCATCATCGAGGAGTACCGGGACCGCCTGCCGGTGACGGACACGACTCCCGTGGTGACGCTCCGCGAGGGTGGTACTCCCCTCGTCCCCGCCCAGGTGCTCTCCGAGCGCACCGGCTGCGAAGTGCACCTGAAGGTCGAGGGGGCGAACCCCACGGGGTCCTTCAAGGACCGCGGCATGACCATGGCGATCACCAAGGCCAAGGAAGAGGGTGCGAAGGCGGTCATCTGCGCCTCCACCGGCAACACTTCCGCCTCCGCCGCCGCGTACGCGGTGCGCGCCGGGATGGTCTGCGCGGTGCTCGTGCCCCGCGGCAAGATCGCGCTCGGCAAGATGGGCCAGGCCCTGGTGCACGGAGCCAAGATCCTGCAGGTGGACGGCAACTTCGACGACTGCCTGAACCTGGCCCGCGCGCTCTCCGACAACTACCCGGTCGCGCTGGTCAATTCGGTCAACCCGGTGCGCATCGAGGGCCAGAAGACGGCCGCGTTCGAGATCGTCGACGCGCTGGGTGACGCACCCGACATCCACGTGCTGCCGGTCGGCAACGCGGGCAACATCACCGCGTACTGGAAGGGCTTCAAGGAGTACAAGGCCGACGGCCTGTCCACCCGTACGCCCCGTGTGTGGGGTTTCCAGGCCTCCGGTTCGGCGCCCATCGTGCGCGGCGAGATCGTCAAGGAGCCGCACACCATCGCCACCGCGATCCGGATCGGCAACCCGGCCTCCTGGGACTACGCGCTGGCCGCGCGTGACGAGTCGGGCGGCTTCATTGACGAGGTGACGGACCGCCAGATCCTCGCCGCCTACCGCCTGTTGGCCGCGCAGGAGGGCGTCTTCGTCGAGCCCGCCTCGGCCGCCTCCGTGGCCGGTCTGCTCAAGGCCGCCGAGCTGGGCCTGGTCGACCCCGGTCAGAAGATCGTGTGCACCGTCACGGGCAACGGCCTGAAGGACCCCGACTGGGCGATCGCCGGCGCTCCGCAGCCGGTCACCGTTCCGGTGGACGCCGAAGCCGCCGCCGTGCGCCTCGGCCTGGTCTGACCGCAGCACCGCAAAGGCGGCACCGCGACACCGCGGCACCACCCCGGTGCCGCAGCAGTACCGCAGTACCGCAGCACCGTGTGAGCCGGGTTCCGGAGGGCGCGTGAGGGCCCGCAGAGGCCTTCCCGAGACCCTTCGGAACCCGGCAACTCACCCCGTACGACAACAAAAATGCGGCTGAAGTCGGTCGAATTCGGTCGAAGTCCGCGACACGCATCGTGCGCCTCCCGTGCGCCCTATGTCGCGAGAGAACCTTCCTTCGATACGCTGTACCTACATCCGCCACCGCGCATATGACTGCGGTGCTGCCCCGAGGGCCTTCGGGTGTCGTACGTTCTCCAGTACATTCGCAGCGAGCCAGCGAAGAGCGAAGATCTCGCACAGTCACAAGGAGTGTCATCGGACGATGGCCGGTCCAGCGTTCCGCGCCGCCGCCGTACGGGTGCGCGTCCCCGCCAGCAGTGCCAACCTCGGCCCGGGCTTCGACGCCCTGGGCCTGGCCCTGGGGCTCTACGACGACGTAGTCGTCCGGGTGGCCGACTCCGGCCTGAACATCGACATCGCGGGCGAGGGCGCCGACACCCTCCCGCGGGACGAGAGCCACCTGCTCGTACGCTCCATGCGCACCGCCTTCGACCTGCTGGGCGGCCAGCCGCGCGGCCTGGAGGTCGTCTGCGCCAACCGCATCCCGCACGGCCGCGGCCTCGGCTCCTCCTCCGCCGCCATCTGCGCCGGCATCGTCGCCGCCCGCGCCGTGACCATAGGCGGCGAGGCCAAGCTCGACGACGCGGCGCTGCTGGAGCTCGCCACCGAGATCGAGGGCCACCCCGACAACGTCGCCGCCTGTCTGCTCGGCGGATTCACCCTCGCCTGGATGGACGGCGGCAGCGCCAAGGCGATCCGGATGGAGCCCGCCGAATCCATCGTTCCGGTGGTCTTCGTACCCTCCAAGCCGGTCCTCACGGAGACGGCGCGCGGCCTGCTGCCGCGTTCCGTCCCGCATGTGGACGCGGCTGCCAACGCGGGCCGCGCGGGCCTGCTCGTGGAAGCCCTGACCAGGCGCCCCGAGCTGCTCCTGCCGGCCACCGAAGACCGGCTCCACCAGGAGTACCGGTCCCCGGCGATGCCCGAGAGCGTGGCACTCGTCAACAGGCTGCGGGCGGACGGGATCCCCGCGGTCATCTCCGGCGCGGGCCCCACGGTCCTCGCGCTGGTCGACAACGGCGCGGCCGACAAGGTCGCGCAGCTCGCGGGCGACGGGTGGGCGGCCAACCGGCTCGCACTCGACGCCGCGGGCGCGAGCGTACTTCCGCTGGGCACCCAGGGCGGCTAGACCCGCTTTCCCGGAGTGCACAGCCGGTCAGGGGCGGGCGGCCAGGGCAGGCCGCCCGCACGGAAGGGCGCGATTGCCGGTGATTGAGAGGGGGAATATCTATTGGATCCGGTAGTGTTAGTCTCAAGTGCGCATCGGAAGCCGTCATGGCTCGGTGCTCAGTGTCCCCATCCGGGACCACATTTCTTCCGGGAGCCTCCCCGACTGCTTTGATCACTTCCAGCAGTTTCGAGCACGCTCCGGAATCGGCGTGACATTCCCACGCTTTCAGCTCGGGGGCTTCTCGCCGGAACCAGCCATGCACGTTTCTTCCGCCGTATTTCTACCGGCGGACCACCGCCCCGGCACGGTCCACACCTAGGACTGCTGTCGGACAGCACAACCGGTCGCCGAGCCAGACAGGCCGACGTCCGCTCCAGGGAAGGACCCTTCGTGAGCGACACCACCGATCTGATGGGCGCTGCCGACACCTCTGTCGACACCAGTGCCCCCGCCGCGGGCGCCGCACCCAAGCGTCGACGCACCGGCACCGGCCTTGACGGCATGGTCCTGGCCGAGCTGCAGCAGGTCGCGTCGGGCCTCGGGATCAGGGGCACCGCGCGGATGCGCAAGAGCCAGCTGATCGAGGTCATCAAGGAGGCGCAGGCGGGCAGCGGTGCCCCCAAGGCCGCCGCCTCCACTGCCGCAGACACCGCCGAGGCCAAGCCGAAGCGCCGCGCCACCAGCAAGGCCCGCACGGGTGAGGCCGCCGCCGAGGCGCCCGCCGAGAAGCCCGCCGCGCAGGCGCAGATCGAGATCCCGGGCCAGCCGGCAGGGGGCCCCTCCCGCGCGAGCGCAGCCGAGAGCGGGGGAGACGACGCCCCGGTCGGCGAGCGCCGCCGGCGTCGGGCCACGGCCCCCTCCGGCAGCCCGGAGGCCTCGGCCCCCGTCGCCGTACAGGTCGAGCAGAAGACCGAGACCGCGCCCGCCGCCACCGCCCCGTCCGAGGCCAAGGCCGAAGCCGCCACCGCGGTCTCCGCCGGCCAGGCGCAGGGTCAGGACGGCGAAGGCCGTGGCCGTCGCGACCGCCGTGACCGCGGTGACCGTGCCGAGCGCACCGACCGTCAGCGCGACCGCCGTGACCGCGGCGCCAAGGCCGACGACCAGGGCCAGGGCGGCCAGGGTCAGGGCCAGGGCGCGCAGGGTGGCCAGGGCGGACAGGGCGGCGGCCGTCAGGAGCGCGCCGACCGTCAGCAGCAGGGCGGCCGCGGCCAGGGCCAGAGCCAGAGCCAGGGTCAGCAGGGCCGTCAGGACCGCCAGGACAACGGCCCCCAGGACGACTTCGACGGTGAGGACGGCCGTCGTGGCCGGCGCGGCCGCTACCGCGACCGTCGTGGCCGGCGTGGCCGCGACGAGTTCGCGCCGAGCGAGCCGCAGGTCGCCGACGACGATGTGCTGATCCCCGTCGCGGGCATCCTCGACATCCTCGACAACTACGCGTTCATCCGGACTTCGGGCTACCTGCCCGGTCCCAACGACGTGTACGTGTCCCTCGCCCAGGTCCGCAAGGCCGGTCTGCGCAAGGGTGACCACACCACCGGTGCGGTCCGTCAGCCCAAGGACGGCGAGCGCCGCGAGAAGTTCAACGCCCTCGTGCGTCTGGACTCGGTGAACGGCATGGCGCCCGAATCCGGCCGTGGCCGCCCGGAGTTCCAGAAGCTGACCCCGCTCTACCCGCAGGACCGGCTCCGTCTGGAGACCGACCCGGGCGTGCTGACCACCCGCATCATCGACCTCGTGTCGCCGATCGGCAAGGGCCAGCGCGGTCTGATCGTGGCCCCGCCGAAGACCGGCAAGACCATGATCATGCAGGCGATCGCCAACGCGATCACCGTCAACAACCCCGAGTGCCACCTGATGGTCGTCCTGGTCGACGAGCGTCCGGAAGAGGTCACCGACATGCAGCGGTCGGTCAAGGGCGAGGTCATCTCCTCGACCTTCGACCGCCCGGCCGAGGACCACACCACCGTCGCCGAGCTGGCCATCGAGCGCGCCAAGCGTCTCGTCGAGCTGGGTCACGACGTGGTCGTCCTGCTGGACTCCATCACCCGTCTGGGCCGTGCGTACAACCTCTCGGCGCCCGCCTCCGGCCGCATCCTGTCCGGTGGTGTCGACTCGACCGCGCTGTACCCGCCGAAGCGCTTCTTCGGTGCCGCGCGCAACATCGAGGACGGCGGCTCGCTGACCATCCTGGCCACCGCGCTCGTCGACACCGGCTCGCGCATGGACGAGGTGATCTTCGAGGAGTTCAAGGGCACCGGCAACATGGAGCTCAAGCTCGACCGGAAGCTCGCCGACAAGCGCATCTTCCCGGCCGTCGACGTCGACCCGTCGGGCACCCGCAAGGAGGAGATCCTCCTCAACGCGGAGGAGCTCGCCATCGTCTGGAAGCTGCGCCGGGTGCTGCACGCGCTCGACTCGCAGCAGGCGATCGAGCTGCTGCTCGACAAGATGAAGCAGACGAAGTCGAACGCCGAGTTCCTGATGCAGATCGCGAAGACGACCCCGTCGGGCAAGAACGACGACTGACGTCCGGCACGCGCATCACGCGACAGCCCCCGCCGCACCCGCGGCGGGGGCTGTCGCGCGTACGGGCGGCTTTACGGGGTACGGGCGCTCCAGCGGGGCGGCTGGGCCCTGGCAGGGCGGCTGGGCCCCGGTAGGGCGGTTCGGGCCGGAATGGAACCCTGCGCGGCGTACGCCCGTCTGTGTCAGAGGAACCGCGGGTGGACGGCGGGCCGAACGACCAGGGGACCGGACACAGGACTGAGGAGAGCATGACCGAGGAGAGCAAGGACCACGGCGGACGTGCCGCGGCCCGGCGCGCCCGCCGCAAACCGGCGAAGCGCCGCAGGGCCGTCGCCGTCGCCGCCTGGAGCGCCGCGGCGGTGGTCCTGCTGGGGGGAGCGGGCCTCGGCTACTTCTACTTCAAGTTCAACGGCAATCTGAAGACCGTCGACATCGACCAGGCCCTCGGCACCGACCGCCCGCAGAACGTCGACAACGGCTCGATGGACATCCTCGTCCTCGGCTCGGACTCCCGGGGCGGCGCCAACGGCGAGTACGGCCAGGACGACGGCGGCTCCGCCCGCTCCGACACGGCGATGATCATCCACCTGTACGAGGGCCACGAGAAGGCCAGCGTCGTGTCGATACCCCGCGACACCATGATCTCCCGGCCCTCCTGCGCGACGGCGGGCGGGAAGACCGACCCCGGTGGCCAGCGCACCCAGTTCAACGAGGCGTTCACCACCGGCGGGGCCGCCTGCGCGGTCAAGACCGTCGAGAAGATGTCGGGGATCCGTATGGATCACTACATAGAGGTCGACTTCACCGGCTTCAAGAAGATCATCGACAACCTCGGCGGCGTCGAGGTGACCACCACGAAGCCGATCAAGGACGGGTCCAGCCACCTCGACCTCGCGGCCGGCACCAACCGGCTCGACGGGGAGCAGGCCCTCGGCCTCGTACGCACCCGCAAGAGCGTCGGCGACGGCAGCGACCTGGGCCGAATACAGCTCCAGCAGGCCTTCATCAAGGCGCTCATCAAGCAGGTGAAGGGCATCGGGGTCTTCGACAACCCCAAGAAGCTGCTCGGCATCGCCGACTCCGCGACCAAGGCGATCACCACCGACAAGGCGCTCGGTGATGTGAAGTCCCTCATGGGCTTCGCCCAGGGGCTCCAGGGCATCGACGCCCAGGACATGCAGATGATCACGCTGCCGGTGACCACGGACCCCCGCGACCCGAACCGCGTGGCCCCGCTCACCAAGGAGACGAAGATGGTCTGGGACGCCCTGCTGGCGGACCGGCCGATCCCGGCCGAGGCCACCGTGAACTCCTCCGGGGACAAGAGCGCCGCCGGGTCGATCGTCCAGTAGGGCCCCTCCCGGCAGGGTCCGCGGGCCGGTGCGGAATAGACGGCGACCCCATGCCGTTGAGGGAGGCGTCCTCAGAATTTTGACAGGCGGCCCGGTCCTGGCAGACTGGTCTGTCGGCCCCGGTTCACGCAGTACGCAATTCGGCTCCTGCGACCCGGCGCCCTCCCGAATCTAGGAGACACCTTGAAGCGCGATGTTCACCCCGAGTACGTCGAGACCGCGGTCAGCTGCACCTGCGGCGCGTCGTTCACCACCCGTAGCACCCTGACCGAGGGCACCATCCGTGCCGAGGTCTGCTCCGAGTGCCACCCGTTCTACACGGGCAAGCAGAAGATCCTCGACACCGGTGGCCGCGTGGCCCGCTTCGAGGCGCGCTTCGGCAAGGGTGCGGCCAAGAAGTAGCGCGACCCAGGCGCCGGTCTCCGGCCGCCCCCTGTCCACTCGGGGGCGGCCGGACCGGCGCCTTTGTCGTCGTTCCGGCACGTCCCCCTGCAGTCCTTCGCACTTTTCACCCCAGGAGTCCCCCGATGTTCGAAGCGGTCGAGGAATTGGTCGGCGAACACGCCGATCTTGAGAAGAAGCTCGCCGACCCTTCGGTCCACTCGGATCAGGCCAACGCGCGCAAGCTGAACAAGCGCTACGCGGAACTGACCCCGATCGTCGCGACCTTCCGTGCCTGGAAGCAGTCCGCCGAGGACATCGAGACGGCCAAGGAGTTCGCGGCCGACGACCCCGACTTCGCCGCCGAGGCCAAGGAACTGACCGCACAGCGCGAAGAGCTCACCGAGAAGCTCCGCCTGCTGCTCGTTCCGCGCGACCCCAGCGACGACAAGGACGTCCTCCTTGAGGTCAAGGCGGGCGCGGGCGGCGACGAGTCGGCGCTGTTCGCCGGCGACCTGCTGCGCATGTACCTGCGCTACGCCGAGCGCGTGGGCTGGAAGACCGAGATCATCGACGCCACCGAGTCCGAGCTCGGCGGCTACAAGGACGTCCAGGTCTCCGTCCGCACCAAGGGCGGCAACGGCGCCACCGAGCCCGGCCAGGGCGTGTGGGCCCGCCTGAAGTACGAGGGCGGCGTGCACCGCGTCCAGCGCGTTCCGGCCACCGAGTCCCAGGGCCGCATCCACACCTCCGCCGCCGGCGTGCTCGTCACCCCGGAGGCCGAGGAGGTCGAGGTCGAGATCAACATGAACGACCTCCGCATCGACGTGTACCGCTCGTCCGGCCCCGGCGGCCAGTCCGTCAACACCACCGACTCGGCCGTGCGCATCACGCACATCCCGACCGGTGTGGTCGCCTCCTGCCAGAACGAGAAGAGCCAGCTCCAGAACAAGGAGCAGGCCATGCGCATCCTGCGCTCGCGGCTGCTGGCCGCGGCCCAGGAGGCCGCCGAGCAGGAGGCCTCGGACGTGCGCCGCAGCCAGGTGCGCTCCGTGGACCGTTCCGAGAAGATCCGTACGTACAACTACCCGGAAAACCGGATCTCGGACCACCGGACCGGTTTCAAGGCGTACAACTTGGACCAGGTGCTCGACGGTGACCTCGACTCGGTCATCCAGGCCTGTGTCGACACGGACTCCGCGGCCAAGCTCGCGGCCGCGCACTGACCCGACCCCCGCACCACCCCCCGTACGACAGCAGCCCGGAGGACCAGCGTGAACTTGCTGCTTGCCGAGGTGGCCCAGGCCACCCAGCGGCTGGCCGCCGCCGGCGTGCCCTCACCGCGCTTTGACGCGGAGGAGCTCGCCGCCTTCGTGCACAGCGTCAAACGGGGGGAACTGCACCACGTCAAGGACGCGGACTTCGACGCCCGCTACTGGGAGGCCGTCGCCCGCCGCGAGGCGCGCGAGCCGCTCCAGCACATCACCGGCCGCGCCTTCTTCCGGTACCTGGAGCTCCAGGTCGGGCCCGGGGTCTTCGTGCCCCGGCCCGAGACCGAGTCGGTCGTGGACTGGGCCATACACGCCGTGCGCGCCATGGACGTCGTCGAGCCGCTGATCGTGGACCTGTGCACCGGCTCCGGCGCCATCGCGCTGGCCATGGCCCAGGAGGTGCCGCGCTCGCGCGTGCACGCGGTCGAGCTGTCCGAGGACGCCCTGCGGTGGACCCGTAAGAACGCCGAGGGCTCCCGGGTCACCGTCCACCAGGGCGACGCCCTGAGCGCGCTGCCCGAGCTCGACGGCCAGGTCGACCTGGTCATCTCCAACCCGCCGTACATCCCGCTCACCGAGTGGGAGTACGTCGCCCCCGAGGCCCGCGACCACGATCCGGAGATGGCGCTCTTCTCCGGCGAGGACGGCCTCGACACCATCCGCGGTATCGAGCGGACCGCCCACCGGCTGCTGCGACCCGGCGGCATCGTCGTCATCGAGCACGCCGACACCCAGGGCGGCCAGGTTCCGTGGATCTTCGCCGAGGAGCGGGGCTGGGCCGACGCGGCCGACCACCCGGACCTCAACAACCGCCCGCGCTTCGCGACGGCCCGCAAGGCCCTGCCGTGACCGGCGCGACGATTCCCGCCACCCCCCTGCTGCACGAGGAGGCCCGCTGATGGCCCGGCGATACGACTGCAACGACGCGACGGACCGTAAGACGGGTCTGCGTGAAGCCGCATCCGCCGTGCGCCGCGGCGAGCTCGTCGTGCTGCCCACCGACACCCTGTACGGGATCGGCGCGGACGCCTTCAGCCCGGAGGCCGTCCACGACCTGCTCGCCGCCAAGGGCCGGGGCCGCGGTATGCCCACCCCGGTGCTCATCGGCTCCCCGAACACCCTCCACGGCCTCGTCACGGACTTCTCCGAGCAGGCCTGGGAGCTCGTCGACGCCTTCTGGCCGGGCGCGCTGACGCTGGTCGCCAAGCACCAGCCCTCGCTGGCGTGGGACCTCGGGGACACCCAGGGCACCGTCGCCGTACGCATGCCCCTGCACCCCGTGGCGATCGAGCTGCTGACCGAGGTCGGCCCGATGGCCGTGTCCTCGGCCAACCTGTCCGGTCACCCGGCGCCCGAGGACTGCGACGCCGCGCGCGAGATGCTCGGGGACTCCGTGTCCGTGTACCTGGACGGCGGCCCGACGCCCGGCATCCAGCCGTCGTCGATCGTCGACGTCACCGGGAAGGTTCCCGTCCTGCTGCGCGAGGGGGCACTCACCGCAGACCAGCTGCGGGAGGTCGTACCCGACCTCGAGGTCGCCCCGTGAGCCCTGAGGGGCGTGGCATAGCAGGGGGGCACCGCCCGGCGGTAGCCGGGGGAAACACTTTCCGCATACTCCACGTCAGCACCGGGAACGTATGCCGCTCGCCCATCACCGAGCGGCTGACGAGGCATGCCCTCTCGCACCGCCTCGGCGGCCTCGTCACCGGCGACCTCATCGTGGAGAGCGCCGGCACCTGGGGCCACGAAGGCGCCCCGATGGAGGCGAACGCGGCCGCCGTGCTGGCGGACTTCGGTGCCGACGCGTCCGGGTTCACCGGGCGGGAGCTGCTGGACGAGCACGTCATACGCGCCGACCTGGTGCTGACCGCCACCCGTGACCACCGGGCCCAGGTCATCTCGATGGGCCACTCGGCGGGGCTGCGCACCTTCACGCTGAAGGAGTTCACCCGGTTGGTGCGGGCGATAGATCCGGCCACGCTGCCGCCACTGGACGACGGCATGGCGGAGCGGGCGCGGGCGCTCGTCCGGGCCGCGGCAGCCCTGCGCGGCTGGCTGCTGGCGCCGTCGCCCGACGCGGACGAGGTGTACGACCCGTACGGGGCCCCGATCACCTTCTTCCGCTCGATCGGCGACGAGATCAACCAGGCGCTGGATCCGGTCGTGACCGCCCTGACGGGCGTGACCGCCGCGCGCTGAGCGTTCGCCGGCCGCAGGCCGGCGCAGCGGTACGAAGCCCGGGAGGCCCCCGGGACCGAGCGGCCCGAGCGCCGCGTCGAGGAGGGGCCACCGCGCGCTGACAGGGCATCGAGGGGTCCGCGGGCCTACAGTGGCTGGTACCCGGTACCCCTGGAGCGCCGCCATGAGCGTCATCACCCAGCCCACGGACCTGCTGCGCGCGCAGGACCCGCAGATGGCCGACGTACTGGCCGGGGAGCGGCAGCGGCAGGCCGCCACGTTGCAGCTGATCGCCGCGGAGAACTTCACCTCGACCGCCGTGCTCGCCGCGCTCGGGTCCGCGCTCGCCAACAAGTACGCCGAGGGGTACCCCGGTGCCCGGCACCACGGCGGGTGCGAGTACGCCGATCTGGCCGAGCGGACCGCCGTGGAGCGGGCCAAGGCGCTCTTCGGGGCCGAGCACGCGAACGTGCAGCCGCATTCCGGATCCTCCGCCGTCCTGGCCGCGTACGCCGCCCTGCTGCGGCCGGGGGACACCGTGCTGGCGATGGGGCTCCCGTACGGCGGGCACCTCACCCACGGGTCGCCCGCCAACTTCTCCGGGCGGTGGTTCGACTTCGTCGGCTACGGCGTCGACGCCGGGAGCGGCCTCATCGACTACCGGCAGGTCCAGAGCCTCGCCCACGCGCACCGCCCCAAGGCGATCGTGTGCGGCTCCATCTCCTACCCCCGCCACCCCGAGTACTCGGCCTTCCGGGAGATCGCCGACGAGGTCGGGGCCTACCTCATCGTGGACGCCGCCCATCCGATCGGCCTGGTGGCCGGCGGGGCCGCGCCCAGCCCCGTCCCGTACGCCGACATCGTCTGCGCGACCACGCACAAGGTGCTGCGCGGCCCGCGCGGCGGCATGGTGCTGTGCGGCGCCGAGTACGCGGAGCGCGTCGACCGGGCGGTGTTCCCCTTCACACAGGGCGGGGCCCAGATGCACACCATCGCCGCCAAGGCCGTGGCCTTCGGCGAGGCGGCCCGGCCGGCCTTCACCACGTACGCGCACCGGGTCGTCGCCAATGCCCGGGTGCTCGCGGGCGCGCTCCAGGAGCACGGGTTCACCCTCACCACCGGCGGCACCGACACCCATCTGATCACCGCCGATCCGGCGCCGCTGGGTGTGGACGGCCCGACCGCCCGCGGCCGGCTGGCCGCCGCGGGGATCGTGCTGGACACCTGCGCCCTCCCGTACGGGGACCAGCGCGGCATCCGGCTGGGAACGGCCGCCGTGACCACCCAGGGGATGGGGGAGGCGGAGATGGTCCGCATCGCGGCGCTGTTCGCCGCGGCGCTGGACGGAGATGGCGTGAAAACACGTACGGAGGTCGGCGAGCTCACGACGGGATTTCCCCCTTACGGGGAGTAAGCAGGACAAGCAGGGCGTACAGGAACCGGGATACCGCCCCCTCGCGTCCTCGGTGGAGGTGACATCGCAGCTAATGTGTGGGGCTGAGATGGCCGGCGATACATCTGGGGCAGCCCGTGCGTGAATATCTGCTGACGCTTTGCGTCACGGTCGCGGTGACCTACCTGCTGACCGGGCCCGTGCGGAAGTTCGCGATCGCGGCCGGGGCCATGCCGGAGATCCGTGCCCGCGACGTGCACCGCGAGCCCACACCGCGACTGGGCGGCATCGCCATGTTCGGCGGTCTGTGCGCGGGGCTGCTGGTCGCGGACCACCTGCGGAACCTCAACGGCGTCTTCGAGCTCTCGAACGAACCGCGGGCGCTGCTCTCCGGAGCGGCGCTGATCTGGCTGGTCGGCGTCCTCGACGACAAGTTCGAGCTCGACGCCCTGATCAAGCTCGGCGCGCAGATGATCTCCGCCGGCGTGATGGTGATGCAGGGTCTGACCATCCTGTGGATCCCCGTCCCGGGAATCGGCACGGTCCCGCTCACCCAGTGGCAGGGCAACCTGCTCACCGTCGCACTCGTCGTCATCACCATCAACGCCGTGAACTTCGTCGACGGCCTGGACGGCCTGGCCGCCGGCATGGTCTGCATCGCCGCCACCGCGCTGTTCCTCTACGCGTACCGGATCTGGTTCGGCTACGGCATCGAGTCGGCCGCGCCCGCGACCCTCTTCGCCGCGATCCTGATGGGCATGTGCCTGGGCTTCCTGCCGCACAACATGCACCCCGCCCGGATCTTCATGGGCGACTCCGGCTCGATGCTCATCGGCCTGGTGCTGGCCGCCTCCGCCATCTCCCTCACCGGGCAGGTGGACCCGGACGCCCTGGCCCTGTTCGCGGGCGGTGAGCGCAACGCGACGCACGCGATGCTCCCCGCCTACATCCCGCTGATCCTGCCGCTCACGGTCATCGCGATCCCGATGGCGGACCTGATCCTGGCCATCGTGCGGCGCACCTGGAAGGGCCAGTCGCCCTTCGCCGCGGACCGCGGGCACCTCCACCACCGGCTGCTGGAACTCGGGCATTCCCACAGCCGCGCGGTCATGATCATGTACTTCTGGTCAGGCCTGATCGCCTTCGGCACCGTGGCGTATTCGGTGCATTCCGCCACGATGTGGATCGTGCTGGCGATCGCCGCACTGAGTGCGGTGGGCCTGTTCCTGCTGCTTCTGCCGCGCTTCACCCCGCGCGCCCCGCGCTGGGCGGAGGGTCTGGTTCCGCCGCGTTACCGCCATGCCGAACGTGCGGCCGAAGCCGCCGCGGAGGCGGCCGCGCGCGATGTCTCGGGCGCGGAGCCGGAGCCCGCGAGGCCCATCGCCGCGGGTGTGTCCGGCGTCAACGGAGCGACCGCCGTGGGCCCCCGTTCGCGCTTTCCCGACCGGCGTAAGGCTGAATCCACCCGCTGACGGTCGATTCGCATGTCGGACATGAATGCCCTTTACCAGACAAGCCGCACCCCTGTCGCGCACACACGGGCAGGGTCACTCTCATGTGTGACAGTCGGCACACCCGACAGGTAAAGCTCTCATCAAATAGTTTGTGATACCGTTCACTAAACCCGGCGACAGAGCCGAAGGACCGTAGTGCGACGGTCCCTTGGCCCGAGGTCCTCTCTCGGACCGGGCTTACGCTCGTCCCGTACGAGTCCCGTTACCCCCACCATCACGCGGAGCCATGCGCCATGCTGTCCGATGACGCCCGAACCCTTCTGCACACCGCCGTACCCACCGCTGCCGTCGGCGTCGTTGCCGCCATCGTCAGTGGCGTGGTCGCGGGCGGTAAGGGGGCGATCGGGGCGATCGCGGCCACGGTCGTCGTGATTCTGTTCATGGGTATCGGATTCGTCATCCTGCAGCGGACGGCACGATCGCTGCCGCATCTGTTCCAGATGATGGGTCTGGCGCTCTACACGACCCAGATCCTGCTGCTCTTCGTCTTCGTCGCCGTGTTCAAGAACACGACGCTGTTCAATCCCAGGGCATTCGCGATCACCATCGTCGCGGCGACCCTTGCCTGGATCGCCGCGCAGACGCGCGCGCACATGAAGGCCAAGATCCTTTACGTCGAGCCCGAGTCCACCAAGCGTGGTGGCAAGGGTGAGAAGCCTGAAAACACGGGGCCCTCGTCGTGAACGGTAGGGGTGGAATAAGTGCGCGTTCGAGATGCTGCTATCGTCCGGTGCCATATGCGGCATCGCGGGCGCAGGCATCTGAGCTGACGCCTGCTCAATCGCGAGGCTCACTGCCTGCAAGCCGCCCCCACATCCGTAAGACCAGTCCCGTGCCGAACCGCGGCTGTGCGCCGCGCCGACACAACGAGGTTGCCGTACCTATGCGCCACGCTGAAGGAGCCCGCGGTGAGTGCTGACCCGACGCAGGTGCTCGCCTTCGAGACCGATTGCCACATCTTCGACGGCTGTGGTTTCCCGGCTCCTGGCCTGCACTCGTTCCTGTTCGAACCGATCTTCGGCGACATGGACGGAGCCGTCTACTTCAACAAGACGATGCTCCTGGCCCTGCTCGGGTCCGTCATCATCGTCGGATTCTTCTGGGCCGCCTTCGCCAAGCCGAAGCTGGTTCCGGGGAAGCTCCAGATGGTTGCCGAAGCCGGCTACGACTTCGTACGCCGCGGGATCGTCTACGAAACGATGGGCAAGAAGGAGGGCGAGAAGTACGTCCCCTTCATGGTCGCGACGTTCTTCTTCGTCTGGATCCTGAACCTCTGGTCGATCATTCCGGTCGCCCAGTTCCCGGTGACCGCGGTCATCGCGTACCCGGCCGGTATGGCCCTGGTCATCTACTTCATGTGGATGTCGGTCACCTTCAAGCGCCACGGTTTCGTCGGCGGCCTGAAGAACCTCACGGGCTATGACAAGTCGCTCGGTGGCATCCTGCCGCTGGTCATGCTGATCGAGTTCTTCTCGAATGTGATCGTCCGCCCCTTCACCCACGCGGTCCGTCTCTTCGCGAACATGTTCGCCGGTCACACCCTGCTGCTGCTCTTCACGATCGCCAGCTGGTACCTGCTGAACGGCATCGGCATCGCCTACGCGGGCGTGTCCTTCGTGATGGTCATCGTGATGACCGCCTTCGAGCTCTTCATCCAGGCTGTCCAGGCCTACGTCTTCGTGCTGCTGGCCTGCAGCTTCCTCCAGGGCGCCGTCGCCGAGCACCACTGACCGCCCCACCCCCAAACCACCAGTCGTCCGGTGGCCAACCCCCACCGGTCCATGAAAGAGAAGGAAGAACCGGCATGTCCGCTCTCCAGACCCTCGCTGCTGGCGTCGAAATCAAGGGCAACCTCGGCTCCATCGGTTACGGCCTCGCGGCCATCGGCCCCGGCGTCGGCGTCGGCATCATCTTCGGTAACGGCACCCAGGCCCTGGCCCGCCAGCCCGAGGCCGCCGGCCTGATCCGCGCCAACCAGATCCTCGGCTTCGCCTTCTGTGAGGCGCTCGCCCTCATCGGTCTGGTCATGCCGTTCGTCTACCCGACCTCCTGATCCCGGTAGCGAACAGACCCTTTAGTCGGAAGGCACTGATGTGAACCCTCTGGTTCAGCTCGCGGCCGAAGAGGCGGAAAACCCCCTCATCCCGCCGATCCCCGAGCTCGTCATCGGTCTGATCGCCTTCGTCATCGTCTTCGGTTTCCTCGCGAAGAAGCTCCTCCCGAACATCAACAAGGTTCTGGACGAGCGTCGCGAGGCCATCGAGGGCGGTATCGAGAAGGCTGAGGCCGCTCAGACCGAGGCCCAGAGCGTGCTGGAGCAGTACAAGGCCCAGCTCGCCGAAGCCCGGCACGAGGCCGCGCGCCTGCGCCAGGAAGCGCTGGAGCAGGGCACTGCGCTCAAGGAAGAACTGCGCGCAGAGGGCCAGCGGCAGCGTGAGGAGATCATCGCTGCCGGCCACGCCCAGATCGCGGCGGACCGCAAGGCCGCCTCTCAGGCGCTGCGTCAGGACGTTGGCAAGCTCGCCACCGACCTGGCCGGAAAGCTCGTCGGCGAGTCCCTTGAGGACCACGCCCGGCAGAGCCGCACCATCGACCGCTTCCTCAGCGAGCTTGAGGAGAAGGCCGAGGCGGCCCGATGAACGGAGCGAGCCGCGAGGCGCTGGCCTCCGCGCGTGAGCGTCTCGACGCGCTGACGGACAACACGTCCGTCGACGCGGCGAAGCTCGCCGGTGAGCTGGCTGCCGTCACCGCGCTGCTCGACCGTGAGGTCTCGCTGCGTCGGGTCGTCACGGACCCGGCGCAGTCCGGCGAGGCCAAGGCCGAGCTGGCCGCTCGCCTGCTCGGCGGCCAGGTCGGCGGGGAGACCCTCGACCTGGTGTCCGGCATGGTCCGGTCCCGCTGGTCGCAGTCCCGCGACCTGGTGGACGCGCTGGAGGAGCTGGCAGCCACTGCCGACCTCACGGCGGCCCAGCAGGGTGGCGCGCTCGACAACGTCGAGGACGAGATCTTCCGCTTCGGCCGGATCGTCTCCTCGAACACCGAGCTGCGTTCCGCGCTGACCGACCGTGCGGCCTCCGCCTCCGCCAAGAGCGAGCTGCTGCGCAGCCTGCTCGGCGGCAAGGCGAACGCTGTCACCGAGCGCCTGGTGATCCGTCTTGTCACGCAGCCGCGTGGACGTAGCCTGGAAGCGGGACTGGAGTCCCTTTCCACGCTCGCCGCCGAGCGCCGCAACCGCATGGTCGCCACCGTGACCAGCGCGGTTCCGCTCAGCGACGTGCAGCGGGCGCGTCTCGGCGCGGTGCTGGCCAAGCTGTACGGCCGACAGATGCACCTGAACCTCGACGTGGACCCCGAGGTCCTCGGCGGGATCTCGGTGCGAGTCGGCGACGAGGTCATCGACGGCACCATCGCGGACCGCCTCGCCGAGGCGTCGCGCCGCATGGCCGGCTGACCAGCCACCAATAGAACAGAAGCATTCCTAGCGGCCCGGTTGGGCCGTGCAGAACTTGCAGAAGATTCCTGGGGGTCGCCCCCAGACCCCTAAGAAGCTTCAGGCCCAACAAGGAGAGCAGGGAACCCAGATGGCGGAGCTCACGATCCGGCCGGAGGAGATCCGGGACGCACTGGAGAACTTTGTCCAGTCGTACCAGCCGGACGCGGCCTCGCGCGAGGAGGTCGGAACGGTCAGCGTTGCCGGCGACGGCATCGCGAAGGTGGAGGGTCTGCCCTCCGCCATGGCGAACGAGCTGCTGAAGTTCGAGGATGGCACCCTCGGTCTCGCCCTCAACCTTGAGGAGCGCGAGATCGGTGCGGTCGTCCTCGGCGAGTTCAGCGGTATCGAGGAGGGCCAGCCGGTGCAGCGCACCGGTGAGGTGCTCTCGGTCGGCGTCGGCGAGGGCTACCTCGGCCGCGTCGTCGACCCGCTCGGCAACCCGATCGACGGTCTCGGCGAGATCGCGACCGAAGGCCGTCGCGCCCTGGAGCTGCAGGCTCCGGGCGTCATGGTCCGTAAGTCGGTCCACGAGCCGATGCAGACCGGCTACAAGGCCATCGACGCCATGGTGCCCGTCGGCCGTGGCCAGCGTCAGCTGATCATCGGTGACCGTCAGACGGGTAAGACCGCTCTGGCCGTCGACACGATCATCAACCAGCGCGACAACTGGCGCTCGGGCGACGTGAACAAGCAGGTTCGCTGCATCTACGTCGCCATCGGCCAGAAGGGCTCGACCATCGCGTCCGTTCGCGGCGCCCTGGAAGACGCCGGTGCGCTCGAGTACACGACGATCGTCGCCGCCCCGGCGTCCGACCCGGCCGGCTTCAAGTACCTGGCGCCGTACACCGGTTCCGCCATCGGCCAGCACTGGATGTACGCCGGCAAGCACGTCCTGATCATCTTCGACGACCTGTCGAAGCAGGCCGACGCCTACCGCGCCGTGTCGCTGCTGCTGCGCCGCCCGCCGGGCCGCGAGGCCTACCCGGGTGACGTCTTCTACCTGCACTCCCGTCTGCTGGAGCGCTGCGCGAAGCTGTCCGACGACATGGGCGCCGGTTCGATGACCGGTCTGCCGATCGTCGAGACCAAGGCGAACGACGTGTCGGCGTTCATCCCGACCAACGTCATCTCCATCACCGACGGCCAGTGCTTCCTGGAGTCCGACCTGTTCAACGCGGGCCAGCGCCCGGCGCTGAACGTCGGTATCTCGGTCTCCCGCGTCGGTGGCTCCGCCCAGCACAAGGCCATGAAGCAGGTTTCCGGCCGTCTGCGTCTGGACCTGGCCCAGTACCGCGAGCTGGAGGCGTTCGCCGCCTTCGGTTCCGACCTGGACGCCGCGTCGAAGGCTTCGCTGGAGCGCGGCAAGCGTCTGGTCGAGCTGCTGAAGCAGGGCCAGTACCAGCCGATGCCCGTCGAGGAGCAGGTCGTCTCCGTCTGGGCCGGCACCACCGGCAAGATGGACGACGTCCCGGTCAACGACATCCGTCGCTTCGAGTCGGAGCTGCTGGAGCACCTGCGCCGCGAGCGCAAGGACCTCCTCACCTCCATCTCCGAGGGCGGCAAGATGTCGGACGACACGCTGACGTCGATCGCTGACGCCATCGCCGGCTTCAAGCGCCAGTTCGAGACCTCGGACGGCAAGCTCCTGGGCGAGGACGCACCGGCCGTCAACGTCTCCAAGTGACGACGGAAGGGACCTGACTCATGGGAGCGCAGCTCCGGGTCTACAAGCGTCGCATCCGTGCCATCACGGCGACCAAGAAGATCACCAAGGCGATGGAGATGATCGCCGCCTCGCGCATCGTCAAGGCGCAGCGCAAGGTGGCGGCATCGATGCCGTACGCGACCGAGCTCACCCGTGCGGTGACCGCGGTGGCGACCGGCTCGAACACCAAGCACGCCCTGACCACCGAGGTCGAGACGCCGACCCGTGCCGCGATCCTGCTCATCACGAGCGACCGCGGTCTGGCCGGCGGCTACTCCTCGAACGCCATCAAGCAGGCGGAGCGGCTCACCGAGCGGCTGCGCGCTGAGGGCAAGGACGTCGACACCTACATCGTCGGCCGCAAGGGTCTGGCCTACTACGGCTTCCGTGAGCGCAAGGTCGCGGATTCGTGGACCGGCTTCACCGACAGCCCGGCCTACGCCGACGCCAAGCGCGTCGCGGGGCCGCTGATCGAAGCCATCCAGACGGAGACGGCCGAGGGTGGCGTCGACGAGCTGCACATCGTCTACACGGAATTCGTGTCGATGATGACGCAGAACCCGGTCGACGGCCGGATGCTGCCGCTCAGCCTTGACCAGGCTCCGGAGGAGACCGGCGCGAAGGGCGAGATCCTTCCGCTGTTCGACTTCGAGCCGTCGGCGGAGGACGTCCTCGACGCCCTGCTGCCGCGCTACGTCGAGAGCCGTATCTACAACGCACTGCTGCAGTCGGCCGCTTCCGAGCACGCCGCCCGCCGCCGCGCGATGAAGGCGGCGACCGACAACGCCGGAGACCTCATCAAGAGCCTCTCCCGGCTTGCCAACGCGGCCCGCCAGGCCGAAATCACCCAGGAAATCAGCGAGATCGTCGGTGGCGCGAGCGCCATGGCTGACGCGACCGCGGGGAGTGACAAGTAATGACGACCACTGTTGAGACGGCCGCCGCCACGGGCCGCGTCGCCCGGGTCATCGGCCCGGTCGTCGACGTGGAGTTCCCCGTCGACGCCATGCCCGAGATCTACAACGCCCTCAAGGTCCAGGTCTCCGACCCGGCCGAGGACGGCGCGCTCAAGACCCTGACCCTTGAGGTCGCGCAGCACCTGGGTGACGGCCTCGTCCGTACCATCTCGATGCAGCCGACCGACGGTCTGGTCCGCCAGGCCCCGGTGACCGACACGGGCGAGGGCATCACCGTCCCCGTCGGTGACTTCACCAAGGGCAAGGTGTTCAACACCCTCGGTGAGGTGCTGAACTACCCGGAGGAGAACGCCAACGTCACCGAGCGCTGGCCGATCCACCGCAAGGCCCCTCGCTTCGACGAGCTTGAGTCGAAGACCGAGATGTTCGAGACCGGCGTCAAGGTCATCGACCTTCTCACCCCGTACGTCAAGGGTGGAAAGATCGGTCTGTTCGGTGGTGCCGGTGTCGGCAAGACCGTTCTGATCCAGGAAATGATCTACCGCGTCGCCAACAACCACGATGGTGTGTCGGTGTTCGCGGGCGTCGGTGAGCGTACCCGTGAGGGCAACGACCTCATCGAGGAAATGGCCGAATCCGGCGTCATCGACAAGACGGCGCTTGTCTTCGGCCAGATGGACGAGCCCCCGGGCACCCGTCTGCGCGTCGCCCTTGCCGGTCTGACCATGGCGGAGTACTTCCGCGATGTGCAGAAGCAGGACGTGCTGTTCTTCATCGACAACATCTTCCGGTACACCCAGGCGGGTTCCGAGGTGTCGACCCTGCTCGGCCGTATGCCCTCCGCGGTGGGTTACCAGCCGAACCTGGCCGACGAGATGGGTCTCCTCCAGGAGCGCATCACCTCGACCCGTGGTCACTCGATCACCTCGATGCAGGCGATCTACGTCCCCGCGGACGACCTGACCGACCCGGCGCCGGCGACCACCTTCGCCCACCTCGACGCGACGACGGTTCTTTCCCGTCCGATCTCCGAGAAGGGCATCTACCCGGCCGTGGACCCGCTGGACTCGACGTCCCGCATCCTCGACCCGCGGTACATCGCGGCGGACCACTACGCCACGGCGATGCGCGTCAAGGGGATCCTGCAGAAGTACAAGGACCTCCAGGACATCATCGCGATCCTCGGTATCGACGAGCTGGGCGAGGAGGACAAGCTCGTTGTCCACCGTGCCCGTCGCGTCGAGCGCTTCCTGTCGCAGAACACCCACGTGGCGAAGCAGTTCACCGGCGTGGACGGTTCGGACGTTCCGCTCGACGAGTCGATCGTCGCGTTCAACGCGATCTGCGACGGCGACTACGACCACTTCCCCGAGCAGGCGTTCTTCCTGTGCGGTGGCATCGAGGACCTGAAGGCCAACGCCAAGGAGCTGGGCGTCTCCTGATCCGGCGCGCTCCTCACGGAGCGCATCCGGTTCGCACGTTCCGAGGAGAGGGGCGGGTGTGTCCCGTCCCTCTCCCCACGCCCATTAGAATTTGACCCAACACCCGGCCGACCCGCCGGGTGGTGACCCGAGGAGCCACCTTGGCTGCTGAGCTGCACGTCGAGCTGGTCGCGGCGGACCGCAATGTCTGGTCCGGCGAGGCCACCCTTGTTGTCGCCCGCACCACGTCCGGCGACATCGGCGTCATGCCCGGTCACCAGCCGCTTCTCGGTGTGCTGGAATCGGGCCCGGTGACCATCCGCACCAGCGACGGCAACACGGTCGTCGCCGCGGTGCACGGCGGTTTCATCTCGTTCGCGGACAACAAGCTGTCCCTGCTGGCCGAGATCGCCGAGCTCGCGGACGAGATCGACGTCCAGCGTGCGGAGCGGGCACTGGAGCGCGCGAAGGCGGAGGCCGATGCGGCCGCCGAGCGTCGCGCTGATGTCCGGCTGCGCGCCGTAACGGGCTGAACGCCCGTCGGAGTTTGATCGTTTGAGTCCCGGGGGGGCGACCGCCGGGACTCGGCAGACCTCAGCCGCGGTCCGTGCTGGAATTTTCCAGACCGGGTCGCGGCTGAGGCGATGCAGGTCCGTTTTTTCTCATGTGTATTCGATGAGCGAGGAGGTCGGTGAAGATGCTCCTCGCTCTGCTTGTGAGCGGCCTGGTCGTAACCCTGGTGGTGATCGGGCTGTTTGTCTTCGGGCTGCGCCGCAGACTCATCCAGCGGTCCGGCGGCACCTTCGACTGCAGCATGCGCTGGGGTGTGTCCGAGGAGCCCGACATCTCCGGCAAGGGCTGGGTGTACGGGGTCGCTCGCTACAGCGGTGACCGGATCGAGTGGTTCCGGGTGTTCTCGTACTCCCCGCGCCCGCGCCGGCTGCTGGAGCGGTCCTCCATCGAGGTCGTCGCCCGCCGTGCCCCGGAGGGCGAGGAGGAGCTGGCCCTGCTCTCCGACGCCGTCGTGCTCGGCTGTCTCCACCGGGGGACCCGCCTGGAGCTGGCGATGAGCGAGGACGCGCTGACCGGCTTCCTCGCCTGGCTGGAGGCGGCGCCTCCTGGCCAACGGGTGAATGTGGCCTGAGGATCCTTGCCCGTTGCCTGGGGGTCCCCCCGGACGAAGTCTGGGGGCGGGTGAATGTGGCCTGAGGATCCTTGCCCGTTGCCTGGGGGTCCCCCCGGACGAAGTCTGGGGGCGGGTGAATGTGGCCTGAAGATCCTTGCCCGTTGTCCGGGGGCCTCGTCTGGACGATGAGAAGCCGGGGAGACGGGGGCGGACCCGTCTCCCCGGCTTCGGTCTTTACTGCAGCCCGGTGTGGATCGCGTTCGCGAGCTCACCGTTCGCGGTGTCGCCGCTGAACTCCCAGAAGAAGGCTCCCTTGAGGCCCTGCTGCTTGGCCCAGGTCATCTTCCCGGCGATCGTGGCGGGGGTGTCGTAGCTCCACCAGTTGCTTCCGCACTTGGCGTAGGCCGTGCCGGCGACGGTGCCGGTGGCCGGGCAGCTGGTCTTGAGCACCTTGTAGTCCTCGATGCCCTGCTCGTACGTGCCCGGCGCGGGTCCGGTGGCGGTGCCGCCGGGGGCCGCCTGGGTCACTCCGGTCCAGCCGCGGCCGTAGAAGCCGATGCCGAGGTTGAGCTTGGCGCCGGCGACGCCCTTGGCCTTGAGCTTGGCGATGGCGTCGGCCGAGTTGAAGCCGGCCTGCGGGATGCCCGCGTAGGAGGTGAGCGGGGAGTGCGGGGCCGTCGGGCCCTGGGCCGCCCAGGCGCCGAAGAAGTCGTACGTCATGACGTTGTAGAAGTCGACGTACTGCGCGGCGCCGCCGTAGTCGGCCGCGTCGATCTTGCCGCCGCTGGAGGCGTCGGCGGTGATGGCCGCGGTGACCAGGTTGTTCGCGCCGAACTTGGCCCGGGTCGCCTGCATCAGGTTCTTGAAGGCGGCCGCTCCGCTGGTGTCGCAGGACAGGCCGCAGGCGTTCGGGTACTCCCAGTCCAGGTCGATGCCGTCGAAGACGTCGGCCCAGCGCGGGTCCTCGACCAGGTTGTAGCAGGACTGGGCGAAGGCGGTCGGGTTGGCGGCGGCCTGCGGGAAGCCGCCGGACCAGGTCCAGCCGCCGAAGGACCACAGGATCTTGATGTTCGGGTAGGCCTTCTTCAGCTTGCGCAGCTGGTTGAAGTTGCCGCGCAGCGGCTGGTCCCAGGTGTCGGCGACGCCGTCGACGCTCTGGTCGGCGGTGTAGGCCTTGTCGTAGTCGGCGTAGGCGTCACCGATGGTGCACTGGCCGTTCTGGACGTTGCCGAAGGCGTAGTTGATGTGGGTGATCTTGCCCGCGGTGCCGGAGGTGACCAGGTTCTTCACGTGGTAGTTGCGGCCGTAGACGCCCCAGTTGGTGAAGTAGCCGAGCTTGACCTTGCCGCCCGGGTCCGGGGGGATGACCCCGCCGGTCGTCGTCACCGTGGCCGAGCCGGAGGAGGGGCCGGTCTGGTCGATGGTGTCGTGGGCGGTGACGCTGTACGTGTACGTCGTGCCCTTGGTCAGGCCGGAGTCGGCGTAGCTGGTCCCGGTGACGGTGGCGATCTTGGCGGCGCCCCGGTAGACGTCGTAGTTCTTGACGCCCTTGTCGTCCGTGGCGGGGGTCCAGGTCAGGGTGAGCGAGGTGTCGGCGACGTTGCTCGCGGTGGGGGTGCCGGGAGCGGTGGGGGGAGTGTCGCCGGGCTGGGTGCCGCCGTCGCAGGAGGCGCCGTTGATCTTGCAGCCGGACGGGGCGCCGCCGCCGGCGCCGTTGAAGCCGAAGCTGGCGGTGGCGCCGGGGGCGAGGGTGCCGTTCCAGCCGAGGTTCTTGGCGGTCCAGTGGGTGCCCGAGCTGGTGACGGTGGCGTCCCAGGCCGAGGTGACCGAGGTGCCCGCCGGGTAGTCCCACTCCACGGTCCAGCTGCTGAGGGTGGTGGTGCCGGTGTTCTTCACCACCCACTTGCCCTCGAAGCCGGAGCCCCAGTCGGAGACCTTGGTGTACGTCGCCGTCGCCGAGGCGGCCGCCTGGGCCGGGCCGGCCAGGGCGACGAGTCCGCTGACGGGCAGGGCGAGCGCGGCCACGATCGCCGCGACTCGGCTGAAGAACCGGGTGCGCCTGGTGCGGGGTGGGGATGCTGTGCTCAAGGGTGATCCTCCGTAGGTCCGTCGCGGTCGTGGGGGCCGACTACGACATGGGGGTGGGACCTGCGCCGCCCGTGAGCACGCTTTGTCATGGCACGCTCACCACAGTGTTGCGGCGAGCGTAGAAAGGTCTGGACCAACCGTCAAGAGGTCCAGACCGGTGCGCGCCCGTCCGTCTATATCCCCAACTCCTGCGCCAGCACCGCCGCTTGGAGCCTGCTGCGCAGCTCCAGCTTGCCGAGCAGCCTGCTGACGTGCGTTTTGGCCGTCGCCTCCGCCATCTCCAGGCGCACGGCGATCTCCGCGTTCGACAGGCCCTCGCCCAGCGCGCTCAGCACCTCCCGCTCCCGCCGCGTGAGGGAGGCGACCGCCGCGGCCCGCTCCGGCGCCGGGGCGGGCCGCGCCGGGCGGGGCGCCGCGAACTCCGCGATCAGCCGTCTGGTCACCGCCGGGGCGATCAGGCCCTCCCCGCGCGCGACGGTCCGTACCGCCCCGATCAGCTCGGCGGCGTCCGCGTTCTTCAGCAGGAAGCCCGCGGCCCCCGCCCGCAGCGCCCCGAAGACGTATTCGTCGAGGTCGAAGGTGGTCAGCACCAGGACGTCGGCCAGGCCCTCCGAGACCACCTGACGGGTCGCGGACACCCCGTCGAGCCGGGGCATCTGCACATCCATGAGGACGAGATCCGGCCGTAGCTCCCGGGCCAGGCGCACCGCTTCCTCGCCGTCGCCCGCCTCGCCCACCACCTCCACGTCGCCCGCGCTGCGCAGGATGAGCACCAGCCCCGCCCGGACCGCGCCCTGATCCTCCGCCACCACCACCCGAATGGTCATGCCTCCACCGCCTTCTCCTCCGCGGGCAGTGTCGCCCGTACCTGCCACACCGCACCGGACCGCCCCGCCGTGAACTCCCCGCCCAGCAGCTCCGTCCGCTCCCGCATGCCGATCAGCCCGGCCCCCGAGCCCGGGGCGCGGGGGCCCGGCCGGTCCCCGAAGGGCGAGTCCACCGCCACGGTCAGCAGCCCGTCGGTGTGCGCCACGCGGACCGTGACGGTGCCCGGGGCGGCGTGCTTGAGGGCGTTGGTCAGCGACTCCTGGACGATCCGGTACGCGGCCAGCTCCACGGGCGCCGCCGCCGGCTCCCCGGAGGTGCGGTCGTCGTGGAGCGCGAACGTCAGCCCGCTCGCCGAGCCGTTGGTCCTGGCCTGCCCGAGCAGTGCGTCCAGGCCGTCCAGCGAGGGCACGGCGACCGGCTCCTTGTCGCCGCCGGCATCCCGCAGAAGCCCGATCAGCCGACGCATTTCGGCCAGCCCCTGCACGCTGTTCTCGCGGATCACCCCGAGCGCGTCCCGGCTCGTCGTGGCCGTGTCGATGGAGAGCGCGGCGGTGGAGTGGATGGCGATGGCGGAGAGGTGGTTGGCCACCATGTCGTGCAGCTCCCGGGCCATCCGGGCGCGTTCGGCGGCCACGGCCTGGCTGCGGTCCATCTCGGCCAGCAGCGCGGTCTGCTCGGCGCGCAGCCGGGCCGCCTCGGCGGCCTCACGGTGGTTGCGCAGGGTGGCGCCGGTCAGGGCCGGGCCGAAGCTCACGATGCCGGTGACCGCGCCGATCAGCAGGGCCTGCGGGGTACGCAGCCAGGCCAGCGAGGCGATGGTGACCACGACGGTGATCAGGCCGGTGGTGACCGGGAGCCGCCGGGCCATGGCCGGTTTTCCGTACACGACGGCGGCGTACATCAGGTCGGTGAAGATCACGACGGTGGCGAGGTTGCCGACCGTGAACTGGTCGGCGATCACTCCGACGGTGCCGACGGTCAGGGTCAGATTCGGCTTGGTGCGGCGCAGCAGCTCCATCGAGCCGAGGGCCACGAGGGGGACCAGGGCCGCCCAGGCCGGCAGGAAGCCCCGGCCGGGGCTGCTGTAGACCCCGAGCGACCAGAAGGCCAGGCCCGCGGCCGTACTGACCACCGCGAGGAAGACGTCGTCACGGTGGGGGCGCAGGCTCTTCTCGGTCACGTTCCCATCCAACAGGGTGCGCGGGCCCCGCACGTCGGCGGAGAGGCCGAGGCGCGGGTACATCGAACGATGCAGGCCCACATGGTCAATGGAGACGACGTATCGGGCCCGGCCGGACGGGAGTCTGGGAGGGAACGGAGAACCCGAGCGGACGGAGAGTCCCATGATCGTCGCGCTGATCATCGCCTGTGAGGTCGGCTTCTGGGTACTGCTGGCGGCCGGCCTGGCGCTGCGCTACCTCGCGAAGATGCCCAGGCTGGGGGCGGCGGTCCTGCTGTGTGAGCCGCTGATGGAGCTGGTCCTGCTGGTGGTCACCACGCTCGACCTCAAGAACGGCGCCGAGCCGGACTGGAAGCACGGACTGGCCGCCCTGTACATCGGCTACACCGTCGCCTACGGCCACTACACGATCAAGTGGCTCGACGGGCACGCCGCGTACCGGCTGGCCGGGGGACCGAGGCCGGCGGGTCCCGGGTACGGGAAGGCGCGGGCCACGCACGAGTGGAAGCTCTGGGTCCGTACGGTGATCGCCGCCGCCGTCGCCCTGACGCTGCTGCAGGTGGCGATCTGGTACGTGGGCGACGCGGGCGACGTCAGCTCGCTCCAGGGCTGGCAGTCCGGCGCCCTGCGGGCGGTCGGGATCCACGCCCTGGTCGCCGTGGGGTACACGATCTGGCCGAGCAAGGCCCCGGCCGTCCCGGACGACGCCGGGGAGCGGCCGCTCGCCCGGACCGAGCGTTAGGGGGTGCTTGCCGGTCAGGCCGGGCTCGTGGCGTGACCGGCAAGACACCCCCTCGCGCCAGCGCTAGCGCTCGCCACCCGGCACCCACAGAACGTCCCCGACCTCCTTGTTGGCCACCCGGGCCAGGATGAACAGGAGGTCGGAGAGCCGGTTCAGGTAGGTGGCGGTCAGCGGGTTCATCACCTCGCCGTGGACCTCCAGCGCCGCCCACGTCGAACGCTCGGCACGCCGCACCACCGTGCAGGCCTGGTGCAGCAGGGCCGCACCGGGGGTGCCGCCGGGGAGGATGAAGCTGCGCAGCTTCTCCACCTGCTCCAGGAAGTGGTCGCAGTCCGCCTCCAGCTTGTCCACGTAGAACTGCTCGACGCGCAGCGGCGGGTACTCCGGGTTCTCGACCACCGGGGTGCACAGGTCCGCGCCGACGTCGAACAGGTCGTTCTGCACGCGGACCAGGACCTTCACCACGTCCGCAGACAGCCCGCCGAGCGCGATCGCCGTCCCGATGGCCGCGTTGGCCTCGTTGGCGTCGGCGTACGCGGAGATCCGCAGGTCGGTCTTGGCGGTGCGGCTCATGTCGCCCAGGGCGGTCGTGCCCTTGTCGCCGGTACGGGTGTAGATGCGCGTGAGGTTCACCATGCGGCCAGGGTAGACGGGCCCGCCGGGAAAATTCCGGGCGAGGTCACCGCTGCCCGCGTACCGTCCGGTGGGGGCCGCGGGCCCCGGGACGGAGGAGCGGCGAAGTGGCCGACGTGTACTACATCTGGCGCCTGGCCGAGGCCGCCCAGCAGATCGATCTCCTGGCGGGCTTCCTCGCCAACCGGCACGGGCAGCGGGACCCGGACGTCCTCGGTGGACCGGCCGCGTGCGCCGGGGCCGGGCGCGCGGCGGTGGCAGCCGGGCGCCTGGGGGAGGCCCTCGACTGCCTCGACGACCTGCGCGAGCACGCCGCCGCCTGGGCGGGCCATCCGCACCATCCGGGCGAACCGGGCGCCGCCGAGCACGACGCGAGGGTCTGGGACTACGCGAAGGACATGCTGCGCGCGGAGCACGGGCCCGCGCCGACGTACCTCCCCACGGCCCGCGACATCGTGGGGCGGCTCCACTTCCTGCAACGGCAGATCTGTGCGCGGCCGCAGGCGGACGCGCAGGCCAGGGCCGACGCGCACTACCTCGTGGGCCGGGGCGTCATGGCCGTCGAGATCGGCCGCCTGGGGGCGGCGCGCAAGGAGCTGAGGCGGCTGCGCGCACTGGCCGAGAAGTGCACCGGGGCCGACGGCGGGTGAACTGGACGGCCGGGCAGGGCTGCTGGGCCGTACCGGTGTGATGTCCGTCATCTGAGACGTGACGCGTGTTACTTCACGGTCACACCGCACCGCCCGGGCGCTAGTCTCCGCCGGAGTGGCTACGTGACTGTGCCGTAGGGAAACGAGGGGTGTGTAGTGGCTGGGAAGCTCGCCGTCATCGGTGCCGGACTCATGGGTTCCGGAATCGCGCAGGTCTCCGCTCAGGCGGGTTGGGACGTCGTACTCCGTGACGTCACCGAGGCCGCGCTGACCCGTGGCACGGACGGAATCAAGGCCTCCTACGACAAGTTCGTCTCCAAGGGCAAGCTGACGGCCGAGGACGCCGAGGCGGCGCTCGCCCGCATCACCACCACCACGGACCTCGACGCGGTCGCCGATGTCGACATCGTGGTGGAGGCGGCCTTCGAGAAGATCGAGATCAAGCACGAGATCTTCCGCGCCCTGGACAAGATCGTCCGCGAGGACACGATCCTCGCCTCCAACACCTCCGCCATCCCGATCACGAAGATCGCGGCCGTGACGGAGCGTCCGGAGCGGGTCGTCGGCGCCCACTTCTTCTCGCCCGTCCCGATGATGCAGCTGTGCGAGCTCGTGCGCGGCTACAAGACGAGCGACGAAACCCTCGCCACCACCCGGGCGTTCGCCGAGTCCGTCGGCAAGACCTGCATCGTCGTCAACCGCGACGTCGCCGGCTTCGTGACGACCCGCCTGATCTCCGCGCTGGTCGTCGAGGCCGCCAAGCTGTACGAGTCGGGCGTGGCCTCCGCCGAGGACATCGACATCGCCTGCAAGCTCGGCTTCGGGCACGCGATGGGCCCCCTGGCCACCGCCGACCTCACGGGCGTCGACATCCTGCTGCACGCCACCAGCAACATCTACACCGAGTCCCAGGACGAGAAGTTCGCCCCGCCGGAGCTCATGCGCCGGATGGTGGACGCCGGGGACATCGGCCGCAAGAGCGGCCAGGGCTTCTACAAGCACTGAGGCCTGGCCCTGCCACGGAGCACCACCGTTCGAATGCCGTCACCCCCCAGGGTGAATTAGGTATCGGTTCGCTCACGGTCGGCAACTTCCCTGCCCGTGGGGCAGTCAGTTGCAGTGAGAGTTGCCGACCACGGACCAGTCGGACCATACGTACGCAGTACCGCCGGGAGTACACATGCACATCAGGGGCGACCACGCCGAACTCGCTGTCGGGGGCCGCCTCGACGTGCGCAGCGCGGCGGACGCCCGTACGGCCCTCCACTCCGCCCTCGACGACGGACAGGGCGATCTCGTCCTCGATCTCACGGGGCTCGACTCCTGGGACGCGACCGGCCTCGGCGTGATCATGGGAGCGCACCGCCGGGCCGGCCGGACCGGCCGGCGCCTGGTCCTGCGCGGCGTGCCGCCGCAGATGCAGCGGCTGCTCGTCGCGACCCGGCTGCACCGGATCCTCGCGATCGAAGGCGGCCTGGAAGCCGAGTCCCTGCCCCGCGTCTGACCGGCAGGCCGCTGACCTCCGTATTCCCTGCGCAAACGTAACGGTCCGGTGGTGATCGCCCCCCTGCGGTTTCCCGCACGACCGGCCACGGTCTAGGGTTCGGGCGGAAACCGGACCGGTGGCGACAGCGGGTGCGCGAAGGCCGGGCGGTACGACGGCGAGGCGCGCGGCCCGCGATCGGGGGACTGGGTCATGGACCGTACACAGGGGCAGACCGAGCAGCACGAGCAGCCCACGGGCGGCTCCGCGCCCGCGGCGCCCACCGCGGCCGCCACACCCGCGGCGGCCGGGCCCGCCCGGGTCGTCAGCCTGACCGCGGGTGAGTTCGCCCTCACCGTCAACCCGGTCGACGGCAGCGAGATAGAACCGCTGCGCCCCGGCACCGAGCCGGCCCGGCCCGCCAAGCGCGACGCGGCCGCCCGTGCGGCCCGCGCCGCCGCCGCACGGCCGCCCGTACTGCCGGGCCCCGCCGCCCCCGCCCGCCCCCTGCCGGCGCGCGAGGAGGAGCGGGAGCGGCTGGTGCGCCTGCTGGGCCGGGGCCGCTCCGTACGGCTGACCGGTCCCTCGGGATCCGGCCGCAGCGCCCTGCTCGACGCGGTCGCCGACCGGTGCGAGGGCCTCGCGCCCGACGGCGTCGTACGGCTCAGCGGATACGGGCACCAGCAGCCCGGGGAACTGCTCCACGCCCTCTACGCGACCGTGTACGAGGCCGAGCGGCAGCGCCCCGGAAGGGCCGAGCTCCTGGCCCGCGTACGGGAGATAGGCGCCGTCGTCCTCCTGGACGACCTGGAGATGGGCGGGCCCGCCCTCGACGAGCTGATGCGGGCCACCCCCGAATGCGCCTACCTGCTGGCCGCGACCCCGGACACCCGGGCCCCCTCCGACGACTCGCACATCGAGGAGGTCTTCCTCGCCGGACTGGGCAAGGCCGACTGCCTGGAACTGCTGGAGGCGGGCGTCGGACGGCCGCTGACGGACGAGGAGACCGCCTGGGCGGGGGACCTGCGCTTCGCCTCCGAGGGGCTGCCCCTGCGCTTCGTACAGGCCGCCGCGCTGCTGCGGCAGCGGGACGAGCTCAACCACAGCGACGAGGACGACGAGGAGGAGGAGCCCGGCGTCTTCGAGGAGCGCCCGCGCGACGCCGTGCACGTACCGCTGCCGACCCTCGCCGAGGGCGCAGCCCCGGCGGAGCTGCTGGCCTCGCGGGTCAGCGAGTCGGCGCGCGCGGCCCTGCGGATCGCGTGCGCGCTGGGCGGCGAGCTGCCGCACCACGCGCACCTGCCCGCGCTGGTGGGGGACACCCACGCCGACACGGCGGTGGCGGAGCTGCTGGCCTGCGGGCTGCTGACGCCCGTCGGGACGCGGTACCGGCTGGCGTCGGGCGTCGCACGGCAGCTGGAGGAGGTCGGCTACGGGGACACCGCGTCGGAGGAGGCCCGTACGGCCGCCCGGCACTACGCCTGGTGGACCGGGCACGCCTCGGTGGTCCCGGCGCGCGTCGCGGCGGAGGCGGACGCGGTGCTGGCGGCGCTGGCCGGTGCGGACGTGGTCGCGGCGGTGCTGCTGGCGCGCACGGCGGCTCCGGCGTTCGCGGCCTCGCTGCACTGGGAGGCCTGGGAGCGCGTGCTGCGCTCGGGAGCGGAGGCCGCGCGCAAGGCCGGCGAGGTCGCCGAGCAGGCCTACTTCCACCACGAACTCGGTGTGCTGGCCCTGTGCGAGGAGCGGCTGGACCGGGCGCGGGCCGAGCTGGAGACCTCGATCGGGCTGCGGGGCGCCCTGGCGGACAAGCGGGGCACGGTCGCGGGGCGGCGGGCGCTGGCGCTCGTCGTCGACCGGGAGACGGCCGGGGCGGCGGTGTCGCCCCCGCTGCGACTGGAGGCGCCCGCCGCTCCGGCGGCGGCTCCGGAGGCCGTCACGGTGGCCACCCCGGCCGCTCCCGCCCCCAAGGCGGCGGCCGGCCCCAAGGCCGCTCCCGCCCCCAAGGCCGCCCCCGGCCCCAAGGCGGCGGCTGCGGCGGCCTCCGAGACACCCACGGCCAAGGTGGCCCCCGTGGCCCCCGGGGCCCGCGTCGCCCCCGTGGTCCCGGTCTCCGCCGAGGCGGTGACCCGGATGACCCCCGTCGTGCCGGTGACCGCCCGCTCCGAGACGCCCACGAAGCTGTCCGAGGTCTTCGAGGACGCCTTCCCGCTGAATCCGAAGCCCGCGCCGCCCGCCGCGCCCCGGCCCGCCACCGCCCCGGCCCCGGCGGCCCGCGGCCGTCGCCGGCTCGTGCTGCTGGCCGGCGCGGGCGCGCTGACGGTGGTGGCGCTGGGCACCGTCGTGAGCCTGGCGCTGAGTTCCTCGGACACCGCGCCGCCGGCGCAGGAACCGGCGGTGTCCGCCACCCCCGCGGTCACGGAGTCCGCCACGACCGCCGTCAACAGCGGGAACGATCCTGCACCGGAGCCGCCCGTGTCGGCCCCGCCCGCGGAAACCCCGGAGCCCGGGCAGAGCGTCGCCCCGACCCCGGGCCGCAGTCCTGCCCGTACCCCGTCGCGCCGCCCGTCCCCGACGCCGCCGAAGTCCCCGCCGGCGACGTCCGTTTCGCCGCCGCCGACGACGAGCGCGGAGCCCTCGCCCACCCCGACGGAGACCGCCGCGCCCTCGCCGACGGCCACCACCCAGACGGGTACGGGCACGGCGGTCTCACCGGCCACGGACCGGTGAACGACGACGGCTCCGTCCCTCGGGACGGAGCCGTCGTAAGAAACAGGAGCGGAGGATCAGAACAGGCGGAGCTTGTCGTCCTCGATGCCGCGCAGCGCGTTGTAGTCCAGGACCACGCAGTCCATGCCGCGGTCCGTCGCCAGGACCTTCGCCTGCGGCTTGATCTCCTGGGCCGCGAAGATGCCCCGGACCGGCGCCAGGTGCGGGTCGCGGTTGAGGAGTTCGAGGTAGCGGGTCAGCTGCTCGACACCGTCGATCTCGCCGCGGCGCTTGATCTCCACGGCCACCGTCGCGCCCGAGGCGTCCCGGCACAGGATGTCCACCGGGCCGATCGCCGTCATGTATTCGCGCCGGATCAGCGTGTAGCCCTCGCCCAGCGTTTCGATGCGGTCCGCGAGGAGTTCCTGGAGGTGTGCCTCGACGCCGTCCTTGATCAGCCCCGGGTCGGTGCCCAGCTCGTGGGAGGAGTCGTGGAGGACTTCCTCCATGGTGATGATGAGCTTCTCGCCCGCCTTGTTGATGACCGTCCAGATGTTGGCCTCATCGCCGCTCCCCTCCTTGAGGGTGCACGGCGGCGACATCCAGTTGAGCGGTTTGTACGCTCGGTCGTCCGCGTGGATCGAGACACTGCCGTCGGCCTTCACGAGGATCAGACGGGGTGCCGAGGGCAGATGGGCGGTGAGCCGGCCCGCGTAGTCGACGGAGCAGCGGGCAATGACGAGACGCATGGTCGGCAACGCTACTCGACGAGAAGGCCTTCACGCGATTCGCCCCTGAAAGCCCCGTTCGCCGATGGCGCGTTGTATGCGCATTCTCCTGGTGCGTCACCGATGGGACGCCTACCGTGGTGAGCGGGAGGTTGTCGAGCGTGCACTCTGCGTCGCGACCTCCTTCCCTGCCCGTAAGACTCCGGCAACCCAAACAGCCGGGGTCGCGAGAGGAGAACCCATGTCGCTCGACGTCTCACCGGCCCTACTCGAACAGGCCGAGCGAGGCGAGGTCGACGAAGCCGCTTTCGTCGACTGCGTCCGGACCTCCCTGCCCTTCGCCTGGGAGATGATCAGCTCGCTGGTGGCTCAGCTGAAGGTGGACGGCGGAGAGTTCGCCGACAACCAGACGCCGCCGCCGGACGAGCAGGCGCGGGGGCAGCTGCTGCGCGCCCTCGCGAGTGACGCGATACGCGGTGCGCTGCAGCGGCACTTCGGAGTGCGCCTGGCATTCCAGAACTGTCACCGGGTGGCGGTGTTCCCGCTGGATTCCTCGGTGGACGACCGGCTGGCCAAGTTCACTTCGATCCGCGGTCAGCTGCTCAACCAGTCGCCGGAGCTGCGCGACTGCTAGGCCCTGACGGCCGTGTCCTGGCCGCCTCTTTCGGATCATGCCGCCCGGGCGTGATCCGAAAGAAACGGCCCAGGTGGGGCCGGCGGGCCGTCTCAGCCGAGGCGGGGAAGGACTTCGGCGCCGAGCCGGCGTACGTTCTCCTCCGTCGCGGCGAGATCGCCCGAGCCCTCCGCCAGGAGGGCGAAGCGCGTGATGCCCGTCCGTGCCGACGTGGCCGCCAGCCGGTCCGCCGCCACTTCCGGGGTACCCACGGGGTGCAGGTCGCACAACAGTTCCGTGTAGGCGACCGGATCCCGCATCGCACGCACCCGGCCGTCCACCGTCACATGCGCGTCGAGGCCCTGCTTGAGCCAGCCCGGCATCGCCTTCAGCAGGGTCTCGCGTGCGTCCGCCGTACGGTCCGCGATCTGGCACACCCCGGCGGAGACGTGTCCCGCGCCGGCCACGTGCTCGCGCGAGTGGCCCGCCGCCAGCGCCGTGCTGCGCCACAGCGCGACCATCTCGGCTTTGGTGTCGTCCCCGCAGTGCATCCCGAGGAGCATCGGCAGCCCGCGCTCCGCGGCCATCCGTACCGACGCAGGCGAGGTGCAGGCCACGATGACCCCGGGCCCCGCCGCGTCCCCGTCCAGGGCCTCCGAGGGCCGCGGTACGACGTCCACCTCGCGGAATGCGTACCGCTCGCCGGCGGCGCCCACCCGTGCCCGGGTCAGCCAGCGCCGCAGCAGGTCCAGGGCCTCCGGGAAGCCGTTCTCGTAACTGTCCAGGCCGCCCCCGAACACCTCAAGGTCGACCCATGGCCCGCCGCGGCCCACCCCGAGGGTGAACCGGCCGCCCGAGGTCACGTGCAGCAGGGCCGCCTGCTCCCCGAGCGCCACCGGGTGCGTGCTCGGCAGCACGCTCACCGCCGTGCCCACCCGCAGCCGGCGGGTCCGCCCCAGCAGCAGGGCCGCCAGGGTCACCGCCGACGGGCAGACCCCGTACGGGACGAAGTGGTGCTCGGCGAGCCAGACCGAGTCGAGCCCGGCCTCCTCGGCCACCTCGGCGGTCCGCACCGCCCGGTGCAGTGCCTCTCCCTGTCCCTGGCCCGGGAACTGGGCCGCCAGTACAAACGCTCCTACGCGCATCGCCTTTAGCCTCCTCGCGGCTGACGCGGCCTCCCCCAGGTGGACCGGTTCTTCCTATGGCAACAACGTCTGACACGTGCCAAAGGCACGGGCTGACACGAAAGTTATTGGGATTGTCGGGCCATTTCTCTTCGCGCGGCCGCCTTCCTCAGCAACCCTGCGGGTACCCGGCCTCGCTGCGCGTAGTCTGGGAGAAAGTCACTGCCGTCCGCCCATCCGTGAGGTATACGTGTCACCGCGCAACAACCGCCCCAGGGGCGGCGAGACCCCGGACGAACGCCCCAGCACCGGCCTCGACCGCTACGGGCTGGAGCGCACGGAGGAGTACCAGGGCGAGGACTGGAAGGTCCGGCACGTGGCCGGCGCGAGCGCGGCGGGGAAGCGCTACCGCTGCCCCGGCTGCGACCAGGAGATCCCCTCCGGCACCCCGCACCTGGTGGCCTGGCCCGAATACGGCGGCGTGGACGACCGCCGGCACTGGCACAAGGCCTGCTGGAACGCGAAGGACCGCCGCACCTCGAAGGTGCAGCGGTCCCGCAACGCTCCCAGGTACTAGTACTAGACGTCCCGGCGGCCGACGACCACGTACGAGCCGGCCACCGCGGCGCCGGTGATCAGCACGATCAGCGCCAGGTGCGCGAAGTTGCTCGGCGACGGGCCGAGGTCGCCGCCCTCCGGCAGGCCGAACAGCTGCATCATCGCCACCGGTACGTTGTTCCGCAGGATGAGCCGCCCGACGGGCTCGACGGCCTCCCACATGCTGAGCATGCCCCCGATCACCGGCGGCAGCGTGACCAGGCCCAGCATCACGGCGATCGCCCCGGCCGAGTGCCGCACCAGCGCGCCGATCGCGAGCGCGAGCACGCCGAGCAGGGTGACGTAGCCGCAGCCGAGCAGTGCCCCGAACCACTCGCCGGCCGCGTGCGGGCCCGACGCGGTGCCGCCGCGTACGACCGCTGCGGAGACCCCGACCACGAACACCGACAGCGTGGTGGTGACGAAGGCCGTCATGCTGAAGACGAGGTACTTCGCGGTGAGCACCCGGTGCCGGTCCGGGGCGGCCGTGAAGGTGGTCCGCACCAGCCCGGTGCCGTGCTCCGAGCTGATGGTCAGCACGCCGAGGACGATCACCGCGAGCTGGCCGACCAGCAGGCCGATCAGGGCGGGCGTGGTGAAGTTGATCTGCGCGAAGTCCTCGTCCCCGGTCTGCGCGACGACGAGCAGGCCGACGCCGACCACGATCAGCACGAGCGAGCCCAGCGTCCACAGGGTGGAGCGGAGCGAGACCAGTTTGGTCCACTCCGAGGCCAGGGCGTGCCCCAGGTGCGGCCGCGGCGTGGCCAGGGGGGAGCTGTAGCTCCCGGGCTGCTCCGCCGTCGTGGTCGTCGGGGTCATCGGGTGTCCTCGGAGGTGTGCGGGGTGGTGTTCCTGGTGGTGCTCGCGAGCTCGCCCGGCTTGCCGGGCATCAGGAAGGGCTGCCCGCCCGCCCCGGGCGGCGGCGGAGCGAAGAAACCGTTCTGCGGGGCCTCGGGGGCGGCCTCCGCCTCGTCCTCCCAGGCCGGGAGGGAGAGCGGCTCCGGCTCCCACAGCTCGGCCCGCGGGTCCTCGGTGGAGGTGTACTCGACCGCGGACTGGGTCATCCGCATGTACGCCTCCTCCAGCGAGGCCCGGTGCGGTGACAGCTCCCACAGCCGGACACCGGCCGCGTGCGCCAGGTCCGAGATCTGCGGCAGCTCCAGCCCGGTCACGCGGAGTGCTCCGTCGGACTCCTGGAGGACCCGCCCACCCGCCTTGGTGAGGGTCGTCCCCAGCGTCTCCCGGCCATGACGATCAGTGTCGGCCGCGCGCACCCGAGCGAATCCGGCCGAGTTGTGCGCGATGAACTCCTGGGTGCCCATGTCGGCCAGCAGCCGCCCCCGCCCGATCACGATCAGGTGGTCGGCGGTCAGCGCCATCTCGCTCATCAGGTGCGAGGAGACCAGCACGGTGCGGCCCTCGGAGGCGAGGCGGCGCATGAGGTTGCGGACCCAGAGGATGCCCTCGGGATCGAGGCCGTTGACCGGCTCGTCGAACAGGAGCACCTGCGGGTCGCCGAGCAGGGCCGTGGCGATGCCGAGCCGCTGGCCCATGCCGAGCGAGAAGCCCTTCGTACGCTGCCGGGCGGCGTCCTGGAGGCCGACCACGGCCAGCACCTCGTCCACCCGCTTCTCCGGGATCCCGGAGAGCTGGGCGATGGAGAGCAGGTGGGCGCGGGCCCGGCGGCCGCCGTGCACGGCCTTGGCGTCGAGCAGGGCCCCGACGTGCCGCTGGGCGTTCGGCAGCTCCCGGAAGGGCCGGCCGTTGATCGTGACGTGGCCGGATGTGGGCCGGTCCAGGCCCACGATCATGCGCATGGTGGTGGACTTGCCGGAGCCGTTCGGCCCCAGGAATCCGGTGACGTGCCCCGGCTTGACCTGGAAGGACAGCTGGTCGACGGCGGTCTTCGCGCCGAAGCGCTTGGTCAGGCCGACTGCCTCGATCATCTTGCTGCCCCTTACCAGGCCGGGACGACTTTCGCCCGCGTAAGGGTTAAGAGGATAACGAGGTTCCTGCGGTTCCGTCCCGGGCCGGATCCCTGAGCTGCCCCTGAGACCGACCCGGGCATCACCCGTACTACTTCAGCAGGGGGCCGGCTGTCAGGCGTCCCTCTTCTTGAGGACGAGGTAGCCCCCGAGTACCGCGGCGGCCACCCACAGGAGCATGATCCCGAGGCCGCCCCACGGACCGTAGGGGCCCTCGTCGGTACCCATGGCGTTCGGTACGACCTGCATGATCTTCGACCCGGCCGCAGTGGGCAGGTACTGACCGTACTCACGGGTCGCCTCGAAGGCGTTGAGGAGGTTCGTGACGATCAGGAAGAACGGGATCAGGATGCTGATCGAGGCGACCGAGCTGCGCAGCATGCTGGCGACACCCATGGAGAACAGGGCGATGAGCGCCATGTACACGCTGGCACCGATCACCGCACGCAGGACGTTCTCCGCGTCGAGACCGGTGCCGTGGCCGCCCAGGATCGCCTGGCTGAGGAAGAACGACACGAAGCTGGTCAGCAGTCCGACCAGCAGGGCCAGGGCCGTGGCCACGGTCAGCTTGCCGAACAGGAAGTTCCCGCGGGCGGGTACGGCGGCCAGCGAGGTGCGGATCATGCCCGTGCTGTATTCGGTGCTGACCACCAGCACACCGAAGACGATCATCGCCAGCTGACCGAACTGCATGCCGGCGAAGCTCACCAGGGTGGGGTCGAAGGTGGCCTGTTCGATCGCGCTCATGTCGTTGAAGCCCGCCGCGACCGCGGTGGAGATCAGGGCGCCGAAGCCGGCGGTGACGATCAGGGCCAGCGCGAGGGTCCAGCTGGTGGAGGCGACCGTGCGGATCTTGGTCCACTCGGACTGGAGGACGGCGGTGAAGGCCATGCTCACTCACCGCCCTTGCGCGTCGAGGTGTACCCGGCGCCCCAGGCGGGGACGTCGGCCGGCCGGGCCGGGTTGTCGGCAGCCATGCCCGGTGCGTGGGCGTGGTACTCGACGGAGTCCGCCGTCATGCGCATGAACGCTTCCTCCAGTGAAGCCCGTTGCGGGCTGAGTTCGTGCAGCACGATCTGGTGCTGGGCGGCCAGCTCGCCGAGCTGCTCCGCACTCACGCCGTCGATCTCCAGGGTGCCGGTGGCGGGAACGGTGACGGCGTTGATCCCGGCCTCGTGCAGGACGTCCTTCAGCCGCTCCTGCTGCGGCGTGCGCAGCCGGACATAGCTGCGCGAGTTCTGCTGGATGAAATCGGCCATCGGCAGGTCTGCCAGCAGCTTTCCCAGTCCGATCACCACCAAATGGTCTGCGGTCAGCGCCATTTCGCTCATCAGATGGGAGGAGACGAAGATCGTCCTCCCCTCCGCCGCCAGGCCCTTCATCAGATTGCGGATCCAGAGAATTCCCTCGGGATCCAGGCCGTTGACCGGCTCGTCGAACATCAGGATTTCCGGGTCGCCCAGCAATGCAGAGGCGATTCCCAGCCGTTGGCTCATTCCGAGCGAAAATCCTTTGGACTTCTTCTTCGCCACGGCCGTCAGGCCGACCAGGTCCAGTACCTCGTCGACCCGCTGCCGCGGGATGCGGTTCGACTCGGCCAGACAGAGAAGGTTGTTGTATGCGCTTCGGCCACCGTGCATGGCCTTCGCGTCCAGCAGCGCCCCCACGTGCTTCAGCGGCTCCGCCAGGTCGCGGTAATGCTTTCCGTAGACCCGGACCGTGCCGCTGGTCGGGTTGTCGAGGTCGAGCATCATGCGCATGGTCGTGGACTTGCCCGCGCCGTTGGGGCCCAGGAAGCCGGTCACCACCCCCGGTCGGATCTGGAAGCTGAGGTGGTCCACGGCAGTCGTCGTACCGAATCGTTTGGTAAGGCCCTCAAGCTCGATCATGCGGCCACGCTAGAACGCCCGAGGGCCCTACGCCACCTCAAAAGGGTGACATAGGGCCCTCGATCGGGCACACGACGGGTGCGGCGTGCTACCCGCCGGTAATCAGCGGCTCTGCTGCGCCGGCACGCCGCGGGTGACGGGCTCGTCGTCCACGATCGGGTTGGCCGCCGCGACGGCCGCACCGGTGAGCGTCGCCAGCATCTCGCGGACGTTGGTCAGCTGCGCGTTGATCGAGTCGCGGCGGTTGGTGAGCGCCGCCAGCTCGCGCTCGGACTCGCTGCGGATGCGGTCCGCCTTGGCGTTGGCGTCGGCCACGATGTCCTCGGCCTGGCGCTGCGCGGTCTCCACGGTCTGGCGGGCCCGGCGTTCGGCGTCCGTACGCAGCTTCTCGGCCTCCAGGCGCAGCTGCTCGGCGCGGTGCTCGATCTCCGCGAGACGCTTCTCGGCCTTGGCCTGGCGGGAGGCCAGGTCGCGCTCGGACTGCTCACGGCGCTTGGCCAGGTTGGTCTCGAAGTCCGCGGCGGCCTGGGCGGCCTTGGCGCGGGTCTCCTCGAAGAGGGCGTCGGCCTCCTCGCGCTTGGAGGCCGCGTCCTTCTGGGCCTCGGCGCGCAGGGTCGACGCGTCGCCCTTGGCCTTCTCGACGATGCGGACGCCCTCGTCCTCCGCCTTCGACTTGCGGTCGGCGGCGAACGACTCGGCATCGTTGCGCACCTGCTGGGCGGCCGACTCGGCGAGCTCGCGGTGCTGCTCCGCCGCGCGACGGGCCTCCTCGCGCAGGTCCTTCGCCTCCTCCTCGGCCAGCCGCAGGATCTTCTCGACCCGGGCGCCGAGACCGGCGTACGACGGCTCGGCGTCGCTCACCTGGGCCTGGGCGTTCTGCGTCTCGAGGTGCAACTCCTCGATCCGCTTTTCCAGAGAGTTGATACGTCCAAGGGCGCTGTCGCGGTCGGAGACCAGCTTGGTAATGCGGTCGTCCACCTGACCACGGTCGTAACCACGCCGCACGAGCTCGAAGCCGAAGGGGGAGGAAGTGTCGCTCATGGGGTTCCTGTCGAATGAGACCGATGAGGTGCTACGTGAGGTGTTAGGGGAATCCTAGGCGCCCAGACGGCGTGTCATCGAGTCAATCCGCGTTTGATCTGGACAATGACACCCCTTTTGAGTGGCAAGGCGGCAGAATGCTTGTCACCCGTTCGCCTGAACCTTCATCAGGTGCACACACCCCGGAGCATTTGGCTACCCCTCCGACGCCTTGCCACCCGAACGAGTGGATCCCGCAGTCACCCCGGCCTTCACGCCCCCCACACCCTGGCCGCCGACCGCCGGCTTTCCGCCGCCCGAAGGCGCCTCGAATGATTCCAACGCCTCAAGAACGTCCTGGACACGGGAGATCTCCGCCTGAATGTCCTCGCGACGGCGCACCAGGACCTCCAGCTCGCGGCGGCCCTCCTCGACGAGCTGCTCCGCCTCCGCCTTGGCCTGCGCGAGCGCGCTCTCGGCCTCCCGGGCCAGCTCCGCCTTCTTCTGCTCGGCCTCCTTGAGGAGCGCCTCCGCCTTGCGGACCGCCGCGATGCGCACCTTGCTCGCCTCGCTGCTCGCGTCCGACACCAGTTCCTTGGCCTTCGCCTCGGCCTCGACGCTCTGTTCCGTCGCCGCGCGCACCAGCTTGTCCACACGCTCGCCGGCCGACTTCATCTGTTCGGCCGACTCCCGGCGGGCCCGCTCGTGCAGCTCCTCGACCTCGCCCTCGACGCGGCCGCGCAGCTCCTCCGCCCGTTCCCTTATGGCAGCGGCATCCGTGCGCGCGCCGACCAGCAGCTCGTCCGCGTCCGTACGGGCCTTCTCCACCAGGGAGTTGCCCTCGACGGTCGCCTCGGAGGTGATCCGCACGGCCTCCTTGCGGGCCGCGTCGACCATCGCGTCGGCCTGCTCCTCGGCCGCCGTGGTGGCGGCGAGGGCCTGCTTCTGCGCATCGGCCGTGAGCTTCTCGGCTTCCGCCGAAGCCTCCGTGATGAGCCGGTCGACCTGCTCCGCGGCCTCGCTGCGGCGCTTGTTGGCCGCCTCGCGGGCCTCGTCCAGCAGTCGCTCGGACTCGGTACGGGCCTCGCCGCGGGTGCGCTCCGCCTCGGCCGCCGCCTGCGCCTTGACCCGCTCGGCCTCCGACCGGGTGCGGGTCGCGTGCTCCTGCGCCGAGGACAGCGCCTCCGACGCGTCCGCGCGCAGCCGCTCGGCCTCGCCGGCCGCCTCGCCGACCGTGCGCTCGTTGTCCTTGCGGGTCTGCTCGGTGAGCTTCTCCGTCTCGGAGACGGCCTCGGTGATGAGCCGGTCCGCCTGCTCGGCCGCCTCGCTGCGCAGCCGGTTCGCCTCGGCGCGCGCCTCGTCCAGCGTCTGCTCGGCGTCGCGCTCGGCGCCCGCCAGGGTCTCGTTCGCCGCGACCGTGACCCGCTCCGCCTCCGCGGTGGCCTCGCCGATGATCCGGCCGCCCTCCGCGCGGGCCTCGTCCAGTACCCGGGCCGCCTCGGCACGCACCCGCTCGGCCTCCGCCGCGGCCTCGCCGACGGTGGCCTCGTTGGCCACACGGGTCTCGTCGATCAGACGGTCGCCCTCGGCACGCGAGTCGACCATGATCCGCGCGGCGTCGCGCTCGGCGCTCGCCAGCGTCTCGGCCGCCTGCGCCTTGAGCCGGGTCGCCGCGGTGGTGAGCCGCTCGGCCTCCACCGTCGCCTCGCCGACGGTGGCCGCGTTCGCGGCGCGGGTCTCGTCGGTGAGCCGCTCGGCCTCCGCCGCGGCCTCGGAGATGAGCCGGTCGACCTGCTCCGCGGCCTCGGTACGCAGCCGGTTGCCCTCGGCCCGTGCCTCGTCCAGGCTGTTCGCGGCCTCGGTGCGGGTGGCCTCGGCGGCCTCGGCCGCCTCGGCGGTGATCCGCGCGGCCTCCGTCTCGGCGTCGCCGACGGTGGCCGCGTTCGCGGCGCGGGTCTCCTCGGTGAGCCGCTCGGCCTCCGCCGTCGCCTCGGCCGTGATCCGGGCACCCTCGGCGCGGGCGGACTCCAGGGACTCCGCCGCCTCGCCGCGGATGCGGTTCGCGTCGTCCCGGGCGTCGGCCCGGGTCCGGGCCGCGTCCCGCTCGGAGGCGGCCAGCGCGTCCGTGGCCTCCGTACGCACCCGCTGCGCGTACTCGGCGGTGTCGCTGCGCAGCTGCTCCGCCTCGGCGATGGCCTCGCCGACCGTACGCTCCGCCAGTGCCTTCGCCGCGTCCGTCTCGGCCCGCGCCTCGCTGCGGACCCGGTTGGCGTCCTCGGTGGCCCGCTCCCGTTCCGCGTAGGCGTCGCCGCGGACCCGGCCGGCCTCTTCCTCGGCCTCCGTCTTCGTACGCTCCGCCGCGTGCTCGGCGGCGTTGCGCAGCCCGGCGATCTCCTCCTCGGCCTGCTCGTGCAGCCCGGCCACGGAGTCCCGTACCTGCTGGGCGGTGGCCTCCGCCGCCGACACGACCTCCGACGCGCGCCGCTCGGCCTCCTCCGTCAGCCAGACCGCCTCGGCCTGCGCCTCCTCGGAGCGCTTGCGGGCCTGCGCCAGCAGTTCCTCGCTCTGCTCGCGGGCCTGGGCCCGCTCGTTGTCCGCGTCGGTCCGCGCCGACGACAGGGTCTCCTCGGACTCCCTGCGGCGCCGGGCGGCCTCCTCCTGTGCGGCGGCCAGCGCCTCCGCGGCCTCCTCGGCGACCCGCTCGGCGGCGGCCTTCGCCTCCGCACGCAGCCGGTCCGCGGTCTCCTGGGCCTCGGAGCGCACCCGCTCCGCCTCGGCCTCGGCCTCGCCGCGCAGCCGCACGGCGGACTGCTCCGCCTCGGCACGCGCCCGGCCGGCGTCCTGCGCCGCGTCGGTGCGCAGCTGGTCGGCCTCGGTCTCCGCCTGCGCCTGCAGGGTGCGGATCCGCTCGGCCGACTCGGCGCGCAGCCGGTCGTTCTCCTCCGTGGTCTCCCGGCGGATGTTCTCCGCCGCACCGCGGGCGTCACGCAGCGTCTGCTCGGCCGTCGTCAGCCGGGTCTCGGCCTCCGTGTGCAGCCGTACGAGCTCCTCGTCGGCCTCCGCCCGCTTGGCGGCCAGCGCCTGCTCGGTCTCCTGGCGCCGGGCGACGGCCGCCGCGTCCGCCTCGGCCCGTACGCCCTCGGCCTGCTCCTCGGCCTCGGCGCGCAGCCGCTCGGCCTCGGCGCGGGTCCGCTCCAGGGTCTCCTCGGCCTGCTTGCGCAGCGTGCCGGCCCGCTCCACGGCCTCGGCGCGCACCCGCTCGCTCTCGGCGGTCGCGCCGCCGCGCAGCTCGTCCGCGTCCGCCTTGGCCTTGCCGAGCAGCTCCTCGGCGGTCCGGGCCGCCTCCTCGATCTGCTGGACGGCTTCACGGCGGGCCTCGCCGCGGATCCGCTCGCCCTCGGCGACGGCCTCGGCGCGCAGCTGCTCGGCCTCGCCGCGCAGCCGCCGGGCCTCCGACTGGAGCTCGACCGTGCGGGCCCGGTACTCCTCGGTGTCGTCCTTCGCCGCGCCCTTGAGCTCGTCGGCCGTGGCCGCCGCCTGCAGGCGCAGCCGGTCGGCCTCGGTCTCGGCCTCGCGGCGGATCCGCTCGGCCTCCTCGGACGCGGCCCGGGTGGTGGCCCGGGCGTCCTCCGAGGCCTTGTTCAGTACGTCCTCGGCGGTGCGGGCGGCCTTCGCCAGCTGCGCCGCCATGTCCTCGGCGGCAGCCGTACGGGCCTGCTCGCCGGCCTCGGTGCGCTGCCGCTCGGCGTCCGCGCGGGCATCGGCCAGGGCCTGCTCGGCCTCCGCCTTGAGGACCTCGGCCTCCTTGGTGGCCTCGCCGACCAGCCGGGCGACCTGCTCCTTGGCGGTGCGGGTGCGCTGCTCGTTGACGGACTCCGCCGACGTCAGCTGCCGGGTGGCGCTCTCCTTCGCGTCCGCGAGGAGCTTCTCCGCCTCGGCGCGGGCCTCGCGCAGCGCGGAATCGGCTTCCTGCACGCGGGATTCGGCCAGCCGGCCCAGATCCAGGGTCTGCTGGCGGGTGTGCTCGGCCTCGGCGGTGGTGGTGGAGCGCAGCCGCTCCGCGTGCTCGCTGGCCTCCTGGGCCTGCGAGGAGGCGGCGGTCAGCAGCCGCTCGGCCTCCTTGCGGGCACGCAGCAGGGTGGCCTCGGCCTCCCCGCGGGCCGTCTCCGCGTCCGCGGCCATCCGGCGCCGGGTCTCCTCGGCGACGCGGGCGGCTTCGGCGCGGGCGGCGTTCAGGGACTGCTCGGCCTCGGCGCGGGACTCCTCCATGAGGCGGCGCGCCTGGGCCTCCGTACGGGCGCGCAACTGCTCGGCCCAGGCCACGTTCTCGTTGACGTGGGCCTCGACGGTCTGGCGCCGCTCGCCCAGCTCCTGGTCCAGGCGCTGGCGGCGGTTGACGGCCTCGGCGTGCAGCTCGGCCTGCAGGCGTGCCTGGTGCTCGGCGTGCTCCTGGAGGATGCGCTGGGTCTGGGCCCGGGCGTCACGAAGCTCGCGCTCGGCGTCCGAGCGCATCTGGTCGGCCTGGATCTGGGCATTGCGGAGCAGCTGCTCCGCCTGGTATCCCATGTCCGCGCCGTCGTAGGCGGGGCGGGACGCAAGAGCGCGTCGTACCTCGTGCAGCTTGGCGCGCAGCACCTCGACCTGGTATCCCAGGTCCTCGGCGTGCTGGACGGCCTTCCCGCGCTCCTTCTTCAGCCGCTCCATCTCGGCCTCGAAGCGCGAGAGATGGTCGGCTTCGGCCTGATGGCTCTCCTGGCTTTCGTAGCCCCGCACAGCGCGGTCCCATCCGTCCCCTGGTCGCAAGCTCACTCCCAATGAGCATCGCTCGCCCGCTGAACGACGCCCCCGGGGGAATGGTGTCAGATACCGGGGCAGGGGTCACAGGCCCCGACCCCGTTTCCGCACCGAACCCCGGCCGAGCCATGGCCACTCTACCGGCCGGGGAATCGGGCCATCGGTGATCCGTCAGTGCTCGGGGTTCGAGGTGACCAGTTCGGTGAGAACGCCGTGGCAGTCCTTGGGGTGCAGGAAGGTGATGGAGGAGCCCATGGAGCCGGTGCGGGGCTGGTCGTAGAGGACGCGGACGCCCTTGCCGCGGATGGCCTCGGAGTCCCCCTGGACGTCCTCGGTGCCGAAGGCGATGTGGTGGACGCCCTCGCCGTTCTTGGCCAGCCATTTGCCGACCGCGGAGTCCTCGCGGGTGGGCTCCAGGAGCTGGAGGTACGAGGCGCCGCCGTCGGACGTCTCGTTGATCTTCAACATGGCCTCGCGGACACCCTGCTCCTCGTTGACCTCGGAGTGGAACACCTCGAAGCCGTACGTGGCACGGTAGAACTCGACAGTCTTGTCCAGGTCGAAGCAGGCGATCCCGATGTGGTCGATTCTTGTCAGCATGGTGACAGTGCACCGCCGAAGGGGGCGGTCACGCAACGTGCGCGCGATCACACCGGCAGCCCGGTGACCGCTGCGGTACCGCCCAGTACATTCACGTAAACCCTCGTTCACTCCTCATCCAAGGGGCTGTGCCTCATGTCCGGATCGAACAACACCACTTCTGTGATCGTCGCCGGGGCCCGCACGCCCATGGGGCGCCTGCTCGGCTCGCTGAAGTCCTTCTCGGGTGCCGACCTCGGCGGCTTCGCCATCAAGTCCGCGCTGGACCGGGCCGGGATCTCCGGCGACCAGGTGCAGTACGTGATCATGGGCCAGGTGCTGCAGGCCGGTGCGGGCCAGATCCCCGCCCGCCAGGCCGCGGTCAAGGCCGGCATCCCGATGAACGTGCCCGCGCTCACGATCAACAAGGTGTGTCTCTCGGGCCTGGACGCGATCGCGCTGGCCGACCAGCTGATCCGCGCCGGGGAGTTCGACATCGTGGTCGCGGGTGGTCAGGAGTCCATGACCAACGCCCCGCACCTGCTGCCCAAGTCGCGCGAGGGCTTCAAGTACGGCGCCGTCGAGATGCTGGACGCGATGGCCTACGACGGCCTGACCGACGCCTTCGAGAACATCGCGATGGGCGAGTCCACCGAGAAGCACAACACCCGCCTGGGCATCGAGCGCGCCCCGCAGGACGAGTTCGCCGCCTCCTCGCACCAGCGGGCCGCGGCCGCGCAGAAGAACGGCGTCTTCGAGGCCGAGATCGTCCCCGTGGAGATCCCGCAGCGCAAGGGTGACCCGGTGATCTTCTCGACCGACGAGGGCATCCGCCCCGAGACCACGGCGGAGTCCCTCGGCAAGCTGCGCCCGGCCTTCGCCAAGGACGGCACGATCACCGCCGGCACCTCCTCCCAGATCAGCGACGGCGCCGCCGCCGTGGTCGTGATGAGCAAGGCGAAGGCGGAGGAGCTCGGCCTGGAGTGGATCGCCGAGATCGGGGCCCACGGCAACGTGGCCGGCCCCGACAACTCGCTCCAGTCGCAGCCGTCGAACGCCATCCTGCACGCCCTGAAGAAGGAGGGCCTCCAGGTCTCCGACCTGGACCTCATCGAGATCAACGAGGCCTTCGCGGCGGTCGCCGTGCAGTCAATGAAGGACCTCGGCGTGACCCCGGAAAAGGTGAACGTCAACGGTGGCGCCATTGCCCTGGGGCACCCGATCGGCATGTCCGGAGCCCGTGTGGTGCTGCACCTGGCGCTGGAGCTGAAGCGCCGTGGCGGCGGCGTCGGCGCGGCCGCGCTGTGCGGCGGCGGCGGTCAGGGCGACGCGCTGATCGTCCGCGTCGCCAAGTAGGCGGCGTCAGGCCGCCGGCCCCCGACACGGGGCCGGCGGACCCCCTTTCCCGGGCCTGGCGGCCCTCAGGCATCCCGTACGAGAACCGAGGAGCGCAGCACAGATGACGGCGGTGGACGTCCCCCAGCTGGTGGCCCAGGCCCGTGAGGGCCGGCCGAGAGCGGTGGCCCGGCTGATCTCTCTGGTCGAGGGGGCGTCCCCGCAGCTGCGCGAGGTGATGGCCGCGCTGGCCCCGCTGACGGGCGGGGCGTACGTGGTGGGGCTGACCGGGTCGCCGGGCGTCGGCAAGTCGACCTCGACCTCGGCGCTCGTGTCCGCGTACCGCAAGGCCGGCAAGCGGGTCGGCGTCCTCGCCGTCGACCCGTCCTCGCCCTTCTCGGGCGGGGCGCTGCTCGGCGACCGGGTGCGGATGTCGGACCACGCCTCGGACCCGGGGGTCTACATCCGCTCCATGGCCACCCGCGGCCACCTGGGCGGGCTGGCCTGGGCCGCTCCGCAGGCGATCCGGGTGCTGGACGCGGCCGGCTGCGAGGTGATCCTGGTCGAGACGGTCGGGGTCGGGCAGTCGGAGGTGGAGATCGCCTCCCAGGCCGACACCTCGGTGGTGCTGCTGGCCCCCGGGATGGGGGACGGGATCCAGGCCGCCAAGGCGGGCATCCTGGAGATCGGCGACGTCTACGTGGTCAACAAGGCCGACCGGGACGGCGCGGACGCCACCGCCCGGGAGCTGAACCACATGCTGGGCCTGGGCGAGGCCCGGGGCCGGGACGACTGGCGGCCGCCGATCGTGAAGACGGTCGCGGCCCGCGGCCAGGGCATCGACGAGCTGGTCGAGGCGCTGGAGAAGCACCGGGCGTGGATGGACGAGCGTGGCGTGCTGGCACAGCGCCGGGCGGCCCGGGCGGCCCGGGAGGTCGAGACGATCGCCGTGACGGCGCTGCGGGCGCGGATGGCGGACGTGCACGGTGACGCCCACCTGGACGCGCTGGCCGCCAGGGTGGCCGTGGGCGAGCTGGATCCGTACGCGGCGGCGGACGCGCTGCTGACGACGCTGACGGAGGCGTAGAACCGGGCCGGGCCCCGGCAGGGCGTGTGCGGCGCCGCTGCCCGGGCCCGGCCGGGTGCCTCAGGAGCTCTGGTCCGAGTCGGAGTCCGAATCGGAGTCGGAGTCGGTCTGTGCGGTGACCTTGCCGGTCGTGGGGTCCACGGAGGCGTCCCACGTCGTGCCGTCGGAGCCTTTGACCTCGACGTGCCAGTACGGGGCCTTTCCGTTGTCGCCGGAGTCCCATTCGACGGTCCACGCCGTGCCCGGGTGGGCGGCGACGGCGGCCTTGGCGGCCTGTGCCGCGGTGATCTTGGCCGCGAGCAGCCCCTTGTGCTCGCCCGGGTTCTCGTCGGTGTCCACGTTCTCGCGGGTGACCTTGCCCGTGGCGGCGTCGACCTCCAGCTCGGCGTGGCCCTTGCCGTCCTTGGTGATCACGTCCACATGCCAGACGCTGCCGTCCCGGTCGAGGGACTCGACCACACCCGGATAGTCCTTCAGAGCGGCGGTGAGGGCCTGCTCGGCCGTGACGTCGGCCCGGGCGGCGGCCACGGGGGCGGTTCCCGCCATGTCGGCGGACACCGCGGCGGCGGTCGCCACGGGGCCTGCGACCAGCAGGGCCACGGACGCGGCGGCTGAGACGAACACGTTGCGCTTCATAGGCTGGACCTCCTCAGGCCGGCCCGACGGACCAGGGCCGGCAGCGAGCGTTCTCAGCCATTGTCGGGCCGATGGCCGTCCGGGGCGCGACGAGTCCGTGAGGCCCGTGCTGCCCGGACGGCCCCGGCCTCAGACCTTGCCGCGGTTGTCGCGCAGGTGCTCCGCGACCGGGGTCAGCGAGGCGCGCAGCGCCGCCAGGGCTTCCGGCGGCAGCAGGTCGATGAAGTGCCGGCGGACGGACGCCACGTGGTGCGGGGCGACGCGTCGCATGGTCTCCATGCCCTCGTCCGTGAGTACCGCGTACAGGCCGCGGCGGTCGGACTCGCAGTTCACCCTGCGGACCAGGCCTGCCGTCTCCATGCGGGTGATCTGGTGCGACAGCCGGCTCTTGGACTGCAGCGTGGCGGTCGCGAGATCGCTCATCCGCATCCGGTGGTCCTGCGACTCCGAGAGGTTCACGAGGATCTCGTAGTCGTTGTTGGTGAGTCCGAAGGGCTGGAGATCCTTTTCCAGCTGGTGCATCAGCAGCCTGCTGACGTCCAGGTGGGTGCGCCAGGCGCACTGCTCGGCGTCGGTCAGCCAGGGGGTCCCCTCAGACGGAGTCTGGGGGAGAGTGGCCGTCTCGGTCTCCATGGTCTCCATGAATGAACTCTACCTAAAAAGTTGAATTGCGTACGAAAAATCTCAGGTCAGGCTGATCACAGTCCGAGGCGGCGCTGGAGATCACCCAGCTGTCCCGGCATCCGCGGCACGCCCAGCTGCCCCATCGGACCCTGACCGGCCCCCGGAACGCCCTGCGCGTTGCCCGTGGCCGCCCCGGCGCCGACCGCGCCGATCGCCTGCTCCGCCATCAGCATCTCCGACGACTGGAGCAGCACCGTGCCCGCACCGACGAACTCGAACTGGTGCTCCTCGCCCGAGCTGCCCCCGATGCCGGTCAGTGAACGCAGTCCGCCCATCACGCCCGTCATGTAACCGTGGTCGTAGTGGTGGCACGGCGAGGGGCAGTCCGCCCAGCCCACCAGTGCCTGCGGGTCCACGCGCAGCGGCGGCTCCAAGAACACCACCGGACCGTTGGACGCCGCCACGAACTTCCCGGTTCCGATCAGCGTCAGGAAACCCGGGACGATCGACTGCTTCAGGGCGAGCGAGGGCTGGTACGCGAGCAGGTTGCCCGACCGGATCGTCAGGTTGCCCTTGTCCAGGTCGTACGAGTTCACGTCGAAGGCCCGGTCGGCCAGCAGCATCTTGCCCGAGCCCTCGGCGACCACCCAGTCACTGGCGTGCAGCGGCGAGTGGAAGCTGCTGCGCAGCAGGCGGTCGAAGCGGCCGTTGCCGATCCCGTTGAACTCGATGTGCCCGTAGTACGAGATCATCTTGCCCTTCTGCAGGAACCACTGGCTCCCCTTGAGCTCCACGCAGAAGGTGTACGCGTTCACGTTGTCGTCGGAGGGCAGCGTGTACGGGTCGAAGACCGTCGGGCCGCCCGGTCCGCCGGTCACAGGGCCAAAGTTCACAGCTTCTCCTCGGAGGCCTGTACGTACACCGCGCCCTGGCCGGACAGCTCCAGCTGGAACGCCTCGCCCGAGCCGCGGCCCACCATGTCCCGCCAGCCGAGCGCGGTGGAGAGCTTGTTGCGCACGTCTCCGTGGTGGGCGACGTACGCCTGCGGGTCCACGTGGACCGGGCGCTGCGGGGTGATCGGCAGCTCGATGACCCCGCCGTGGGCCATCACGGCGACGGAGCCGTGGCCCTTGAGGGTGGTGGTGAAGAGGCCCTGGCCGGTCACCTGGCCGCGGACCATGCCCATGACCCCGCCCTGGGAGCCCATGAACATCGTGCCCTGCTGGAGGGTGCCGTCGAAGGCGAGCAGCCGGTCGGCCTCGACGTAGAGGGTCTCGCCGGTCAGGTTGATGACCTGGATGTGGTGGCCGCCGTGGCCGAACATCACGGTGCCGCTGCCCTCGACCGCCATCAGCGGGGTCTGCTCGTTCGCCACCCGGCGCCCGATCATGCCCATGACCCCGCCCTGACCGCCGGTCAGGCTCGGGGTGAAGGAGACCTCACCGCGGTACGCGAGCATGGCGCCGCGCTGGCTGTACATCTTCTGACCCGGGATCACCTGGGCCTCGACCATCTTCGAGTTGATCTCGCGGAACGGCATCAGATGTCGCCCCCGACGGTGTTGCGCTCGCTGGGCTGCACGTAGACCAGGCCCTCGCCCTCGAAGCGGATCTGGAACGCCTCGCCGGAGCCCTCGCCGATGAGTGTGCGGAAGTTCACACCGGACTGGAAGGACTGCTGGAGGTTGCCCGTGTGCGCGATGTACGCGCCGGGGTCGACGGACAGCGGGTACTGGGCGCTCACGCGCAGCACCACGGCAGGGCCGTCGGACATGATCGCGGCCTGGCCCGAGCCCTCGACGGTCGTGGTGAACAGGCCGTTGCCCGTCGTCGCGCCGCGCAGGCCGGTGAAGGTGGTGCCGGTGCGCAGACCGGCGTCGGTGCACAGCAGGTTGCTGGACTCGACGTAGAGCTTCTCACCGCGCAGGTCGACCAGGTTGATCTCGCTCGCGCGGTCGGCGAAGAAGCAGGTGCCGTGCCCCTGCACTTCCATCACTGTCATCTGTTCGCCGGTCAGCCGGCGGGTCACCATGCCGCGGAGGCCTTCGCCGCCGCCGGTCATCTTCTTGAAGGCCATCTGCCCGTCGTACGCGACCATGGAGCCGTTCTTCGCTTTCACGGCATCCCCGGTCAGGTCGACGGCCAGCACCTTGCTGCCTTGGAGTCGGAACTGAGCCACGGGAAGACGTTATCGGCAGCGGGCGACCCCGAACAGGGCCCCGTGGCTGATATATGCCACACCCGGGAGATATCGGTGCGACCGCGCGGGCGTCCAGGCCCGCCCGCGGAGGCCGTGGCGGGGGAGGGGCCGGGTCAAGATCCCGCAAAGCGGCTGAGACACTGGGAGGGACCCTGGCCTCCACCCCGAAGGTTCCACGTGGACATCAAGACCGCCTCCGCACTGCACCGACTGCGCCTCGTCTCCGTTCCGGAGGCGCTGTCGTTCCCGGCCCTGCTGATCTTCGGCTCGCTGCTGAGCCGGGTCTCGGACATCGACTACCTGATGATGCCGCTCGGCGTCATCCACGGGATCCTGTTCGTCCTGTACGCGGTCTTCCTGCTGGACGTCTGGAACAAGGCGAAGTGGCCCTTCAAGAAGGTCCTCCTCTTCTTCGTGCTCGCGCTGGTGCCCTTCGGCGGTCTCTACGGCGACAAGCTCCTCAAGCGCGACGAGGGCGACAGCGTCATCGCGGCCCGGGCGCGCGAGGCGGCCGGCGCATGATCGTCGCGTTCTCGGTGACCCCGCTGGGGGTCGGTGAAGAGGTCGGCGAGTACGTCGCCGACGCGGTCCGGGTGGTCCGCGAGTCCGGGCTGCCGAACCGCACCGATGCGATGTTCACGACCGTGGAAGGGGAGTGGGACCAGGTCATGGACGTCGTCCGGCGCGCGGTGGCGGCCGTGGAGGAGCGGGCGCCGCGGGTCTCCTTCATCCTGAAGGCCGACATCCGCCCCGGGGTCCACGACGGGATCACCTCCAAGGTCGAGACGGTGGAGCGGCACCTGGCCTGAGCCGCCCTCACCGGCCCGACTTCCACCGGTATTTCCGAAAGCGCCCCCGGCCTGCAGGCCGGGGGCGCTTTCGCATGCCCCGGGAGCCGGGCGGACACGGTTTGAGCGATCGCTCAATTTCCCCTAAGGTGCCGGTTGAGCGATCGCTCAATTCGTGAAACGGGGGGTTGGAATGGGCCTGTACGTCGAGACCGGCATCCGGGTCGGCATGGACGAGCTCTGGGAGCGCAGCCAGGACCCGGCACAGCATCAGCGGTGGGACCTGCGGTTCACCTCCATCGGCTACCTCCCGCGCGCCGAGGGCGAACCCCAGCGGTTCCGGTACGCGACCCGCGTGCTGCCGTTCCTCTCCGTCGACGGGACCGGGATCTCCGCCGGGGAACGCCACCGGGCCGACGGCACCCGGGTCTCCGCCCTGCGGTTCGCCTCGGAGCACCCGCTGTCTTTGCTCGCCGAGGGCAGCGGGTACTGGCGCTACGTCCCCGGCCCCGACGGGATCCGCTTCCTCACCGGCTACGACTACCGCCCGCGCTGGGGCCGCTTCGGCGCCCTCGCCGACCGGCTGGTGTTCCGCCCGCTCATGGGCTGGGCCACCGCCTGGTCCTTCGACCGGCTGCGGCTGTGGTGCGAACGCGGGACCACCCCCGGCCTCGCCCTCGCCCGCGCGATCGGCGAGAGCGCCCTGCGCCTGCTGCTCTCGGTCGCCGCCCTGGTGTACGCGCCGCTGCCGGCCGCCCTGTTCGTCCTGGCCGCCGCCCTGCTGCTGCCGCCGCTGCCCGGCACCCCGGCCGCCCGCCGCTGCCTGCGCACCCCGCCCGGCCGCACCCCCGCCTCCGCGCCCCGCCTGCTCAGCACCCTGGAGCCGTCATGACCTCCATCTTCCGGGCCCACATGGGCGCAGAGTTCGACCGCCTGCACCCGCAGATCCAGCGCCGCTTCTCGGTGGGGCTCGCGAGTGGCGAGGGCTGCATCGGCCGCGGCACCATGGAGCGGATATGGCACGGCCCCGGTTATGTGAAGCCCTTCCTCCGGCTCGGCGGCATGCGGAACATCCTGGTGCCGCGCGAGGGACGGGACGTCCCCTTCGTCATCGAGAACCTCCCCTACCTCGACTCGTTCGGGCGCGAGACCGTCACCTTCGTACGGACCTTCCAGCTGCCCGGCGGAGCCCACCGCTTCGACGCCACGATGGTCCACAGCCCCGAACGCGACTGCGTCCTCGACTACCTGGGCACCCACCAGCACCTCGCCAGCGACCTCCACATGAGCGCCGAGCCCGACGGCTCGCTGCTCATCCGCTCCGGTGAACACCGCTTCCGCGAGGGCCCCCTCGACGTCCGCGTCCCCGATCTGATCGGCGGCGACGCCGAGGTCCGCGAGTCCTTCGACGAGACCACCGGCCGGTTCCGGATCCGGGTACGGGTGGTCAACCGCCGCTTCGGACCGCTCTTCGGTTACGAGGGCTCCTTCACCGCGGAGTACGTCGACGCCCGCGACCGGTGGGCGAGCGGGCTCTGCGGCAGCCTGCGGCCGGTCCGCGAGGAGGTCCGGGCATGAGTGCCGCCACCAAGGAGAAGCTGCTCGAAGGAGCCCTGCGCACCCTGGCCGAGCAGGGCATCGCCAAGGCCTCCGCCCGCACCGTCGCGGCCACCGCCGGGGTGGGCCAGGGCCTGATCTTCTACCACTTCGGCTCCGTGGACGAGCTGCTCGCCGCGGCCTGCCGGTACGGCGCCGAACAGCGGGTGGCCCGCTACCGCGACCGGCTCGCCGCCCTGGGCAGCCTCGCCGAACTGCTGGAGTTCGCCCGCGCCATGCACGAGGAGGAGCGGGCCGCCGGGAACGTGGCCCTGCTCGGGCAGCTGCTGGCCGCCGGCCAGACCTCGCCCGTCCTGGCCGCCGCCACCGCCGACGGGCTCGGGCTGTGGATCGAGGAACTGGAGAAGGTCCTCACCAGGCTGCTGGCGGCAACCCCGCTGGACGGGTACGCCGACCCGGCCGGGCTGGCCCGGGCCACGGCCGCCTCCTTCATCGGCATCGAGCTGTACGAAGGGGTGGACCCGACGGGCGCCGGCAGCGCGCTCGCCGCGCTGGAACAGCTCGCCGGGCTGGCCGCCGTGCTGGAAGGTCTCGGCTCCCTGAGCCAGCGCGTGGTGCGGCACGGTCTGCGGCGCGGCACCCGCTGACCTGGACCGTCCCGGGCCGCGCGGCCCGGGACGGCCGCGCGCGTCACCCGTACGGCCCTGCGGCCCCGGACCGGAGGAAGGACCGCCCGGTCGGCCGATCCCCGTTCGACACGACCGAGTTCGTCACCTTTCGTGTGTGTATAGGCCTCGGGATCGAGCACCGGGAGGGACCGTGGCGCCGGAAGGCTTCGACTACGAGACGCACAGCCGCCTCGCCGGTCCGTTCGCGCAGCCGGCTCCCGGCCCCGACGGCGTCCACCGGGTGGAGTACCGCTCCCTGCTCTCGCGCGAGGAGGTCCGCACCCGAATACGGGCGATCGCCCTCATGACGCTCGCCCCGGTGGCCGCGGCCGGACTGCTGCTCTACCTGGTCTGGCCCACCCACTGGACCGTCCGGGAGGGCGCCGCCCGCTGGCTGATCGTCTGCGATGTCATGATGCTCTGCTCCATCGCGCTGATCATGCTGTTCACGCTGGTCAACGTGGTGTCGATCGCCCACGCCACGATGGTCGCCCGCGACCCCGTCCCCGTACCGGCCGAGCCCGGCACCCGCGTCGCGTTCCTGACGACCTACGTCCCCGGCAAGGAGCCCCTCGCCATGGTGCGGGCCACCCTCCAGGGAGCGCGGCGCGTCCGCCACGACGGGCCGATGGACGTATGGCTGCTGGACGAGGGCGACGACCCCGAGGCCCGGGCCCTGTGCGCGAAGCTCGGAGTACGGCACTTCACCCGCAAGGGAGTGCCCGAGTGGAACACGGCGAAGGGTCCCCACCGGGCGAAGACCAAGCACGGCAACTACAACTCCTGGCTGGTGCGCCACGGCGACGACTACGAGTTCTTCGCCTCCGTCGACACCGATCACGTCCCGCTCGCGAACTACCTGGAGCGGATGCTCGGCTTCTTCCGCGACCCCGACGTCGCCTTCGTCGTCGGCCCGCAGGTCTACGGCAACTACACCGAGGCCGTCACCAAGGCCGCCGAGTCCCAGCAGTACCTCTTCCACGCCCTGATCCAGCGCGCCGGCAACCGGTACGGCGCCCCCATGTTCGTCGGCACCAACAACACGGTACGGATCAGCGCCCTGCGGCAGATCGGCGGACTCTACGACTCCATCACCGAGGACATGGCCACCGGATTCGAGCTCCACCGCCGCAGGAACCCGGTCACAGGGCGGTTCTGGCGGTCCGTCTACACCCCCGACGTGCTGGCCGTCGGTGAGGGCCCCGCCTCCTGGACCGACCTCTTCACCCAGCAGCTGCGCTGGTCGCGGGGCACCTACGAGACCCTGTTCAAGCAGTACCGCAAGAGCCTCTTCACGATGCCCGCCGGGCGCCGGCTCAACTACACGCTCATGCTCGTCTACTACCCGATGACCGCCGTGAACTGGCTGCTCGGCGTCCTCAGCTGCGCCCTCTTCCTGTGGTTCGGCGCCTCCGGCACCCAGGTCTCCTCCAAGGTCTGGCTGATGCTCTACGCCGACGCGGCCGCCCTCCAGGTGGGCCTCTACCTGTGGAACCGCCGCCACAACGTCTCGCCCCACGAACCGGCAGGCTCCGGCGGAGTCGCGGGCATGGCCCTGTCCGCGGTCTGCGCGCCCGTCTACCTCCGGTCACTCGGCTCGGCGGTGCTGCGCACCGAGGGCCGTTTCGTCGTCACCCCCAAGGGCGGTGACGCCAGCCCCGACCGGCTGATGACCTTCCGCATCCACCTCTTCTGGGCCGCCGTCCTGATCGTCTCGCTGCTGGCCTCCGTCCGCTTCGACCACACCCACGTCGCCATGCGCGTCTGGGCGGTGCTGGCCCTGGCCATCGCGCTCGCCCCGGTCGCCGTGTGGTGCGTGACGCGTCGCCGGCCGGGAGCCGGGGACGGGGCGGACGGAGGCTCCGAGCCGGGTGAGGAGCCGGCGTACGTCCGCGCCACAGGAGGGAACTGAGCATGGACTACCGGCCGTCGAAGAAGTTCAAGAAGACCGCCCTGGGTGCCGCCGCCGTGCTGGTCCTGGTCGCGCTCAACGCACCCGCCGCGATCTCCTTCGCCGAGGACAAGTACCACGCGTACAAGATCGGGCAGACCAGCTACCGGCTCCAGTACGGGTCGTGGGGCCTCATCGGGCTCCCCGAGGAGTACCGCATCAACGCCATGCACGCGGCTCTGCTGCACACGGGCAAGGTGCTGCTCATCGCCGGCAGCGGCAACAACCAGAAGAATTTCGACAAGGGCACTTTCGAGACCGTCCTGTGGGACCCGGAGGACGACAGCTTCAAGAAGATCCCGACACCGGAGGACTTCTTCTGCGCCGGGCACAGCCAGCTGCCCGACGGGCGGCTGCTGGTGGCCGGCGGCACCGCCCGCTACGAGGTCCTCCACGGGAAGGTCACCCGGGCGGGCGGCCGGATGCGGGTCAAGAACGAGAACCCCGACAAGGCCGTCAAGCTGCGCAAGGGCACCCGGTTCCGCTCTCCGTCCGGGGTGGAGTACGAGGCGAAGTTCGACGTGACCGTGCCGAAGGCCCGGAAGAAGTTCGAGATCACCTACGGGCGCGACGGGCAGGTCATGCCGTGGCGGACCACCGTGGTCGCCGCCGAGTCGCGGGTCTTCGTGGAGGCGGTGAAGCCCGGCGCCGAGGGGCTGACGACGGAGGCGGCGCAGTACGAGGTGATCGGGCTGACCGGCAAGGACGCCGACAACGTCTACGGGCTCGCGGAGCGGCTGAGCGCCGACAAACAGGACTTCCAGGGCATCAAGTCGGCCTACGAGTTCGACCCGGTGGCGGAGAAGTACCTGCGCGTCGACCCGATGAGCGACGCCCGCTGGTACCCGACGCTCGTGACCCTGCAGGACGGGCGGGTGCTCGCGGTCTCCGGGCTCAACGACGTGGGCGACGTCGTGCCCGGCGACAACGAGTACTACGACCCGCGGACGAAGAAGTGGTCGAAGGCCCCCTTCCACTACTTCCCGACCTATCCCGCGCTCTTCCTCGTGCAGGGCGGCAAGCTCCTCTACACCGGCTCCAACGCGGGCTACGGCCCGAAGACCAAGGGGCGCGAGCCGGGTGTGTGGGACCTGGCGACCAACGAGTTCAAGAAGGTGGGCGGTCTCGCGGAGCCGGACCGGCTGGAGACCTCCTCCTCGCTCCTGCTGCCGCCCGCCCAGGACCAGCGGGTGATGGTCCTCGGCGGCGGCGGGGTCGGTGAGTCCAGGCTCTCGTCCAGCCGGACCGCGATCGTGGACCTGAAGGAGGAGAACCCGGTCTTCCGGTCCTCGGCGCGGCTGCCGCGCGCCACCCGCTACCTGAGCAGCGTGCTGCTGCCGGACGACTCGGTCTTCACCACGGGCGGCTCCGCCGACTACCGCGGCCGCAGCGCCAGCGACATCCACAAGGCGCAGTTCTACTACCCGCGCACCGACTCCTTCGTGGCCGCCGCCGATCCGACCGTGGGCCGCAACTATCACTCCGAGGCGCTGCTGCTGCCCGACGGGCGGGTGGCGACCTTCGGGTCGGACCCGCTCTTCGCCGACAAGGACAACACCAGGCTCGGCAAGTTCGAGCACCGGCTGGAGGTGTACTCGCCCCCGTACCTGTACCGGGACCCGGCCCGGCGGCCCGTCCTGGGCGAAGGGCCCGAGGAGCCCGGCGCGGACGGGCGGGCCACCTTCGCCGCCGCGCACCCGGAGCGGATCGAGCGGGCCCGCCTGATGCGGCCGAGCGCGGTCACGCACACCACGGACGTGGAGCAGCGCTCGATCGAGCTCGGGCTGAGCAGGACGGACGACTCGGTCACGGTCGAGGTGCCGCAGGACCCGACGCTGGTGCCGCCGGGGTGGTACATGCTGTTCGTGACGGACGCCGACGGGACGCCCTCGGTGGCGAAGTGGCTCCAGGTCAAGGCCCCGCGGCCGGCGGCGCCGTAAGGGGGCGCCGTAAGAGGGCGCCCGGTCATTCCCTGGCGCGGCGGGCCAGCCCCAGGGCGTAGTCCGGCCACCAGGTGCCGGCCGACGGGCCGCCGCGGCAGGTCCCGTCGGACTCGCCGGGCCGCTTGACCCAGAGGTAGGCGTCGACGAGCGGGTCGCCCGTCCGGTCGGTCGGCGGTGCCCCGAGGGCGCGGCCCGGCGGATTGCACCAGGCCTGGGCGCGGTCGCCGGGCAGTGGGCCGTCGCCGTTGCGGCTGGTGTCGATGACGAAGTGCTTGCCGCTGGTGCCCTTGGAGATCCTGGCGCCGTAGGCCCGGGCGGCCGCGTCGGGCTGGAAGTTGGAGACGTTGAGGGCGAAGCCGTCGGCGCGGTCCAGGCCCGCCTTGAAGAGGGGGTCGACCAGGTCCATCGGGTTGGGGATCCAGGCCGGGTTGCCGGCGTCCAGGTAGACCTTGGTGTTGGGGTTCTTCTTCAGCCGGTCGACGGCCTCGGAGAGCAGCTGGTAGCGCTCGGCGTGGTGCTCGGGCCGGGTGCAGCCGTCGATGATGTGCGCGATGGCGTCCGGCTCCAGGACGACGACGGCCTTGGTGTTCTCGATGTTGTCGGCGAAGGCGCCGATCCAGCTGCGGTAGGCCCGGGCGTCCGGGGCGCCGCCGGCCGAGTGCTGGCCGCAGTCCCGGTAGGGGATGTTGTACGCGGCGAGCAGCAGGGTCCGCCCGGTGGCCCGCGCTCCCGCCCTGGCCCGGCGGATCTCGGGGCCGGGGTCGTCGCCGGGTCCCCACAGGGTGAGCGGGCGGTCCGCGATCCTGCGCAGCACCTGGGCGTCGCTGTTGCGGCCCGCCGCCTCCCAGGCGGCCACCTGCCGGGCGGCGTCGCTCTGCGGGTCCACCCAGAACGGGGACTCCTCGGCGGCGGCGATGGGGGAGGGCGCCGCGGGTGTGGCGGCGGGGGTGCCGGGCTCGGGCGCGGGCTCGCCGCCGCAGGCGGGGGCCGCGGCGAGGAGCGCGAGCAGGCCGAGGACGGGGGCGGTGGTGCGAAAACGCGGCCTGCGAGCGGCGGGGGGCATCCGGCTTCCTCGGGACGAAGGGTCGGGCGGCGGAGCGAGATACCGGGATATGTTGACATGTCGGACAGTTGGCATGGCTGTGCGACACCGGACGGCGGGGCCGAGCGGGCCGGGCCGAGCGGGCGGGTCCAGCGGGCCGGGTCCAGCGGACCGGGCTCAGGGGGCGGGGTCGCCCGTGGTGAGCGCGATCGCCAGCGGGGTGCGCTCGTAGCGGACCTGGTGGCCGTGACGGGCGGACATGAGCAGCCCCGCCGCCCGCAGGACCCCCAGGTGGGCCGAGACCGTGGACGGGGCCAGACCGAGCCGGTGGGCCAGCGCCGTGGTGGAGGCCGGTTCCTCCAGCGCGCACAGCACCTCGGCCCGGGCCCGGCCCAGCAGCCGGGCGAGCGCGTCCGGGGTGTTCTCCCGGGCCGGGGTCCACAGGGCGCCGATGCCGCGGGCCGGGTAGACGATGGTGGGCTGCCAGGGCGGGTCGAAGCCGCCCGCGATCCCCGGCCAGATGAAGGCGCTCGGCATCAGGAGCAGCCCCTGGCCGCCCAGGACGCGCTCGTGGTGACTGGTGGGCCGCTCGATGGTCAGGGTGAGCGAGGCGGCGTCCCAGGCGAGGCTCGGATGCAGCCCGTCGAAGAGCGACTGGAGACCGCCGGCGGTGAGACGGCGTGAGTGGAAGAGGATGTCCGCCTCCAGCAGGGCCCGCAGCCGAGGCCAGTGCGGCTCGATCAGCACGCTCCAGGCCCGCTCCAGCAGGTCGGCCAGATCGCGTACGGCCCGGGCCGGATCGGCGAGCAGGGCCCGGCCCAGGTCGCCGTCGAGGGCGCCGGGCGTACACGCCAGCGACTTGCGGATGTCCTCGCGCGCCGCAGCCGGATCCGCGCCGCGGATCAGCGCGACCTCCTCCTCGAAGGAGACCCCGGGGCCGCTCGGCGGTGGGCCGATGAAGTCCGCACTGTGCCCGCGGTGCGGCATCAGCAGCCACAGCGGCCGCAGGTCCAGCCCGTCGGCCGCGGCGCGGATCCGCCGCAGCCAGGGCAGGTGGTAGCCCTGCCGGTCCGGGCGGTTCAGGGTGCGGACCGCCTCCTGCGTCTCCCAGGCGGGCGACAGCGCGAACCGGCACCGCAGCAGGTCCTCGTGCCCGAAGTGGTGGTGCAACCCCATCCCGGCGCCCCCTCTCCTTCTCCGAGACTGCCGCCGACGCAAGGACTCTGCCTCAACATTCGTCCACAGCCGAATCTCTGGGGCGCCGGCCGCGGGCCCGGGACGCTGGGCCCATGCCAGCCGACACCCAGGCGCCCGGGCGGTCCGCACCGCCACTGGGCTACCGCTCCGTGTTCCGGGTCCGGGAGTTCCGGACCGTCTTCGCCGCCCACCTGCTGTCCGTGTTCGGCGTGGTCGTCGCCGAGATCTCGCTGTCCGTCCTCGTCTACCGCACCACCGGCTCGCCCCTGATGAGCGCGCTGACCTTCGCCCTCGGCTTCCTCCCGTACGTCCTCGGCGGCACCCTGCTCGCCGGGATCGCCGACCGCCACCCCGCCCGCCGGGTGCTCGTCGCGTGCGACCTCGTCTGCGCGCTCTGCGCTGCCGCCATGGTGGCGCCGGGCACGCCCGTCGCCGTGCTCCTCGTCCTGCGCTGCGCGATGGCCTTCGTGGCACCGCTGTTCCAGGGCACGCGCAACGCCTCCCTCTCCGACATCCTCGGCACCGGCGACGCCTTCGTCCTGGGCCGCTCGCTGCTGCGCATGGTGGCCCAGAGCGCCCAGCTCATCGGCTTCGGCCTCGGCGGGCTGCTGCTCACCGTGCTCGCACCGCGCGCGGCCATCGCCCTCACCGCCGCCGGCTTCCTCGGCTCCGCGCTGCTGCTGCGGCTGGGCACGCGCAGCCGCCCCGCCCGCAGCAGCGCCCGTACCTCCCCGCTCGCCGGACTGCGCGCCGTCCTCGGCCGGCGCCGGCTGCGCGCGCTGATGCTGCTGTTCTGGCTGCCGCCCGTCTTCCTCGTCGTCCCCGAGGCGCTGCTCGCCCCGTACGCGGACGGCATCGGCGCCGGCACCGCCGCCCTCGGCCTGATGATGTGCGCCATGCCCGTCGGCACCGTCGCCGGGGAGCTCTGGGCCGGCTCGGTCCTCACCGCCCGCACGCGCTCGCGGATCGTGGCGCCGCTCGCCGCCGCCGGGCTGCTGCCGCTCCTGCTCTTCGCGCTCCGGCCGGGGCTGCCCGTGGTCCTCGCCGCCCTGCTGCTCGCCGGGCTGGCCCACGCCTACACCCTCGGGCTGGACCAGTGGTACGTCGAAGCCGTTCCCGACGAGCTGCGCGGCCGGGCGATGACGCTGCTCAGCACCGGCCTGATGACCCTCCAGGGGGTGGGCATGGCCCTGGCCGGCCTCGCCGCCGAATTCCGCCCGTTGCACGAGGTCGTCACCGGCGCCGGGATCCTCGGTACGGGCGTCGTCCTGCTGCTCCTGGCCGAACTCCGGGCCGCCGCCCGGCAGGAGGAACGACTGAGGGATGAGACGGCCCTCGCGGTGAAGTGACCTCCCGGTAGGGTCGGACGCGTGCCCAAGCCGCTCAGCCTTCCCTTCGACCCCATCGCCCGCGCCGACGAGCTCTGGCAGCAGCGCTGGGGACCCGTGCCCTCGATGGCCGCGATCACCTCGATCATGCGCGCGCACCAGATCCTGCTCGGCGAGGTCGACGCGGTCGTCAAACCGTACGGGCTGACCTTCGCCCGGTACGAGGCACTGGTGCTGCTCACCTTCTCCAAGGCCGGCGAACTGCCGATGTCCAAGATCGGCGAGCGGCTGATGGTCCACCCGACGTCGGTGACCAACACCGTGGACCGGCTGGTGAAGTCCGGACTGGTCGCCAAGCGGCCCAACCCGAACGACGGCCGCGGCACCCTCGCCTCCATCACGGAGAAGGGCCGCGAGGTCGTCGAGGCCGCCACGAAGGACCTGATGGCCGTCGACTTCGGCCTCGGTGCCTACGACGCCGAGGAGTGCGGGGAGATCTTCGCGCTGCTGCGCCCGCTGCGGGTGGCCGCGGCGGACTTCGACGAGTAGCCGGAGGCCGGGGGCGGAGCTCGTGGCCGGGGCCCGGGGCCGCGTCAAGATCGAGCAAAACGGACGGCTAGGCTCGTCGGCATGAAACGAAGCGTGCTGACCCGCTACCGCGCCATGGCCTACGTGACCGCGGTCATGCTCCTGATCCTCTGTGCCTGCATGGTGGCGAAGTACGGCTTCGACACCGGCGCCGACCTGACCTTCGTGGTCTCGCAGGCCCACGGTGTGCTCTTCATGATCTATCTGGTCTTCGCCTTCGACCTGAGCTCCAAGGCCAGGTGGCCCTTCGGCAAGATGCTCTGGGTCATGCTCAGCGGAACGATTCCGGTGGCCGCCTTCTTCGTCGAGCGCAAGGTCCGCGCCGAGGTCGAGCCGCTGGTCAGCGACTCGGTCGCGACCGCCGAGGCCTGATCGCCTCCGCGTACGAGGCGAGCGTCACCCACCCCCGGGGTGAGTCCCCGGGGGTTTGCCATCGACATTTACTAGGACGTCCTAGTAAATTCATGGGTATGGACGCTGACGCCATCGAGGAAGGCCGCCGTCGCTGGCAGGCCCGCTATGACAAGGCCCGCAAGCGCGAGGCAGACTTCTCCACGCTCTCGGGCGACGCCGTCGAACCGGTCTACGGGCCCCGGCCCGGCGACGCGTACGAGGGATTCGAGCGCATCGGGTGGCCGGGCGAGTACCCGTACACCCGCGGGCTCCACGCCACCGGCTACCGCGGGCGGACCTGGACCATCCGGCAGTTCGCCGGGTTCGGGAACGCCGAGCAGACCAACGAGCGCTACAAGATGATCCTGGCCGCCGGCGGCGGCGGGCTCTCCGTCGCCTTCGACATGCCGACCCTCATGGGGCGCGACTCCGACGACCCCCGCTCCCTCGGAGAGGTGGGGCACTGCGGGGTCGCCATCGACTCCGCCGCCGACATGGAGGTCCTGTTCAAGGACATCCCGCTCGGTGACGTCACGACCTCGATGACGATCTCGGGCCCGGCCGTCCCCGCCTTCTGCATGTACCTGGTCGCCGCCGAGCGGCAGGGCGTGGACCCCGCCGTCCTCAACGGCACGCTCCAGACCGACATCTTCAAGGAGTACATCGCCCAGAAGGAGTGGCTCTTCGAACCCGAGCCGCACCTGCGCCTCATCGGCGACCTCATGGAGTACTGCACGAAGGGCATCCCGGCCTACAAGCCGCTGTCCGTCTCCGGCTACCACATCCGCGAGGCCGGGGCCACGGCCGCGCAGGAGCTCGCGTACACCCTCGCCGACGGCTTCGGCTACGTGGAGCTGGGCCTCTCGCGCGGCATGGACGTCGACGCCTTCGCGCCCGGCCTGTCCTTCTTCTTCGACGCGCACCTCGACTTCTTCGAGGAGATCGCCAAGTTCCGCGCCGCGCGCCGGATCTGGGCCCGCTGGATGAAGGAGGTCTACGGGGCGAAGAGCGAGAAGTCCATGTGGCTGCGCTTCCACACCCAGACCGCAGGCGTCTCCCTGACCGCGCAGCAGCCGTACAACAACGTCGTACGCACCGCCGTGGAGGCCCTCGCGGCCGTGCTCGGCGGCACCAACTCCCTGCACACCAACGCCCTCGACGAGACCCTCGCCCTGCCGAGCGAGCAGGCGGCCGAGATCGCCCTGCGCACGCAGCAGGTGCTGATGGAGGAGACCGGCGTCGCCAACGTGGCGGACCCGCTGGGCGGTTCCTGGTTCGTGGAGCAGCTCACCGACCGCATCGAGGCCGAGGCCGAGAAGATCTTCGAGCAGATCAAGGAGCGCGGCCTGCGCGCCCACCCCGACGGGCAGCACCCGATCGGGCCGATCACCTCGGGCATCCTGCGCGGCATCGAGGACGGCTGGTTCACCGGGGAGATCGCCGAGTCGGCCTTCCAGTACCAGCGGTCGCTGGAGAAGGGCGACAAGCGCGTCGTCGGCGTCAACGTGCACCACGGGTCGGTCACCGGGGACCTGGAGATCCTCCGGGTCAGCCACGAGGTCGAGACCGTCCAGGTGCGGGAGCTGGCCGCCCGCAAGACCCGCCGCGACGACGCCAAGGTCGACGCGGCGCTGAAGGCGATGCTGGACGCCGCCCGGGACGGGTCGAACATGATCCCGGCCATGCTGGACGCGGTGCGGGCCGAGGCCACGATGGGCGAGATCTGCAACGTCCTGCGCGACGAGTGGGGCACGTACACGGAGCCGCCGGGCTTCTAGGCCCAGGCCCCAGGCCCTTGGCCCATGGTCCGCAGGCCTGGAACGGCCGGTCGTGCCCCCCCCGTACGGTGGGGGCATGACCGGCCTTCCTGTGCCCGTACGGGGCGTGAGCGCGCGCGTGGTGATGAACAAGGGCGGCTGTGGCGGCCACTACGCCTACGTCGTCGCCGACTTCGAGCCGCCGGGGCCGGCCGGGACGGAGATCTTGAACCAGGCGGGAGAGGACCGGCTGCCCGCCGAGTTCCTCGCGGCGGTGCGGGACGGCATCGAGCTGGGGCTGGACGGGGTCGAGGCCGCGGTCCTGATCACCGACGGCGGCGTCTACTGGCCGGACGCCCGCGACATCGGCTACCGCACGGCCGGGGCCCAAGTGGCCCGGGGCGCGCTCGTCGCGGCCGGCCTGCGGCCCGAGGAGGAGGCCGACGCGCTGCGCTGGGCGAACTGGCCGGGCCGTCGGCGGCCCTGGCCGGGGGAGAACCCGCGGGCCGCGGCGCTGGCGGAGCAGGTCCTGGAATCCCGGCGCCGCTCCGGGGTGTGGACCTTCTGACGGCGTGGCGGCAGCGGGCGGCCGGGTGGGATCAGGCGGCGGCAGGGCCGCGCAGGCCGTGCATCAGGAGGGCCGTGAAGGTGGCGACCCAGAGTTCGTCCACCGGTTCCGAGCTCACCAGGGCGCGGTGCACCACCGTGCCCGCGATCACGTCGAAGATCAGGTCCGTGGTGCGGCCCGCGAGGGACTCGTCCTCCTCGTAAGGGAGTTCGCCGCGAGCCTGGGCCCGTTCGCGACCCAGTACGACGAGACGTTTCTGCCGGTCCACGATCGCCGACCGGATCCGGTCACGCAGGGCCTCGTCCCGGGTGGACTCGGCGACGACCGCCATCAGGGCGGTACGGGCCTCCGGGCGCCGCAGGAGCTCCGCGAACTGCAGCACCACGTTCTCGATGTCCGCTTCCAGGGAGCCGCGGTCCGGGAGTTCGAGCGCGTCGAAGAGCTCCGCGACCGCGTCCACGACCAGCTCGTTCTTGCCCGCCCAGCGCCGGTAGAGGGTGGTCTTGGCGACCCCCGCGCGGGCGGACACGTCACCCATCGTGAGCTTCGACCAGCCCAGCTCGACGAGCGCGTCCCGGGTCGCGGCGAGGATCGCGGCGTCCGCGGCGGCACTGCGGGGACGACCGGTGCGGCCGGGGCTGGGGTTGCGCATGGCCGAGACCATACCCGCCGGTAGCCGAACCGGCCGCTGTGGTTCAGATCACGGGACCGGAAGGGGCGCGGTGGGCCGCCGATGGAGTTACGCTACGGCTCGTAGCGTAAGAGCGACAACCACGCGAAGAGCTACAGGCGCCAGGTGGGGACCCGGCGCCGTTCAACATCACGATCGCGACGGTACGGCGGCACGGCCAATTCACGCGATCTTTTTCGTCGGCGCGCGCACACGGGGGAGGATGTACGCATGCAGCCCAGAAACATGTCCATGAGCGGCGTCGTCGACCTCGCCGCCGTGAAGGCGGCCGGCGAGGCCAAGGCCAAGGCCGAGCAAGCCCGCGCCGAAGCGGCGAAGCGGGCCGGCGAGGCCGGCGGGGCGGGTCCGTCCGCCGGTGCCGTGCCGCCGTCCGCGCTCGTCATCGACGTAGACGAGGCCGGCTTCGAACGCGATGTGCTCCAGCTCTCCGCAGAGGTTCCGGTCGTCCTGGACTTCTGGGCCGAGTGGTGCCAGCCGTGCAAGCAGCTCAGCCCGCTGCTGGAGCGCCTGATCGCCGAGGCCAACGGTCGCCTCGTGCTCGCCAAGATCGACGTCGACGCCAACCAGATGCTGATGCAGCAGTTCCAGATCCAGGGCATCCCGGCCGTCTTCGCCGTGGTCGCCGGTCAGGTGCTGCCGCTTTTCCAGGGCGTGGTCCCGGAGCAGCAGATCCGCGAGACCTTCGCCCAGCTCGTCCAGGTCGCCGAGGACCGCTTCGGGATCATCGGCATCGAGGTGGACCCGGACGCGGAGGGGACCGCTCCGGCCGTCCCGGCCGAGGACGAGATCCCGGCCGGCCCGTACGACGCCCTGCTGGAGGCGGCCGTCGTCGCGCTCGACGCCGGTGACCTCGGCGGCGCGGTCCAGGCGTACAAGAACGTGCTCTCCGACGACCCGGGCAACACCGAGGCCAAGCTGGGTCTGGCCCAGGCCGAGCTCCTCGCCCGGGTCCAGCACATGAACCCGCAGGCGGTGCGGGCCGCGGCGGCCGAGAACCCGCGCGACCCGGCGGCGCAGATCGCCGCGGCCGACCTCGACCTGGTCGGCGGCCACGCGGAGGACGCCTTCGGGCGCCTGGTGGACACCGTCCGCGTCACGTTCGGTGAGGACCGGGACGCCGTGCGACTGCGGCTGCTGGAGCTGTTCGAGGTCATCGGCGCGGACGACCCGCGGGTCTCCGCGGCGCGTACGGCGCTCGCCCGGGTGCTCTTCTAGGCGGCCTCCGGACCGGCTTCGCGGCCGCTCCGGGCCCGCCGCCACGTGCCGCCCGTACATCGCCGGGCGGTCGGCGATTTGTTGACACGTAGAGAAACAGCGGCCGCGCTTTGCCAAAACTTGGCAATCGCGGCCGCTGTTACTCGCAGTAAATCGAACCCCGTGAACTGTCCGGTGTGTTCGTCATTCGTCCGTTCTGTCGTGGCCCTGGGTAACACCCTGTGTTGCTGCCCGACGGCGGCGGGTCGCACCTAGGTTATCTGCCCGTTACCCGCCAGTAACGAACCCCCTTGTGCCCCGGCCTGGAATGGACCACGATCGGCGACGCTCGGTCCTTCCCGCAGAGCCGCTCACTCGGAGCCGCGGTGAAGGGTCCCCACCGAGCCGGCCGGTGGCAGTGGCACCAGCCGTGGGACAGGGGGGTCTCTGCCACTCCGGCGGGGCCTGTCCTCCAGGTTGCGCGAACGCGTGGCCCAGTGGTTGTCGCTCGGGGGTGATCGCCGGTGTATCGGACGTGGCACAGCCGCGGCCCGGCCGCCTGCGCTCCTTCCCGAGGACGTAGCACTTCTCCCATCCCAGGACGGGCACGGCCCGGACCGGAGATGTACGTCCGAGAAGGAGGAACGAAATGAGTTCTCAGGTTCGTGGTGGGACCAGATGGAAGCGCTTCGCGCTCGTCATGGTGCCGAGCATCGCGGCCACGGCCGCGGTCGGTGTGGGTCTGGCGCAGGGTGCCCTCGCGGCGTCGTTCAGCGTCTCCGGCCAGGACTTCAAGGTCGCGGCCGACAAGCTCGACGGTCAGAACCTCATCCAGTACGGCGGTATCGCCAAGGGGCATGACCTGAAGACCGGCAAGGAGGTCGACCACCCGGTCACCATCTCCGGATTCAGCAGCGCCAAGATCACCAACATGTGCCAGTCCCTGGTCACCCCGACTCCGCTGGGCGCCATCACGCTCCAGCTGAGGACCGGTCACAAGGGCACGGCGGCCGAGGCGACCAACATCTACCTGGATGTGGCCGAGCTCGACACCGACGCCGAGTTCGAGAACCTGGACATCGGTGTCGCGGTCGGCGACCCGAGCCACAAGACCAAGCCGCAGGCCGGCACGGTCGCGAGCCCGTACGCGTTCTCGCAGCGCGCCGACCGGGCCATCCTCACGGACGTGAAGCAGAAGGCCTGGGCGACCACGGCCGGCACCTTCAAGCTTCCCAACCTGAAGCTGCGCCTGCTCGGTGGCGACCAGCCCTGCTACCAGGACATCAAGGACTGATCCGTCCGTCCCGGTGCATGACCGGACGGGCGGGTGGCGGCAGCCGTCGCCCCCCGCCCGTCCGGGCTCCACAGAGTTCTCAAGTACCACCGTTTCCAGGGAGCTGTTGTCCATGAACCCCCAGGCCCCGGTTTACGTGCGCGCAGAAGACGACGCCTGGCCCACCGTGGTGTACTACCACTTCCATGCCTGGAGCGGCCGCCGTCCCTTCTGGGCCGGGTTGTTCACGCTCCTCGGTGGCTTCCCGATCGCATATTTCCCTTACGCGGACCTCCGGCTGGGCAACGTCAGTCTCGCCATGGCCACCACGGGCGGCGCGGGCGCACTGATCATCGGTGTACTGCTGATCACGCTGGGCCTGGCCCTCTGGTTCCAGGAGACCATCCGTGTCTTCGCCGGCGTGGCCGCGATCCTGCTCGCCCTGGTCTCGATCCCGGTGTCCAACCTCGGCGGATTCTTCGTCGGCTTCAGTCTCTCCATGGTCGGCGGCGCTCTCGCCCTGGCCTGGGCGCCGGGACAGCCGGCGGAGGAGGAGCCGCCCGTGTCCGACCAGCCGGCCCCGGTCGGGCTGAGCAAGGCGGATGCGACGGCGGACATGGGCACCCCGGGCATTCCGGGTCCCCGTGGGACGGAAACGGCACACGCGAGCGAGACGACTGCCCACGCCGATGGCGGGAGGAACAGTGCGGGGTGACGAGACGCAGCGGGGCGTGGCCCCTGGCGCAGAGTCCCGTGCAGTGAAGGGGCCGCGCCACGCGGCGCCCAGGAAATCGCTGCTGAACAAGATCCAGATACCCGTCGGCAAGACGATGGCGCTCGCGGCGATGCCGACGGCCGTGTTCGTCGGGATGGGTATGGCGCCGAAGCTTGCGGTGGCCGACGACAAGGAGATCCCCTTCGCGCCCGGGCCGTGTGTGACGCGGTCCGACGAACCCGCGGAGACCGAGTCGAAGTCCCCGTCGCCCACGCCGTCCACGACGCCTTCGCCGAGTACGTCGCCCAGCGCGACGCCCTCTCCGTCCGCGTCGGCCTCCGCGAAGGCGAAGCCGAGCACCTCTCCGTCGGCGGCCAAGCCCCCGGTGACGAACGAGGTGGCCCCGGCCGCCACGCCGTCCCAGGACAAGGCCAAGGACGCGGACGCGGACAAGGCCAAGTCCACGAACCCGCTGGACCCGCTGGGTGTCGGCGACGCGCTCAAGAACCTCGTCGACGAGCTCGGCAGGCCCCTCAAGGACGCGACGGCGAAGGCCACCCCGACGCCCGCGCCCACTCCGTCGGGCACCGCCACGGCGGCCCCGACCCCGGACCCGGCCGCGGACGCGATCCGCGAAGCGGCGAAGAAGGCCGGTGTCGACGTCAAGGAGCTGTCCGAGGAGGTCAAGAAGACCGGGAAGGACCCCAAGGACGAGACGGGCGAGGGCAAGGCCGAGGACGAAGCCAAGGACGACAAGTCCAAGGCGGAGGACGAGGACAAGGCCGACGAGGACAAGGCCAAGGACGAGGAGACGAAGGACCCGGACGGGAAGCAGCCCTTCCCGTGCCCGACCTACGACGCCAAGGCACTGGCCGACGCCGAACTGGAGCAGGGCGTCCCGCTCCTGCCGGACGAGCCCTGGTACCTCGACAGCTCCCTGCTGACCCTCTACGGCCTGGACTACCACGGCATCGTCGAGGTGAAGACGGCCGGCGGCAAGACCAAGAAGGTCCTGAAGTTCACCGCGGACTCGCTGGACATCAAGGACCTGTACCAGACGGTCGGCAAGTCGGGGAACGTCGCTCACCTGAAGTCGCGTCCGGGCTCCACGTCCAAGATCCGCGGCGGCACGGTGACGATGTACACCGAGAGCCTCAAGGGCAACCTGTTCGGTCTGATCCCGATCGAGTTCACCCCGAACAGTCCGCCGCCCCTGAACGTCCCGTTCGCGTTCTTCACGGACGTCAAGGTCGTCCAGGCCGGCCAGTTCGGCGGCACGCTCACCGTTCCGGGCCTGAAGAACTACATCGGCCCGCCGGAGTAGTTGTCCGGACAGACCTGAGGCCCGCTCCCCACAGGGAGCGGGCCTCAGTCGTGCGTGTGGTGCTCAGGGGCCGAACCGGGGCAGGACCTCGGTCTTCATCCCGTACTCGTCGAAGATGCCCACCAGCGCGCGGGTCATGGCTTCCACACCGGGTTCGCGGACGATCACCAGATCCTTGACCTGCAGGTAGGAACCGTCGGCGCACTCACCGGTGGTCGTCCACCTGTCCATGACCCGGGCGACCTCGTCGAGGGTCAGGAGCGTGGCACTCCACCGCGTGCCGTCGGGCGCGGTGACGAGCGCGTCGGTGTTCTCCACGGTCAGGGGATCGTCCTCGGCGCCGAGGATGTAGGTGATGGAGAACCGGGGTGTCTCCACGATGTGGAGGGGATCGTCATCCATAGAGCTTCTTCAGTGTCTTGATGACGGTCGGCTCGCCGTCCTTGTCGGTCATTCCGACGATATCGTAGGTGTCTCCGGCTCGGCGGAAGAAGACCCTCGCGCCGCTCCTGGCCCGCAGGTACATGACTCCCTTGGCTCCCTTCAGGTTTCTCATGCCCAGGCTCTGCGGGAGCTGGACGACCGGCCCCGTCGGGGGGTTCGCCTTGAGGTTGGCCTCAAGTGCGTTGAAGTCCCGGGCCACGTCCTGGTTCTTCGCGGAAGCCCTCATGATCGCGAGGAGGCCGGGGTCGTTTTTGAACGACGTCGTGGGGCAGAGCTTCTTCGGAGGGGTCGGCCCGGCCGAGGGAGCCGCCGCAGCGCTCAGGAACGAGTGCTTGGCGGGAGCGCTCTGCGGGGCGCTGCCCAGCGCCGTAGCGATGAGACATTCGACGGCCGGCTGGCCCTTTTTGAGGGTGTCGACGAGCTTGCGCAGCCGCTCCAGGGTGAAGCGGGCCCGGTCCATGCCGTCCAGGAAGGCGTTGACGCCCTTCCCCACCTTGTAGATGATCTTGGCGACAGCGGGGATCTTCGAAACGGCCACGCCGACCATCACGACGTTGACCAGGGTCCACAGGCAGCTCTCGACGTCACGCTGGCCGAAGCACTTCTTGGCGTCCGTGTAGCCGAGTTCGTCGAGCAGGATCTGCCCGCCGTTCTCGATCACCCAGTTGAGCACGTCCTGGCCCGCGAGCCTCTTCGCCTCACGGAACTCGTCGACGCACGACTGCCCGCAGTTGGCCAGCAGCAGGGCCTCTTCGTCCTGCGAGAGGTCCCCTCCCGTGTTGAACGGGGGAGCCTCGACCACTGCCTTGCGCGCTTCCTCCTGCCTCTTGCGGTACTCCTCCTCGGCGCGGTCGGCAGCCGATTCGGCGTCCTTCGCGTCCTGGACGGCGTTGGCGGCGGCCTTCTCGGCGCCGACGGCGTCCTTCTCGGACTGGGTCGCCGCGGCGTCGGCGGCGCTCGCGTCGCGGGTGGCGGCGTCGGCGGACGCGTGGGCGCCCGCCGCGCTCTTCTCCGCCTCGGTGGCCTCGTCGTTGGCGCCGAGCGCCGCGTCTGAGGCGTCCTTGGCGGCGCTCTTCGCGAAGAGGGCGTCGGTGCCCGTCTGGGTGCTGTACTCCTTCGTCTTGTCGTCCGCCTTCTTGGCGGCGTCGGCGGCCCGAGCGGCTTCCGCCGCCGAGGCGCGGGCGGCTGCCATGGACTTCAGCGCGGCCGCCGTGTCGGCTGCCGCCGCGGCCGCCGCCTGGGCGGCGAGCTTGGAATCGCCGGCCGCCTTGTCGGCGAGGGTCTTGGCGGTCGCCGCGGCCTTGGTGGCCTCGTCGGCCTTGGCGGTGGCCGCTGCCGCCTGCTGTTCGGCGTGGGTCTTGGCGGACTGACCGACCAGCGCGGCGAAAGCTGCCGCCGAGTCGGTCTCGCGGTAGGCCGTGCCGATCGCGATGGCGGTGTTGGCGGGCTGGATGGCCTGTGCTGCGGAGTCGCGTGCGGCGGTGGCCGCCATGGAGGTGGCGTAGGCGTGTCCGGCGGTGACGGCCGACCACGCGGCCGTCTTGACGGCCTCGGTACGGGCGGCCGCAGCGTTGCTCATGGCTTCGAGCGAAGCGGTCTGGGTCTTCTTCGCTGCGGCTTCGGCCTTGGTGGCGTTGACCGATGCGGCCTCGGCCGCGTCGATGGCGTCGGCCGCGGCGGCGTGTGACGTGAGGGAGGCGGCGAAGCTGGTCTCCCAAGCGGACCACGCCGTGTCGGCAGATGCCCGGGACCGTTCCGCGGCACCGTCGGCGCGGGTGGCAGCGGCGCGGGCGTTGACCGAGGCGGTCTTCGCGGTCTCGGCCTCGGTACGAGCGCGACCGGCCGCACCGGCCGCGTCGTTCGCGGCGGCCCGGGCGGCCGTCGCCGCCTCCCGGGTCTCCGCTGCCGCAGGAGTCCCGACGGCTGCCGCGGCGGCGGCTTCCAGTGCGGCGGCGCGGGACGCGGTGGCGTTCTTCTCGACCTCGGCGGCCTCGGCCCGTTCACGTGCCTCGGCGGCCTTGCCCTCGGCGTCGAGCGTCAGAGCGAATTGGTCGTGGGCGGTCGTCGCCTGCGCCTCGGCCTCGGTACGAGCCCGGCCCGCGGCCTCGCGTTCGGTCGCGGCGCGCTGCTCGGCGACCTGTGCCTTGCCGCGTTCGGTGGCGGCGTTCTGCCGCTCCTTGACGGCGGTGGCCTTCTCCTTCTCGGCCTTCGCCCGCTCGGTCTTGGCCGTCTCGGCGGCCTTGCGGGCGGTCTCCTGCGCGGCCTCGGCGGTGGCCTGGGCGGCCTTCGCCTTGGTGGCGTTGTCCGCGGCCTCCTTGGCCTGGGCCGCGGCCTGGGCGGCGGCGGCCTTGGCCTGGGCGGCGGCCTCCTGGGCGGCGACGCGGCGGAACTCGGTGTTCAGCGCGTGCGACTGGGTCTGGGCCAGCGCGTACAGGGTCTTGCTGTCCTCGACGGTCGCCTTCGCGGCGTTCGACGCGGTCAGCGAGGCCTTGGCGGCGGCCTCGGCGGCGGCGGCCGAGGCCTTCGCGACCTGGACGGACTGCTGCGCGAACAGCAGACCGCGGCCGCGGGGGGTCTTGGCGGCGTCCGCGATGGTCCACGCCGCGTTCTGGGAGGTGTTGGCCTTGTCGGCCGCCGTCTTGGCGGCGGCCGAGGCGGCCGCCGCGATCTTCGCCTGGTCGGCGGCCTTGGTACGGGCCGCCCCCAAGTCCTTGGTGGCCTGGGTGAAGACGGATGCCGCGGGTCGACCCGACGCGTTCGCGGGCTGGGCGCCCCAGTACTTCTGCCAGGTCAGGATCTGGTCGGCGAGCCAGGCCTGGCCGAGCGACTCGATCATGGCCTCGGTGGCCTTGCGGGCCTCCGCGGCCGCGGCGACCTCGGCGTTGACGATCTCGTTGCGCGGCGTGTTCTGGGCGGCGTACTCCTGCTCCCACTCCACGTGCGCGGTCACGACGATCGGAGACATGACGCGGTAGAAGTCGAGCGGATTGCGGCTGTCGCACGCGCTCCAGGCGGCCTTCAGCGCCTCGACCTCGAGACGGAACTCGACCGAGTCCTCGGCCGGCGTCTCCTTCATGTAGCCGCCGAGCCGCAGGTAGCGGCCGACGTCACTCGCCGTGGGGGAGCGGTAGTTGCTGCTCTCCGCGTCCCTCAGCAGGTCCTTCGTGACGAAGTCGTGGTTGAGGTCCTGGCCCTTGAGATCGGCGGCGAGCGCTTTCGCCTTGTCGACGGAGGCCTTGGACGCCACGGCGTGGCCGTCGCCGCCCAGCTGGTGGTAGAGGTCGCGCTGCGGGCCCAGGGTGAAGGCGACGACGTCCTTGTCGAACTGCGGGGCGTACTGCGGGATGCCCGCCGCGGTGCCGGACTTCCAGTACGGGTTGTTCGCGGCTTCCCAGCGTTCGCGGCGCTCGGCGGACGCAACGGGGGAGCCCTCGTAGGAGTCCCGGTCCTTGACCATCGCCTGGCGCAGCGGGTCCATGCCCGTGACGGGGTCGGTCGCCGTGGCGAGGGCCGCCGGGCTGCCCGTGAGGGCCCTGGCGGCGGCGCCCTTCATCTCCGGGCCGCCGATGTGCAGGGCGAACCCGCCCGCGCAACGGTCGAGGCGGGCCTGCTCGCCCAGGCTGATCGGCAGGTAGGGCGGGTTGGTGTCCGGCGGTACCTCGACGGCGGAGGCCGGTGCGGCGTTGATGAGGCCGGCCAGCAGGGCGGCGCTGGTGGCCAGGGCGGTGCCGGCGAGGCCGCGCCGTACCGCGGCCCGGAGGGCGGGGCTTCTGCCCCGCGAAAGGGTGGATCTCTGCACGTGTATGCCTGTCCTTCGGAAATGAGATGGGCAGCCCGAAGGAAGGCGCGGAACGTGTGGGCGCTGGTCAGGCGCGAGTGATGAGCGGTATGCCTTCCCCCAAGGCGTGCACCGACAGTTTCATGATCCCCTTACCGCCGGTAGCGCATTTTCGGACACGCTACTCGTGAGTAAGAAACGCACAGGGAAGTCACAGGAACGCCGGACCGGGACAAACACCTGGGGCGGCACCCCGGATCCTTCGTGGATCCGGGGTGCCGCCCCAGGTCTCTGTGCGGCAGAGTTCAAGCGGGCCGGCGGTGTCAGGCCTGGGTGTCGCCCAGGTGGTGGACGCGGACCATGTTCGTGGTGCCGGGGACACCGGGGGGCGAGCCGGCGGTGATGACCATGGTGTCGCCCTGGTTGTAGCGGTTGAGCTTGAGCAGCTCGCCGTCCACCAGGTCGACCATCGCGTCGGTGGTGTCCACGTGCGGGACGATGTAGGACTCGACGCCCCAGCTCAGCGTGAGCTGGTTGCGGGTGTTGACGTCGGTGGTGAAGGCCAGGATCGGCTGGGTCACGCGGTAGCGCGACAGGCGGCGGGCGGTGTCGCCGGACTGGGTGAAGGCGATCAGCGACTGGGCGTCGAGGAAGTCCGCGATCTCGCACGCCGCGCGGGCGACGGAGCCGCCCTGGGTACGGGGCTTCTTGCCCTGGACCAGCGGCTGGAGGCCCTTGGAGAGGAGCTCCTCCTCGGCCGCCGTGACGATCTTCGACATCGTCTTGACGGTCTCGATCGGGTAGGCGCCGACCGAGGACTCGGCCGACAGCATGACCGCGTCCGCGCCGTCGAGGATGGCGTTGGCGACGTCGGAGGCCTCCGCGCGCGTCGGGCGGGAGTTGGTGATCATCGACTCCATCATCTGGGTCGCGACGATCACCGGCTTGGCGTTGCGGCGGCACATCTCGATGAGCCGCTTCTGGACCATCGGGACCTTTTCGAGCGGATACTCGACGGCGAGGTCACCGCGGGCCACCATGACCGCGTCGAAGGCGTCGACCACGGCCGCCATGTTCTCGACGGCCTGCGGCTTCTCCACCTTGGCGATGACGGGGACCCGGCGGCCCTCCTCGTCCATCACCTTGTGGACGTCCTTGACGTCGTTGGCGTCGCGGACGAAGGACAGGGCGACCATGTCGCAGCCCATCCGCAGGGCGAAGCGGAGGTCGTCGACGTCCTTCTCCGACAGGGCGGGGACGTTCACGGCGGCACCCGGCAGGTTGATGCCCTTGTGGTCCGAGATGACACCGCCCTCGATGACGATGGTCCGGACCCGGGAGCCCTCGACCTCGGTCACCCGGAGCTCGACGTTTCCGTCGTTGATCAGGATCTGGTCACCCTTGGCGACATCGCCCGGGAGGCCCTTGTAGGTGGTGCCGCAGATGGACTTGTCACCCGGGACGTCCTCGGTGGTGATGGTGAACTCGTCACCGCGCACCAGCTCGACGGGACCCTCGGCGAAGGTCTCCAGACGGATCTTCGGGCCCTGGAGGTCGGCGAGGACGCCGACGGCGCGCCCGGTGTCCTCGGAGACCTGCCGGACGCGGTCGTACCGCTCCTGGTGTTCTGCCTGGGACCCGTGGCTGAAGTTGAATCGGGCCACGTTCATACCTGCCTCGATGAGCGCTTTCAGCTGCTCATACGAGTCGACGGCGGGGCCCAGCGTGCAGACAATTTTGGAACGGCGCATGACTGGATCCTATCGGTTTGTTTCGTAGCGGAATATTCCGTCTGGCGGAAAGTCCAAGTGACTAGTGGGTAACCAGCGCATACGCCTGGGTGGCGATCTCCAGTTCCTCATCCGTCGGGACCACCGCCACCGCCACCCGGGCGTGCTCCGCCGAGACCAGCCGGGGTTCGGCGGAGCGCACGGCATTGGCCTGCGGGTCCAGCGTCAGGCCCAGCGCGGCCAGGCCGTCGATCGCGGCCTCGCGGACCTGGTGGGCGTTCTCGCCGACCCCGGCCGTGAAGGTCACCGCGTCCACCCGCCCGAGCACCGCCGTATAGGCCCCGATGTACTTCTTCAGCCGGTGGACGTACGCGGCGAAGGCGAGGCTCGCCGCCTCGTCGCCCTCGCCCGCGCGCCGCAGCACCTCGCGCATGTCGTTGTCGCCGCACATGCCCAGCAGACCGCTCTTCTTGTTCAGGAGCGAATCGATCTCATCCACCGAGAAGCCGCCCACCCGCGCCAGGTGGAAGACGACCGCCGGATCGACATCGCCCGAACGGGTCCCCATGACCAGCCCCTCCAGCGGGGTCAGGCCCATGGACGTCTCCACGCACACCCCGCCCCGCACGGCCGAGGCGGAGGCGCCGTTGCCGAGGTGCAGCACGATCACGTTCACGTCCTCCACCGGCTTGCCGAGCAGCCGGGCCGTCGCCCGCGAGACGTAGGCGTGGGAAGTGCCGTGGAAGCCGTACCGCCGGATGGAGTACGCGTCGGCGGTCGCGGCGTCGATCGCATACCGCGCCACGTGCTCCGGCATCGTCGCGTGGAAGGCCGTGTCGAAGACGGCCACCTGCGGAAGGTCCGCGCGCAGCGAGCGCGCCACCTCGATGCCCGTCACGTTCGCCGGGTTGTGCAGCGGAGCCAGCGGGATCAGGCTCCGGATCTCCGCCAGCACCTCGTCGTCGATCACGGTCGGCCGGGTGAACCGCGTCCCGCCGTGCACCACCCGGTGCCCCACCGCCGCAAGTTCCGGCGAGTCCAGGCCCATCCCGTCCGCGGCGAGCTCCGCGGCCACGGCCTTCAGCGCGGCCCCGTGGTCCGCGATCGGGCCGAGCCGCTCCCGCCGGCCGGCGGCGGCGCCCGGACCCGCGAGCGGCTCGTGCACCAGCCGGGAGGTCTCTTCGCCGATGCGCTCCACCAGACCGGACGCGAGCCGGGACCGGTCCGCCATGTCGAGGAGCTGGTACTTCACCGACGAGGAGCCGGAGTTGAGGACGAGTACGCGCGATGCGGTCACGATGAGGGTCTTTCCTTGTCGCGGGCGGTAGGGGAGGGCGGGGGGATCAGGCGGTGGCCGTGGGCGCCGGCGCGCCCTGCGCCTGGATCGCCGTGATGGCCACGGTGGTGACGATGTCCTGGACGAGCGCACCGCGCGAGAGGTCGTTGACCGGCTTGCGCAGCCCCTGGAGCACCGGGCCGACCGCCACCGCGCCCGCCGAACGCTGCACGGCCTTGTACGTGTTGTTGCCCGTGTTGAGGTCGGGGAAGATCAGCACCGTCGCGCGGCCGGCCACCTCGGACCCCGGCAGCTTGGTCGCCGCGACCGAGGGCTCCACGGCCGCGTCGTACTGGATCGGCCCCTCGATCTGCAGGTCCGGGCGCTGCTCGCGGACGAGCTCGGTGGCCTTGCGCACCTTGTCGACGTCCGCCCCGCTGCCCGAGGTGCCCGTCGAGTACGAGAGCATCGCGATCCGCGGCTCCACGCCGAAGGCGGCCGCGGTGGCGGCCGACTGGACGGCGATGTCGGCGAGCTGCTCGGCGTTCGGGTCCGGGTTGACAGCGCAGTCGCCGTAGACGAGGACCCGGTCGGCCAGGCACATGAAGAAGACCGAGGAGACGATGGACGCCTCGGGCTTGGTCTTGATGATCTCGAAGGCCGGGCGGATGGTCGCCGCGGTGGAGTGCACCGAACCGGAGACCATGCCGTCGGCCAGGCCCCGCTGGACCATCAGGGTGCCGAAGTAGTTGACGTCGGTGACCACGTCGGCCGCCAGCTCGACGGTCATCCCCTTGTGGGCGCGGACCTGCGCGTAGTACTCGGAGAAACCTTCCCGCAGCGGGGAGGTCGCCGGGTCGATGAGCTGGGCGCCGGAGATGTCGACGCCGAGGTCGGCTGCCTTCTTCAGGATCGCCTGCTCCTCGCCCAGCAGGGTCAGGTCGCAGACCCCGCGGCGCAGCACCACGTCCGCGGCGCGCAGCACGCGCTCCTCGGTGCCCTCGGGCAGCACGACGCGGCGGCGGTCCGAGCGGGCCCGCTCCAGCAGCTCGTGCTCGAACATCATCGGGGTGACGCGCTCCGAGCGGGCCACCGACAGCAGACCGCGCAGCTCGCCGGTGTCCACGTGCCGCTCGAACAGGCCGAGCGCGGTCTCCAGCTTGCGCGGCGTCGCGGAGTTCAACCGGCTCTGCAGCGAGAAGAGTTCGGCGGCGGTGGGGAAGCTGTTGCCGGCCACCGACACCACGGGCGTGCCCGGCGCCAGCTTCGAGGCCAGCGTCAGGATGTCCTGGCCCGGGCGCTCGTTCAGGGTGAGCAGCACACCGGCGATCGGCGGGGTGCCGGAGGTGTGCGCGGCCAGCGCGCCGATGACCAGGTCGGAGCGGTCCCCCGGGGTGACGACCAGGCAGCCGGGCGTCAGGGCGTTCAGGAAGTTCGGCAGCATGGCGCCGCCGAAGACGAAGTCCAGGGCGTCGCGGGCCAGCCCGGCCTCGTCGCCGAGGAGCACCTCACCGCCGAGCGCCCGGGTGATCTGGGCGACGGTCGGGGCGGAGAGCGACTTGTCGTCCGGCAGCACGTAGCAGGGCACGGGCAGCCGGGCGGCCAGCCGCTCGGCTATGACGTCGCGGTCCTCCGCGGCCACCCGGTTCACGACCATCGCGACGACGTGGCAGCCCAGCGTCTCGTAGGCGCGGTAGGCGTTGCGGGCCTCGGCGCGCACGGCCTCGGCGTGGTGCTTGGTGCCGCCCACCACGGGGACGACGACCGCGCCCAGCTCGTTGGCGAGGCGGGCGTTGAGCGCCAGCTCGTCGGGGAGGTTGGTCTCCGCGTAGTCGGTGCCGAGGACGAGCATGACCTCGTAGTCGCGGGCCACCCGGTGGTAGCGGTCCACCAGCCGCGAGACCAGCTCGTCGGTGCCCTTCTCGGCCAGGATCGCCGAGGCCTCCTGGTAGGACATGCCGTAGGCCGCCGCGGCGTCCTGATCGATCCGGTAGCGGGCCTTGAGGAGGTCGAAGAGCCGGTCCGGTGCGTCGTGCAGCAGCGGACGGTAGACGCCGACCCGGCCCGTCTGCCGGGTCAGCAGCTCCATGATTCCCAGCTCGACGACCTGCCGGCCGTCCCCGCGCTCGATACCGGTCACGTACACGCTGCGCGTCACGCCCGCTCTCCGTCCCATGCTGTGAAGGTCATTTTGGTCTGGCTCGACCCCTTGACAATACCTCTGTCAATGGGTAGGGCGCCCCCGGGAAAAAGCCCTGGCCGGGAGGGCCGAAGAGCCTTCGGGGCGCGGTCGCCGAAAACGTGCGGCGTCCCGGGCCCGTGGAACAATCGGACAGGCTTCACCATTACGCCCTTCATATGTACGGCAGGAGACACAGCACGATGCGTATCGGAGTTCTCACCGCAGGCGGCGACTGTCCGGGCCTCAACGCTGTCATCCGGTCGGTCGTACACCGTGCCCTGGTCGGGCACGGAGATGAGGTCATCGGTTTCGAGGACGGCTTCAAGGGCCTCCTCGACGGCCATTTCCGCCCCCTCGACATCAATGCCGTCAGTGGCATCCTCGCCCGCGGCGGCACGATCCTCGGTTCGGCGCGCATGGAGCGCGCCCGTCTCCACGAAGCCGCCGAGAACGCCCAGGAGCTGGCGACGCGCTACGGCATCGACGCCCTCATCCCGATCGGCGGCGAAGGCACCCTGACCGCCTCCCGGATGCTGTCGGACGCCGGGATGCCGGTCGTCGGCGTACCGAAGACCATCGACAACGACATCTCCTCCACCGACCGCACCTTCGGCTTCGACACCGCCGTCATGGTCGCCACCGAGGCGATCGACCGCCTCAAGACCACCGCCGAATCGCACCAGCGCGTGATGGTCGTCGAGGTCATGGGCCGCCACGCGGGCTGGATCGCCCTGGAGTCCGGCATGGCCGGCGGTGCGCACGGCATCTGCCTGCCGGAGCGCCCCTTCGAGGTGGACGCCCTGGTGAAGATGGTGGAGGAACGATTCGCCCGCGGTAAGAAGTTCGCCGTGATCTGCGTGGCCGAGGGCGCGCACCCGGCCGAGGGCTCCATGCCGTACGAGAAGGGCGCGATCGACGCCTACGGCCACGAGCGCTTCGCCGGCATCGGCAACCGCCTCGCGCTCGAACTGGAGCACCGCCTCGGCAAGGAGGCCCGCCCGGTCATCCTCGGCCACGTCCAGCGCGGAGGCACCCCCACCGCCTACGACCGGGTGCTCGCGACCCGCTTCGGCTGGCACGCCGTCGAGGCCGTCCACCGCGGCGCATACGGCAACATGACCGCCCTGCGCGGCACCGAGATCGTGATGGCCCCGCTCGCCGAGGCGGTCACCGAGCTGAAGACCGTCCCCGAGGGGCGCATGTACGAGGCCGAATCCGTCTTCTGACGCCGGCCCGGGCGGGATCTGCCGCCCGGCTTCCCGGGCTTCCCCGGCCACCGGGGCCGAACGGCCCCGGTCCCCGCGCGTCCGCGCCGGGTCCGGGGCCGTTCGCCGATGCCGGTGGTCCGCCCGATGTGCTCGTCCTACGCCGCACCGCCCGCGAGGTGCCAGAACCGGTCCACGATCTCGGCGAGGAACTCCCGGCCCGCGTCCCCGCTTCCGGCCTCGCCCTGGCCGCCGCCCCAGCTGAGCGTCGCCACCATCCGCGACTGGTAGCCGCCGTGCAGCTGCGCCAGCACCGCCTCCAGATGGTGCTTGGGGATCGGCAGCAGCTTGCCCAGCGGCTTCACGTACGCCTGCCAGCGCGTGGTCACCGCACTGCGCAGCAGATCGGCGAGCTCCTCGTGCTTTCCGGTCGCCGTCACGAACTGGGCCAGCGTCAGACCCAGCACCGTGGCCAGGGCGGCGGACTGCCGTTCGTTGCCCTTCCAGCGCCCGGTGTCCTCCATCTTCTGGTACGAGCTCGTTTCCAGGCCGATCCGGCGGGCCAGGTCGTCCGCCGCGAGCCCCCGGGCGACCCGGTGCTCCCGCAGGGTGACCGGTTCGGCGAGCAGTTCGCCGGGCGCACACCACAGGACGCCCGCGAGAGCCGTGAGCTCGGCGGAGGAAGGTGATATCTCGCCACGCTCCCAGGCCATCACGGTCTCGGGCGCGACGACGAGTCCGTACTGGGCACGCAGGCCGTAGGCGACATGTCCGGGAGCCATGCCCAGGGCCGCGCGCAGGCGACGCGCGGCGGGGGCATTGAAAGGTGGGCTGGAGTGCACACCGCACACCGTAGAAGTGGCCAGGCTGCGGCGCCTACAGACCAAACAAACAAGCCCATACCTCGTAGGAACGTCCTATGAAGTTAAGGCCTTTCGCCGGGTTTCCGGGCGACTGTCCGGTAATCGGAGAACCGGAAGATCTTTTCCGTATGTACGGTTCCAGCCAACGCCCGTCGATGCAAGACCTCTCACACTCTTCGCACAATCCGAACCGGCCGGCCGTTTTCTGCGTGATCCTTTCCGGGGCCCTCGCCGACGGGGGTGGTGAGGGCCCCGCCCTTCTTCCCCGCCCTTCCTTGCCTTGCCTTGACGTCGGCGTCAAGGAATACGGTCGTGCCATGCGCATCGGCGAACTGGCGGAGCGGGCGGGGACCAGCACCCGGACGCTCAGGTACTACGAGTCGCGCGGGCTGCTCCCCGCGCGGCGGGCCGGCAACGGCTACCGGACCTACGACGAGGACGACCTGCGGCTGCTGAGCCAGATCCGCATGCTCCAGGACTTCGGCTTCGAGCTGGAGGAGACCCGGCCCTTCGTGGACTGCCTGCGGGCCGGCCACCCGGCCGGGGACTCCTGCCCCGCCTCGCTCGCCGTCTACCGGCGCAAGCTCGCCGAGCTGGACGGCCTGATCGGCCAGCTGACCGACGTACGCGAGCAGCTCGGGCGGCAGTTGGCCGACGCGGAACGGGCGGCCGGCGAAGCGGCCGTGCCGAAGTGCGAGATGACCGGATGACCGAATGACCGGATGGACGAGAGGGACAGTGGCATGAAGGCTCACGGTGTGGCGCAGGTGACCGACGCGGATTTCGAGGCCGAGGTGCTCGGGGAGCGGGGACGGCCCGTCCTCGTGGAGTTCACCGCGGACTGGTGCGGCCCCTGCCGCCAGCTCGCCCCCGTACTCTCCTCGATCGCCGCCGAGGAGGCCGACCGGCTCAAGGTCGTGCAGATCGACGCGGACAGCAACCCCGGGGCCGTCACCCGGTACGGGGTGCTGTCCATGCCGACCCTGCTCGTCTTCCGTGACGGCGAGCCCGTCCAGCAGATGGTCGGGGCCCGGGCCAAGCGCCGGCTCCTCCAGGAACTGGAGGAGCAGCTGGCCACGGCCTGAGCCCCGGCGCCGAGCCCCCGCGGGCTCAGCCCTGTGGCCGGAACCAGACCGTCGCCAGCGGCGGGAGGGTCATGCGCAGGCTCGCCGGGCGGCCCTGCGCAGGGACCGGCTCCGGCCGCAGCGGCTGCGTGGAGTGGATGCCGCTGCCGCCGTAGACCTCCAGGTCGGTGTTGAGCACCTCCCGCCACAGCGGCACCTCCTCGGGCACCCCGATCCGGTAGCCGTGCCGGACCACGGGCGAGAAGTTCGACACCGCCAGGAGCTGCGAGCCGTCCTGCGCGTACCGCAGGAACGCGAAGACGTTGTCCTCCGCGGCGTCCGCCTCCACCCAGGCGAAGCCCTCCGGCACGGTGTCCCGCTCCCACAGGGCGGGCGCCGCCGTGTACGTGCGGTTCAGGTCGCGCACCAGGTCCCGTACGCCGCGGTGGTCACCGGCCGCCGCGTAGGAGGAGTCCAGCAGCCACCAGTCCGGCCCGTACACCTCCGACCACTCCGACCCCTGCGCGAACTCCTGCCCCATGAAGAGCAGTTGCTTGCCCGGGTGGGCCCACATGAAGCCCAGGTACGCCCGGTGCGAGGCCCGCCGCTGCCACCAGTCGTCCCCGGGCATCCTCGACACCAGCGAACCCTTGCCGTGCACCACCTCGTCGTGCGAGATCGGCAGCACGTAGTTCTCGCTGAAGGCGTAGATCATCCCGAAGGTCATGTCGTGGTGGTGGTACTTGCGGTGCACCGGCTCCTTCGACATGTAGCGCAGGGTGTCGTGCATCCAGCCCATGTTCCACTTCAGGCCGAAGCCGAGCCCGCCGCCGTCCGTCGGCCGGGTCACGCCCGTCCACGCCGTGGACTCCTCCGCGATGGTCACCACCCCCGGACAGCGCCGGTACACGGTCGCGTTCATCTCCTGGAGGAAGCCGACCGCGTCCAGGTTCTCCCGCCCGCCGTGCTCGTTGGGCGCCCACTCGCCCTCGCCGCGCGAGTAGTCGAGGTAGAGCATCGAGGCCACCGCGTCCACGCGCAGGCCGTCCACGTGGAACTCCTCGCACCAGTACACGGCGTTGGCGACGAGGAAATTGCGGACCTCCTTGCGGCCGTAGTCGAACTCCAGCGTCCCCCAGTCCGGGTGCGCGGCCCGCCGCGGGTCGTGGTGCTCGTACAGCGGCCGCCCGTCGAACTCCGCGAGGGCCCAGTCGTCGCGCGGGAAGTGCGCGGGCACCCAGTCGACGATCACCCCGATCCCGGCCCGGTGCAGCGCGTCCACGAGGAAGCGGAAGTCGTCGGGTGTGCCCATCCGCGAGGTCGGCGCGTAGAAGCCGGTGACCTGGTAGCCCCACGAGCCGCCGAACGGATGCTCGGCGACCGGCATCATCTCCACGTGCGTGAAGCCCAGCTCCTTGACGTACGCGGGGAGCTGCTCGGCGAGCTGCCGGTACGAGAGCCCGGGCCGCCAGGACGCCAGGTGCAGCTCGTACACCGAGAAGGGGGCCTGGTGCGGGGGACGGGCACCGCGCCCGGCCATCCACGCCGAGTCCTGCCACTCGTATCCGGAGGAGGTCACCACCGAGGCGTTCGCCGGGGGGACCTCCGCGGAGCGGGCCATCGGGTCGGCACGCAGGGTGTGGCTGCCGTCGGGGCGGGTGATGTCGTACTTGTAGAGCGTTCCGGTGCCCACCCCGGGCAGGAACAGCTCCCACACGCCGGTGGACCCGAGCGAGCGCATCGGGTAGGCGGCGGAGTCCCAGTACGAGAAGTCCCCGGTGACCCGGACCCCCTGGGCGTTCGGCGCCCACACCGTGAAGCGGGTCCCGGCCACGCCCTGGTGCTCCATCGGCTCGGCGCCGAGCGCCTTCCACAGCTGCTCGTGGCGGCCCTCGCCGATCAGGTGCAGGTCCAGCTCGCCGAGGGCGGGCAGGAACCGGTAGGGGTCGTGGATCTCGATCTCGTCACTGTCGTACGTGACCAGCAGCCGGTACTCCGGCACGCCGGTCAGCGGCAGCAGCCCCGAGAACAGCCCGTCGCCCTCGTCGAGGAGCTCGGCCCGCAGCCCCTTGGCGACGACGGTGACCGCCTTGGCATAGGGGCGCAGCACCCGGAAGGCCACCCCGTCCCGCTGGGCACGGGCCCCCAGTACCGCGTGCGGATCGTGGTGGCGGCCCTCCAGCAGCCGGGCCCGTTCGTCCGTGCCGAGTGCGGGCGCCGGCCGGACGCCGCGTGGAGGGGCGGCGCGGCGGGCCCGGGGCGCCCGGGCCTTCTTCGCCGGCGCCGGCGCCGCCGCGGGAGCGGGGGCGGGTGCGGCTTCGTCGCGGACGGTCGGTGACGGCTGTCGTGCGGCGCTCACGCGAGCGGCCTCCTCGGGGGCTTCGGGCGGGGGTGGGGGTGGGGGGAGATGGAGCCGGGGGCGGACGGGGTCGGCGGCACGCGGTGGGCGGGACGTACGGGCTCCGAGAGCCGCCGGATCGCGGCCATCGGGACGTGCAGCCAGTCGGGGCGGTGCCGGGATTCGTAACGGGCCTCGTACACCGCCTTGTCGGTCTCGTACGCGCGCAGCAGCACGGGGTCCTCGCGGGGGTCCCGGCCGGTGGTGCGGGCGTAGCCCTCGCAGAAGGCGGCCCGGCAGTCGTCCGCCCAGGCGGGGGCGAACGGCCGGTGCGAGCGGGCGGCGTAGTCGAAGGAGCGCAGTATCCCGGCGATGTCGCGCACCGCCGGTTCGGGGCGGCGCCGGTCGGCCAGCGGCCGGGCCGGCTCGCCCTCGAAGTCGATCAACGACCAGCTGCCGTCGAGGGTGCGCAGGGTCTGACCCAGATGGAGGTCCCCGTGGATCCGCTGGGCGGGCACCCCCGCACCCCGGGAGGCCGCCAGCGCGTCGAAGGCGCCCCGCAGCCCCGCCTCGTAGGGCCGCAGCGCCGGGACCTCCCGGGCGGTGGCGGCCAGCCGGGCCGTCATCCCCGCCGCGAGCCGGGCGGTCTGCTCCGGGCCGAGCGCGACCGTGGGGAGCGCCGCGGCCAGCGCACTGTGCACCTCGGCGGTGGCCCGGCCCAGCGCGTGTGCCTCGGCGGTGAAGTCGGCCCCGGCGCCGAGGCGGCGCAGCGCGAGCTGCCAGCCGTCGTCGGAGCCGCGCAGGTACGGCTGGAGCACGCCCAGGGTCAGCGGTTCGCTGCCGGGCGGCTCGGCCTCGTACCAGGCGACGGGGGCCGGGACCCGGGCGCAGCCGGCGGCGGCCAGCGCCCTGGGCAGCTCCAGGTCCGGGTTGACCCCGGGGCCGACCCGGCGGAACACCTTCAGGATGAACGAATCTCCGTAGATGAGCGAGGAGTTGGTCTGCTCACCGGACAGCGGCCGGGGGGTGAGCCCCGCCGGGATCGGCGTGGCCGGGTCCCGGTCGAAGCGCAGCGGGCCGAGGACCCCGGGGGAGCGCAGCCGTTCCAGCAGCATGGCCGCGAGCCGGGGATCGCCCAGCGCCTCGTAGACCGCCCGGCCCGCGTACGGACCGTCCTCGGCATGGCCGATGAGGGTGGGCGCGAGGGCGGGCGGCAGGGACGGGCGGATGCCCAGCAGCAGTTGGTAGCAGTCCCCGTCGACGTCGAGGAGCAGGTGCAGCAGTCCGGGGGTGGATCCCGGCGGCAGCAGTTCGGCCGCCGAGACGGTCCTGAGCCTGCTGATGGCGCGGCCCTTGCCCGCGAACCAGCGCTGTGCGGGCAGCCAGGCCCTGAGCATCGGCTCCAGTGGAGCGATCCCGGCGGCCCGGTCGGCCGTCAGCCGGCTCCGGGCGGATGCAGCCTCCGACATGGCGTCGCGTCCTTTCCCCGGGCCGTCACAGAATGCGCAGAGTGTCCCGGATGCGCGGCAGTTGCTTATCCGGCATGTGCGAGTGTCGGGTCAGGATGGTCCGTACAGGGGCGGGCGATTGACCCATTCGAGCTGCCCGCCCCCTGGTGTGAAGGCTCGGTTCGCCTCCGGAGCGCCGTGAGCCTGGCTCGCAGGCGCGCTCCTTCGGCTCACTCGCCCCCGGACCGGCTCCCGGCTATTCGGCGCGCAGTTCGGCGCGCCGTTCGGTCCGCAGCCGGAACCAGTAGAAGCCGTGGCCCGCCAGGGTCAGCAGGTACGGCCACTCGCCGATCGGCGGGAAGCGCACATCACCGGTGAGCTCCACCGGGACCCGTCCCTTGAACGACCGCAGATCGAGCTCGGTGGGCTGCGCGAAGCGCGAGAAGTTGTGCACGCACAGCACCAGGTCGTCCCCGTGCTCGCGCAGGAACGCGAGCACCGCCGGGTTCGACGACGGCAGTTCGGTGTACGAGCCGAGTCCGAAGGCCGGGTTCGCCTTGCGGATCTCGATCAGGCGCCGGGTCCAGTGCAGCAGCGAGGAGGGCGACGCCATGGCCGCCTCGACATTGGTGACCTGGTACCCGTGGACCGGGTCCATGATGACCGGCAGGTTCAGCCTGCCCGGATCGCACGAGGAGAAACCGGCGTTGCGGTCCGGGGTCCACTGCATCGGCGTGCGGACGCCGTCGCGGTCGCCCAGCCAGATGTTGTCGCCCATGCCGATCTCGTCGCCGTAGTAGAGCACCGGCGAGCCCGGCAGCGACAGCAGCAGGGCCGTGAACAGCTCCATCTGGTTGCGGTCGTTGTCCAGGAGCGGGGCGAGCCGGCGCCGGATGCCGATGTTGGCCCGCATCCGCGGGTCCTTGGCGTACTCGGCGTACATGTAGTCACGCTCTTCGTCCGTGACCATTTCGAGGGTGAGCTCGTCGTGGTTGCGCAGGAAGATGCCCCACTGGCAGCGGTCCGGGATCGCCGGGGTCTTGGCCAGGATTTCGGAGACCGGGTAGCGGGACTCTCTTCGGACGGCCATGAAGATGCGCGGCATGACGGGGAAGTGGAAGGCCATGTGGCACTCGTCCCCGCCCTTCTCGTAGTCGCCGAAGTAGTCGACGACGTCCTCGGGCCACTGGTTGGCCTCGGCGAGCAGCACGGTGTCCGGGTAGTGCGCGTCGATCTCGGCCCGGACCCGCTTCAGGAGCTGGTGGGTGCGGGGCAGGTTCTCGCAGTTGGTGCCCTCTTCGGCGTACAGGTAGGGCACGGCGTCGAGGCGGAAGCCGTCGATGCCGAGGTCGAGCCAGAAGCGCAGGGCGGAGACGATCTCCTCCACCACGGCCGGGTTCTCGTAGTTGAGGTCCGGCTGGTGGGAGAAGAATCTGTGCCAGTAGTACTGCTTGCGTACGGGGTCGTACGTCCAGTTGGAGGTCTCGGTGTCGACGAAGATGATGCGGGCGTCCTGGTACTGCTTGTCGTTGTCGGCCCACATGTAGTAGTCGCCGTACGGACCGTCCGGGTCCTTGCGTGACTGCTGGAACCACTCGTGCTGATCGCTGGTGTGGTTCATGACGAAGTCGATGATCACCCGCATGCCGCGGGTGTGCGCGGCGTCCACGAACTCCACGAAGTCGGCGAGGTCGCCGAACTCGGGGAGCACGGAGGTGTAGTCGGCGACGTCGTAACCCCCGTCGCGCAGGGGTGAGGCGAAGAACGGCGGCAGCCAGAGGCAGTCGACACCGAGCCACTGGAGGTAGTCCAGTTTGCCGGTGAGCCCCTTGAGGTCCCCGACGCCGTCGCCGTTGCTGTCGTGGAAGGAGCGGACGAGGACCTCGTAGAAGACCGCCCGCTTGAACCAGTCGGGATCGCGGTCCTTGGCGGGGGTGTCCTCGAAGGTGTCGTGGACGGGATCGTTGATCATCATGTGGTGGGTGACCCTCCGGTGGGCGGGGACGGTCGCAGAGCGGCCAGTACGTGCGCGGGCGTGCGGCCCGGCTCTAGGCGCACGTAGTTCGCCCTGCCCCAGTGATAGGTCTCGCCGGTGAGCTCGTCGCGCACCGCGAGGGACCCGTGCCAGTCGAGGCCGAGTACCGGCATGTCCAACGACACTGTCGCCTCCTGGGTGTGGTGCGGATCGAGGTTGACGACCACCAGTACGGAATTGGCTCCGGCGTGCTTCGAATAGGCGATCACCTGTTCGTTGTCGGTCGAGTGGAAGTGGATGTCGCGCAACTGCTGGAGCGCGGGGTTGCGGCGGCGCATCCGGTTCAGCGCGGTGATCAGCGGGGCGATGGTGGCGCCCGTGCGGTCGGCGGCGGCCCAGTCGCGCGGCCGGAACTCGTACTTCTCGGAGTTCAGGTACTCCTCGCTGCCCTCCCGCACCGGGGTGTTCTCGCAGAGCTCGTAGCCGGCGTAGACCCCCCAGGCGGGGGAGAGGGTGGCGGCCAGGACGGCCCGGACCTCGAAGGCGGGACGGCCGCCGTGCTGCAGGTACTCGTGCAGGATGTCGGGCGTGTTGACGAAGAAGTTCGGCCGCATGACCGACGCGGAGGGGGTGTCCGCCAGCTCGGTCAGGTACTCGGTCAGCTCGGCCTTGGTGTTGCGCCAGGTGAAGTACGTGTACGACTGCTGGAAACCGACGGCGGCCAGCGCCCGCATCATCGCGGGCCGGGTGAAGGCCTCGGCCAGGAAGATCACGTCCGGGTCGGACTTGTTGATGTCCGCGATCACCTTCTGCCAGAAGACGACCGGCTTGGTGTGCGGATTGTCGACCCGGAAGATGCGGACGCCGTGGTCCATCCAGTGCCGCAGGATCCGGCAGGTCTCCTCGACGATGCCGGCCATGTCCGTGTCGAAGTGGATCGGGTAGATGTCCTGGTACTTCTTCGGCGGGTTCTCGGCGTACGCGATCGTCCCGTCGGCCCGGTGGCGGAACCACTGCGGGTTCTTCTCCACCCACGGGTGGTCGGGGGAGCACTGCAGCGCGAAGTCCAGCGCGATCTCCATGCCCAGATCGCGGGCGCGCCCGACGAAGGCGTCGAAGTCCTCGATGGTGCCGAGTTCCGGGTGCACCGCATCGTGCCCGCCCTCGGTGGAGCCGATGGCCCACGGCACGCCCGGGTCCCAACTTCCGGCGGAAAGAGTGTTGTTCGGACCCTTGCGATAGGTGGACCCGATGGGGTGGATGGGCGGCAGGTAGACCACGTCGAAGCCCATCGCCGCGATCGCGGGCAGCCGCTCGGCGGCGGTCCGGAAGGTCCCGCTGACCGGGGCCTCGTCGGGCTCCAGCACCGCTCCCTCGGAGCGCGGGAACATCTCGTACCAGGAGCCGAAGAGGGCCCGCTTGCGCTCCACGAGCAGCGGCAGGGGCTTGGAGGCGGTGACCAGCTCCCGGTAGGGGCGCCTGGCGAACGCGGCGTCCACGGCCGGGGCGAGGGCGGCCTCGTGGCGTTCGGCAGCGGGCAGGTCCTCGTCGCGCATGGTCCCGGCGGCGGCCAGGACGGCCTCGCGCCCGTCGCGCTTGGGGATCCGGGCCCCGGCCCGCTCGTAGAGCTCCGCGCCCTCCAGCAGCATGAGCCCGGTGTCGATCCCGGCGGGGATCTTGATCGCGGCATGGGCCCGCCAGGTGGCCACCGGATCGCTCCACGCCTCGACGGTGTACGTCCACCTCCCCTCGACCTCGACGGAGACCTTGGCCCCCCACCGGTCGGTGCCGGGGGCGAGTTCACTCAGCGGCACGGGGGCCCGCAGCCGCCCGCCCGGATCACGCAGGACGAGGTGGGCGGCGACGGCGTCGTGTCCTTCGCGGAACACGGTGGCGGAGATCTCGAAGACCTCGTCCACGACCGCCTTTGCGGGTCTGGCGCCGCAGTCGACGGCGGGGCGGACGTCCAGCACGGGAATGCGACCGATCATGATGGGATCACCTGGGGGCAGTTCGCAGGGCTCGGTGACAACAGGCCGACCGCGACGGCGGCCGGTAGTGCACGCTCTGTTCGCTCTGTTTCTAGCCGCTCAGTGGACGGCTGGGCTGCGGGCATGGCCGCTCCTGTCCGCGTTCACTCGGGTGGCGGGGAGAGGGTTTGTGGGCGGGTGCGCCGTGCGTGTACGACGTGTACCCGGGGAGCCCTTCCCACTCTCACCCCGCCCAATCCGCGCGCTCGGTTAACTACTCGTACGTAGTGGCACGGCCGATACCAAGGCCCGGGTCGACATCCGCCGGGGCTCCGTCAAGTCGGGCGGGACTAGGTGACGTAGAGGCCTCCGACTTGACGAAGCCCCGGCGCGGACGGGGTGGGAACCACCTGTCCCACGGGCCCCGTGCGCCCCGCCCGGAGGGGCGGCGAGGGCTGCCCCGGGGGACAAGGGCCCGTCATGCCGAGAGGCGCGAGTGACCGGTGATCCAGGGGTCTTGAACGATGCGGTCGAGGACGACGGTCACGGTCCGGCCGCCCGGGAGCGCGTCGCCCGTGCCGACGCCACGCCGGCCTCGCCCGTGCCGATGCCACGCCGGTCTCGTCCGGCCCGGACTGCTCGACCGGCCCGTCCACGCCGTAGCCGACCGCCGGGGCTTCGGCAGCGCCGTCTTCAGCCGCGCCTTCCGCGAGGCGTACGGCAGCGGCCCCACCGAACGGTGCGCGCAGCCCCGGGCGGCGGACCGCCCGCACCCGGACACGCCCTGAGGGGGTGTCCGCCGGGGGCCGTTACGCGGTCCCGCCGGGGATCCGGGCCGGCTCCGCCCGGGACCACCAGTCGGCCGGGACACCGGAAAGGCCCGCGCGGGCGGCCACCACACCTCCGGCGATCGCGCACGTGGTGTCGCGGTCACCCCAGCCCTCCACCGTGCGCCACAGCGCCTCGGCCAGGTCGTCCGGCTCCCCGGCGGCGCACCACAGGGCGAACGGCACGGTGTCCGGCGCCGAGATCCGCCAGCCCGAACCCAGGCGCTCCGCGGCCTCCCGCACGGTCGTACCGGCCGGCAGCCCGGCCGCCGTCAGCAGTAGGTCCCGCACCTGTCCCGGCAGCACCCGGCCGGCCACCTCCCGCAGGAAGTCCGGGCGCCGCGGCGCAGGCCCGCCCCGGCCCGCGGCCGCCAGCGCGGCCGCCACCGCCACCGCCACCGCACCGGCCACGGCCTCCGGGTGCGCGTGCGTGGCCAGCGCCGAACGCCGCGCCTGCTCCACCACCGCGTCCATGTCCCCGTGGAAGAACGCCCCCAGCGGAGCCACCCGCATCGCCGCCCCGTTGCCCCACGAGCCCTGGCCGCCGAACTGCTCGCCGGTGACGGCCCGCCAGTCCTCCCCGGCCCCGATCCGCTCCAGTACCTCGTGCATCGAGGCCCCGTACTGGCGGTACGCGTCCCGCGCGTACTCGGCGGCGAAGGCCGCGGCCAGTTCCGCCGGGCGCACCTCCCCGTACCGGATCAGATGCGCGTGCAGGACGAGCCCCATCGCCCCGTCGTCCGTCCACTTCCACGGCCCCGGACGCAGCTCGCGCCCGGCCAGCCACCGCTCGCCGGCCCCGGCGTCCCGAACGAACCAGCTCTGCCCGAACGCGTCCCCGAGCACCAGCCCCTCCAGGCTGTCCCGTGCCGCGCCCGACCTGTCATCCATACGGGGGACAATGCCACATGGACTCGGAGGCACTGCACGAATTGATCGGCGCACAGCTGCGTGCGGCCGACCCCCGGCGGCGGGAGGCCGCCGCACGCCGGGCGGTGGACGTCGCCTGGGGCCCGGACCAGGAGCGGTACCTGGCCGCCGCGCTCGCCGACGCCGTCGGCCGCGAGGACGACCCGGCCGCCCTGGCGGCGCAGATCGACGCGCTGCCGGCCGTGGAACCGGCCCTCGGCGACGCCGCGCTGGTCCGCCTCGCAGGCCGCTGCGCCGACTCCCCGGCCCTGTCCGCGCTGCTCGTCCGTGCCGCCCGGCTGCAGATCTCCGGGCCTGCCGAACCCGTCGGCGACGCGACCCGGGTCGCCGTACGCTGCCTGCGCGGAGCCCCGCACTCCGGGCTCGGGCTGCGCACCCCGGGCGGGTCGTGGGTGGTCCTGGAGCGGATCGAGTTCTACGGCAGGGCCGTGGACCGGCTGGACCCCGGCTGCACGGCCCGGGTGTTGCTGTCCGGATCCGGCGCGCGGGGGCTGGCCGAGTGGGACCGCCTGGAAGCCGACCCCCGGGCCCGGGAGTGCGCACCGCGGCTGCGCTCGCCCGCCCCCCGGACCCGGTGCTCCGCCGCCGACGCCATCGCGGACTGGCCGGACTCCTGGGCGCCCGAGGTGGGCCGGTACCTGTGCGGCGTGCTGGCCCGGGCCGCGGTGCGGGAGCAGGACCACGACGCGCTGGAGGCCCACCTGCACGCACTGCTCGCACTGGACCGCTTCCTGGCGGAACCGGCGTTCGCCCTGCTGCGCACGATGGACCGCGCCGCCCTGCCGGAGGTGCTGCGGCCGTATCTGGACGACCTGTTGGAGGAGGACCGGGCTCGCAGCGGCCGGTGAGCCCCGCCGGAGGGGCCCGCCGGAGGGGCCATGGCCGGAACCCGCGGGCGCCGCTAGCCTTCCCGGGGTGATGCGCGGGTGCACAGCGTGGTGCGGCCGCTCCGATCCGTAATCCCCTGCGAAGGTGGAACACGTGAAGGCTATCCGTCGATTCACCGTGCGCCCCGTCCTCCCGGAACCCCTGCTGCAGCTCACCGAGCTCGCGCGCAATCTGCGCTGGTCGTGGCATTCCGAGACCCGTGAACTCTTCCAATCCGTCGACCCCGAGGGCTGGCAGGCCGCCGGCGGCGATCCCGTCCGGCTGCTCGGCGCGGTCTCCGCGGCCCGGCTCGCCGAACTGGCCGCGGACCGCCGGTTCCTGCGCCGGCTCGCCGTCGCCGCGGCCGACCTCGACGACTACGTGAACGGCGGGAGGTGGTACCAGAGCCAGGAGAACGGCGCGGAACTGCCTGCCGCCATCGCCTATTTCTCCCCCGAATTCGGCATCACCGCCGCCCTGCCGCAGTACTCCGGCGGCCTCGGCATCCTCGCCGGGGACCACCTGAAGGCCGCCAGCGACCTCGGCGTCCCGCTCATCGGGGTGGGCCTGCTCTACCGCCACGGCTACTTCCGCCAGTCGCTCTCCCGCGACGGCTGGCAGCAGGAGCACTATCCCGTCCTCGACCCCAACGAACTCCCGCTCGGCCTGCTCCGCCAGGACGACGGCACCCCCGCCCGTGTCTCGCTGACCCTGCCCGGCGGACGCACCCTGCAGGCCCACATCTGGCAGGCCCGCGTCGGCCGGGTGCCGCTGCTGCTCCTGGACTCCGACGTCGAGGACAACGACGCCGCGGCCCGCGAGGTGACCGACCGGCTCTACGGCGGCGGCAGCGACCACCGGCTGCTCCAGGAGATGCTGCTCGGCATCGGCGGCGTGCGCGCGGTGCGCGCGTACTGCCGGATCACCGGCCATCCCGATCCCGAGGTCTTCCACACCAACGAGGGGCACGCCGGCTTCCTCGGGCTCGAACGCATAAGGGAACTGGAGCGGGAGCAGGGCCTCGGCTTCGACGGCGCCGTCGAGGCGGTGCGCGCCGGCACCGTGTTCACCACGCACACCCCCGTCCCGGCCGGGATCGACCGCTTCGAGCGGGCCCTGGTCGCCCGGCACTTCGGGGAGGGCGGGGAACTGCCCGGCGTACCCGTCGAGCGGATCCTGGAACTGGGCGCCGAGACCTATCCCGGCGGCGACCCCGGCGTGTTCAACATGGCCGTCATGGGCCTGCGCCTGGCCCAGCGGGCCAACGGGGTGTCCACCCTGCACGGCGCGGTCAGCCGGGAGATGTTCGCCGGGCTGTGGCCCGGCTTCGACCCGGCCGACGTGCCCATCACCTCCGTGACCAACGGGGTGCACGCCCCCACCTGGGTGGCCCCCGAGGTGGTCCGGCTCGGCGCCCGCCAGATCGGCCCGGGCCGTACCGAGGACGCCCTGTCGGTCGGCGGCTCCCCGCGCTGGGACGCCGTCGCCGAGATCCCGGACCAGGACGTCTGGGACCTGCGCCGGGTACTGCGCGAGCAGCTGGTGCAGGAGGTACGGGACCGGCTGCGCGCCTCGTGGCGCCAGCGCGGCGCCGCGGCGGCCGAACTGGGCTGGGTCGACTCCGTGCTCGACCCCGACGTGCTGACCATCGGCTTCGCCCGGCGCGTGCCCTCGTACAAGCGGCTGACGCTGATGCTGCGCGACCCGGACCGGCTGCGCAGGCTGCTGCTGGACCCGGAGCGGCCGGTGCAGATCGTGGTGGCGGGCAAGGCGCACCCGGCCGACGACGGCGGGAAGCGGCTCGTGCAGGAACTGGTCCGCTTCGCGGACGACCCGCGGGTACGGCACCGAATCGTCTTCCTGCCCGACTACGGCATGGCCATGGCGCAGAAGCTCTACCCGGGCTGTGACGTCTGGCTGAACAATCCGCTGCGGCCCCTGGAGGCCTGCGGCACGAGCGGGATGAAAGCGGCCCTGAACGGCTGCCTCAACCTGTCCGTGCTGGACGGCTGGTGGGACGAGTGGTTCGAGCCGGACTTCGGCTGGGCCATCCCGACCGCCGACGGGCTGGGGGCGGACGAGGACCGGCGCGACCACCTGGAGGCGAGCGCCCTCTACGAGCTGATCGAGAACCGGGTCGCGCCCCGGTTCTACGACCGGGCCGGTCACAGCGGGCTCCCGGTGCGGTGGATCGAGATGGTCCGGCGCACGCTCGTCTCGCTGGGGCCGAAGGTGCTCGCCGGGCGGATGGTCCGGGAGTACGTGGAGCGGCTGTACACGCCGGCCGCGCTCGCCCACCGGGCCCTGGACGCCGGGGCGGCGCGTGACCTCGCCTGGTGGAAGGGGCGGGTCCGGGCGGCCTGGCCGCGGCTCTCCGTCGAACACGTGGAGACGCTGGCGGCGGCTCCGGTCAACGGCACCGCCGAACTGGGTGCCACCCTCACCCTGCGCGTGCAGGTGGCGCTGGACACGCTCACCCCCGAGGACGTCGAGGTACAGGCCTTCGCCGGCCGGGTGGACCCGCAGGACGTCATCCGGGACGGGCGCAGCTTCCCGCTCAAGCCGGCCGCGGGGCCCGACCTGGAGGGCCGCTGGGTGTACGAGGGCCCGCTCGCCCTCGACCGTACGGGGCCCTTCGGCTACACGGTGCGCATCCTGCCCGCGCACCCGCTGCTGGCGACCCCGGCGGAATTGGGCCTGGTCGCGGCCCCGGTGGAGACGGATGCGGGGGGCGGGCTGCTCCTGCGGTAGGCACCGTGGCGGTACCGGTACCGGTACCGGTTCAGGGGGCGGGCGGCGGATCCACCAGCCGCTCGCCCTCCACGAGCATCCCGGCCCGCTTGACGCTGCGCAGGGCCGGGATCACCTCCACCTGCCCCACGCCGTCCACCGCGCCGATCCGCTCGGTCAGGTACGTGTAGAGCGCGTCGGTGTCCCGGCACACGACCACCGCCATCAGGGAGGCCGCCCCGGTCACGGCCGCCGCGAACGGCACCTCGCGGTGGCTCGCCAGCGCGGCCCCCACCTCCGCCAGCCGGGCCGGCGGGACGGTCAGCACCATCGTCGCCTCGGCCTCGTAGCCGAAGAGCGAGGGGACGAACTCCACGTCGAAGAAGAGCGCCCCGAGATCGCGCAGCCGTTCCACCTTCCGGCGGGCGGTCGACTCCGACAGCCCGGTGGCGCGGGCCAGTTCCGGATACCCGGCGCGGCCGTCCCGGCCCAGCACCGCGAGCAGCGCGAACTCCGTCTCGTCCAGGGCGTACCGGTCCGGCCCGGGCGGGGCCGCGGGCCGTTCCAGGGCCGCGATCTGATCCGGGCGCAGCACGTCCACGCCCGCCCACGAGTCGGGCCCGCCGAAGAACTTCCGCAGGATGGTGTGGGCGCTGATGCCGGTCACCCGGCGGGTGCGCGGCAGCTTCTCCAGCAGCAGGGTGTCCCGGTCCCTGCGGGTACGGGCCCGGGTCATGCAGTGGACCTCCGTGCCGCCCGAGTTCAGGGTCACCCACGCGATGTCCGGGCGGCGGGCGAGCGCCTCGGCCACCGGGAGCGCCGCGTCGGGGGCGCACTGCACCCGCAGCCAGGACTCGAACAGGCCGACGCGGCTGCCCTGCGGCAGCCCGACCACCCGGACCAGACCGGCGGTCCGCAGCCGCCGGTAGCGGCGTACGACGGTCTGGTCGGAGACCTCCAGCACCTCGGCGAGCCGGCTGAAGGAGGCCCGGCCGTCGATCACGAGGGCGTGCACCAGGGACTGGTCGAGTGCGTCCAGCTGCGTCTCGTTCATGGTTTCCATCATGACAGGGGCCCTGATGAAGGAAATCCGGCAGGAGCGGGCCGCTGGATGGGGGAAGGGTGGTGGGCGGTGGGACCTTGGGGTCACCGCGGACCCGCCCGCGACCCCGCCCCTCCGCAAACCCGAGGAGAACTCCCATGCGCAAATGGCTGCCCCTGACGGCCGTCTGCCTCGGGGCTTTCATGCTCCTGGTCGACGTCACGATCGTGACCGTCGCCCTGCCCGACATGTCCGCCGACATGGCCTCCGACACTTCCTTCGGCGGATTCGCCGGCCTCCAGTGGGTGATGGACGTCTACGCCCTCGCCCTGGCCGCCCTGCTGCTGGGAGCGGGCTCGCTCGCCGACCGGATCGGCCGCCGCCGCGTCTACCTCGTCGGGCTCGGGCTCTTCGCCGCCGCCTCGCTCGCCTGCGGGCTGGCCACCGGCCCGGCCGAGCTGATCGCCTTCCGCGCCGTCCAGGGCATCGGCGGAGCCGCCATGTTCGCCACCACCATGGCCCTGCTCAGCGCGTCCTACCAGGGCCGCGACCGCGGGGTGGCCTTCGGTGTCTGGGGCGCGGTCAACGGCGCCGCCGCCGCGGCCGGGCCGATCATCGGAGGGCTGCTCACCGAGAACTTCGGCTGGCGCTGGATCTTCTTCATCAACCTGCCCGTCAGCGCGCTGGCCGTGTACGTCACCCTCAAGGCGGTGGCCGAGTCCCGCAACCCGCACGCCGGGCGCCTCGACCTGCCCGGCATGGCCACCTTCACCGCGGGCGCCGCGGCCGTCACCTACGCCGTGATCCGCGTCGGCGAGAACGGCTGGGGCTCGCCCACCACCCTCGGCCTGCTCGGCCTGGGCGTGGCCGCCTTCGCCGCCTTCGTCCTCGTCGAACTGCGCAGCACCCGCCCGATGCTGGACCTCTCGCTCTTCCGCAGCCGAACCTTCGTCGCCGTCATGGCCGCCGGACTGCTGCTGTCGGGCGCCGCGTTCTCGTACCTCATGTACGTCTCCCTGTGGCTGCAGTCCGCCGAGGGGATGAGCCCGGTCGGCGCGGGCCTGGTGCTGCTGCCGCTCAGCGCGGCCGGCTTCGTCGTCGCCTCGGTGGCCGGACGGCTGCTGCACGCGGTCCCGCCCCGGCTGACCATCGGCGGCGGACTGCTGCTGATCGGCTTCGGCGCGCTGCTCCAGGCCTGGATGCTCGACGCCGGGGACGGCTGGACCGCCCTGGTGCCCGGGCTGCTGGTGACCGGCGTGGGGGTGGGCGCCGCGACCCCGGCGCTGGCCGCCACCGCGATGGGGGCCGTGGCCCCGGCCCGGGCGGGCATGGCGGGCGGCGCCCTGAACACCGCGCGCCAGCTGGGCACCGCCCTCGGCATCGCCGTGCTCGGCGCGGTCTTCCACGCGGGGCTGCGCTCCGGGCTCGATGAGGGCGGCCGGGGGCTGGCGGAGCCGCTGGCCTCCGGCGGCGCCGGGCAGGTGCTCGCCGAAGCCCCGGCGGGCGCGGCCCGCGAGGCGCTGACGGGGCTGGTGGAGGCCGCCTTCGCGAGCGGTCTGCGCGAGACGTTCCTGGTCTCGGCCGCGATGGGGCTGGCCGGTGCGCTGGCGGTCTTCCTCCTGCTCCGCGGCGGGACGCCGGCCGCCGCAGCTCCGCTCCCGCGGCCCCGCACGCGGTCCACCGGGGCTCAGGACCCGGCGGGGGCACAGGCCGTACGGAACTGAGGCCGTACGCAGGGAGACCGTGCGGAGGGCCGTACGGCTGGGACCTCACGGGTGAACCTTCGAACGTACTGGGCATGCCGAATCGATTCAGCGGCCTCCTCCGCTCCTACGCTGCCCGAGGATGCCACCGGACCGGTATCCGCGGAACCCGAGGAACGGACTCCCCCCATGCGTCTTCGCTCGACCGCCGCCGTGTTCGTCGGCGCTCTCGCGCTCGCCCTGCCCACCGCCGGCCCGTCGGTGGCCGACGACCACGGCGAACGCGCCCTCGGCACGCTGCACTACCAGTACCTGGATGCGGCCGGCTCCGAGAGAAGAGGCCAGATCCGGCCCGCCGACAACGACACCTGCTACCTGCTGACGCGCACCTCCCGCGACGAGCCCGCCATCGAGGTGCGCAACGAGACGGAGTCGCTGGCGGTCCTCTTCGACAACCGCGGCTGCAACGGCGAGGCGGAGAAGGTGCTGAAGCCGGGGGAGAGGGCGAAGCGGGTGGAGGTCGTCTCGGTCTACTTCAAGCCGGTGGACGAGGAGGACTCGGGCCGGGGCGACACCGGTGGCACTGGCGGCAACGGCGGCACCGGCGGGAACGGCGGCACTGGCGGGAACGGCACCTGGCCGGGCCGGGACGACCAGTCGCGGGACGACGAGGCCGACGAGGACCAGACCGGCGGCACCGGCGGCACCGGCGGCACCGGCGGGAACGGCGCGAACGGCGGCACCGGCGGGAACGGCACCTGGCCGGGCCGGGACGACCAGTCGCGCGACGACCAGACCGACCAGAACCAGAACCAGAACCGGGACGACGAGGAAGAGGAGGAGGACTTCCTCACCGCCCTCTTCCGCGCCCTGGGCTGACACGGGTAGCGCAGGGCCCGGCGGAGCCGGGCCCCTGGAACAGGGCCGCCCGGGGAGGATTCCTCCCGGGCGGCCCCGTGGTCTATCTGCTCAGCTGTCGTTCACGCTGCCCCGGTGGGGTCAGAAGGTGAGCTTCCAGCTGTTGATGTAGCCGGTGTCGAGGCTCGCGAGGTCCGCGACACGCAGCTTCCAGGTGCCGTTCGCGACCTCGGAGGAGGCGTTCACGGTGAAGGACTGGACGATGTTGTCCGCGCTGCCGCCGGTGCGGTTGCGCAGGTTGTAGACGGAGCCGTCAGGGGCGACCAGGTCGACCTTGAGGTCACCGACGTAGGTGTGGACGATGTTCACGTCCACCTTGAGCGTGCTGGGGGCGTTGCCCGAGCGCGTCACGTTGATCGGGGACTCGACGGTCGAGTTGTCCGCGATCTGGTAGTCCGTGGTGTTCTCGAAGACGCTCGGCTGCGTGGTGCCGACCGTCCAGGTGAACGCCGCGGTACCGGTCTGGTTCTGCGAGTCGGTCACCGTGACGGTCACGTTGGACGTGCCCGCGGTGGAGGCCGTGCCCGAGATCAGGCCGTTGGAGGAGTTGATCGACAGGCCGGCCGGCAGGCCGGTCGCCGCGTAGCTCAGGGCACCCGGGTTCGTGCTCGTGGCCTGGACCTGCAGGCTCACGGCGCTGCCCGTGACGGTGCTCTGGTTGGCGATCGGGCTGACCGTGACGCCGTTGGAGATGCGGGATCCGACGGCGACGCCGGCCCACGCGTTGGCCACGTTGTTGTAGATGGCCGAGCCCTGGCCGTAGAGGTCGGCGGCGGCCTTCAGGGTCTGGACGCGGGCGTCGGCGTAGTTGGTGTTCGACTTGAAGTAGCCCACCGTCAGCGCGCGGAACCAGATCTTCGAGGCGGCGTCACGGCCGATCGCGGTGACGGGCAGGCCGTCCGCGGTCGGCGAGTTGTAGCTCACGCCGTTGACGACCTTGGCGCCCGAGCCCTCGGAGGCCAGGTAGTACCAGTGGTTGGCCGGGCCCGAGGAGTAGTGGACGTCGATGCCGCCGAGGCCCGAGTACCAGCTGTCCTTGGACGCGCCGTCCTTGCTCGGCTTGTCCATGTAGCGCAGCGGGGTGCCGTCGCCGTTGATGTCGATCTTCTCGCCGACCAGGTAGTCGCCGACGTCCTGCGGGTTGTTGGCGTAGAACTCGACGGCCGCAGCCATGATGTCGGAGGTCGCCTCGTTCAGACCGCCGGGCTCACCGCTGTAGGTCATGTTGCCGGTGACCGAGGTCAGACCGTGGGTCATCTCGTGCGCGGCCACGTCGGTGGAGGTGAGCGGCTTGTTGTTGCCCTCACCGTCGCCGTACGTCATGCAGAAGCAGGAGTCGCTCCAGAACGCGTTGACGTAGGCGTTGCCGTAGTGGACCCGGCTGTACGGGGCCACGCCGTCGTTGCGCAGGCCGTTGCGGCCGTGCACGTTCTTGTAGTAGTCCCACGTGGCGGCGGCGCCGTAGTGCGCGTCCGCGCCGGCGGTCTCCAGGTTGGACGGCAGGTTGTTGCCCCAGATGTCGTCCGGGCCGGAGAACAGCGTGCCGGTGCCGGAGCCGGTGCCACGGTTGAGGTTGTACGTCTTGTGGCTGCCGCGCGCGGCGTCGGTCAGGTTCCAGGTGCTGCCCGACTGGGTGGTCCCGAGGGTCACCTGGCCGCTGTACATCGTGTTGCCGGTGCCGGTCTCGATGGCCTGCCACTCGGTGATCTTGGCGCCGGTCTTGGCGTTGGTCACCACGTGGAGCTCGTTCGGCGTGCCGTCGTGCTGGAGGCCGCCGACGACGGTCTCGAACGCGAGGACCGGCGCGCCTTCGGCCGCCCAGATCACCTTGCGGGCGCCCTTGGAGGCCTTGGCCTCCTTGGAGCCCTCGGCACTCGCGGCGGAGACGGCCTGGCTCTCGGCGGCCGCCGGGGTGACGGTGGCGCTGGTGTCGGCGACCTTGATCTCGTGGTTGGTCGCCTTGGTCACGCCCTTGGTGACGCCGTCCTTGGCGTGGACGGTGAGGTCGCCACCGAGGACCGGGAGTCCGTCGTAGGTGCGCTCGTAGGTGGTGTGCGTGGTGCCGTCCGCGTCCTGGACCACGTCGCGGACGACGAGCTTCTCGCCGCTGCCGAGGCCGAGCGCCTTGGCGGCCTGCACGGTGGTCGAGTTGGCCTCGGCCAGGAGCGTCGCACGCTCCGAGGCACTGAGTGCGCGGTTGGCCGCGCCCGGGTTGGGCTGGGAGGCCGTGGGTGCCTGCGACGCGGTGGCGTCGGCGGTGGCGGTGCCGGTCTGTATGCCTACGGCGAGCAGGGCTGCCGCGGCAACGAGCGCGCCGGCCGCGGTGGCACGCCTCTGGGGGGTGGACCTCAACGCAGACTCCTTCTGCAAGGGGGGTTCCGGATGGCTGGGTGGGCCTCCGGGCAGAACAGGGCTGGTGCGATGAACGGTCGAAGATTGCCACTCGCAGCGACAGATGTCAGGGCCGCGTCAAAAGGTTGGCCGGAAACGGTCCGTTGTCCGAAGATGCGTATCCGGTATCCGGACCATTTACCTCCGTAAGCCACCTGGGCCGTCCGGCATGCGGAACGCCTGATACCGGTTGCTAACACTTGCGCAACAAGAGGCTGCGTTGACCCAAACGGCATTTACCGTACGGGTGTTTGTCGTACTGTTTCCCGGTGCGGCAGATGTTCGTTGCCAGGGGAAGCGATGGGCACCCGCCACTGTCATAGACCACGTGCCAGGGGGGCCCATGAGGCATGTCCATATTCCTGCGCAAAGAGTGGCCAGAGCGGCCAGGGAGTCCCTTGCGCCCGCACGGCGCCTCGGGGACAAGGCCCGTTGGTACCGCCCGGCCGCAATCGCCGCCGACTTCCTCGGCGCCGCGATCCCGGTGGGACTCGTCTTCGACGCCGCGCAGCAGGTCCGGCCCGTCTACTGCGCCCTGGCCGCCGCCGTGGCGTGGACCGGGGTGCAGGCGCTGCGCCGGCGCTACGCGACCCGGACCCTCGGGGAGTCCCGCGGTGTGCTGCCGGTCGTACATGACTGGCTGATTCTGATCGGCGTTCTGGCCGTGGCGCGTGTGGTGACCGAAGAAGCCACCCCCCGGCTGTCCGCTCTCGGGGCCCTGCTGCCCGCTCTGCTCATCACCGTCGCCGTCCACAAGCTGACCTACCGGCACCTCTCGGCCGCCCGCCGCGAGGCCCAGGCCGTCAGCCGGGTCCTGGTCGTCGGCGAGCCCGACGCGGCCGAGGACGTCATCGCGCACCTCGCCGCCCGCACCGACCACCCGTACGTCGTCGTCGGCGTGGTCCCGGTCGGTGCCGGACCGCTCGCCAGCGGGGTGCCCGTGGCGGCGCGGCTCGACGGATGGACCCCCGAGGTCCCGAACGGCGACTCCGCGGCCGTGCTCGGCGCCGTCGCCAGCCACCACGCCGACCTGGTGCTGGTGGCCCCCGGCGTGCGGATCACCGGGGAGCGGCTGCGCCGGATCGCCTGGGCCCTGCACGACGCCGGGCTGGAACTCGCCGTCTTCCCCGGACTGGTGGAGGTCTCCGTCAAGCGGCTGGAGACCCTGTCCGCGGGCGGGCTCGCCGTGCTGCGGGTGGCGCCGCCCGTCAGCCGCGGGGTGCAGACCCTGCTCAAGTCCGCCCTCGACCGGGTCGGAGCCGCGGCCGGACTGCTGCTGCTCTCCCCGGTCCTCCTGGGGATCGTCCTGGCCATCCGCCTCGGCTCGCGCGGCCCGGCCTTCTACCGGCAGCGGCGGATCGGCCGCGACGGGGTCCCGTTCGTCATGTGGAAGTTCCGCACGATGGTCGTGGACGCCGACGACATGAAGGCCGAGCTGTCCGGGTCGAACGAGAACGACGGCCTCATGTTCAAGATGCGCCGCGACCCCCGGGTGACCCGGGTGGGCCGGCTGCTGCGCCGCACCTCGCTGGACGAGCTCCCGCAGCTCATCAACGTACTGATCGGCAACATGTCGCTGGTCGGCCCGCGCCCGCCGCTTCCGGAGGAGGTGGCGAAGTACGACGAGGTCGAGCTGCGCCGGCTCACCGTGCGGCCCGGGATGACGGGACTGTGGCAGATCAGCGGACGGTCCGACCTGTCCTGGGACGAAACCATCCAGCTCGACCTCCAGTACGTCGACAACTGGTCCTTCACCAGCGATGTCGACGTGATGGGCCGCACGCTCCGCGCCGTCGTAGACGGTCGCGGAGCGTACTGAGGGGCCTGGGCCGCCTGTGCGATCAGCTCTGCTCGCGCCACCACTTGTACGTGGCGGCGATGCCGTCCCGCAGCGGGACGGCGGGCTTCCAGCCGAGCGACGTCAGGCGGCTCACGTCCAGCAGCTTGCGCGGGGTCCCGTCCGGCTTGGACGTGTCCCAGGCGAGCCGGCCGCGGAAGCCGGTCACCTCGGCGACCGTCTCGGCCAGCTCCTTGATGGTCAGGTCCTCGCCGCAGCCGATGTTGACGGGCTCGTCGCCGTCGTAGCCGTTCAGCAGCACGGCGCAGGCCGCGGCCAGGTCGTCCACGTGCAGGAACTCCCGGCGCGGGGTGCCCGAGCCCCACAGCGTGACCTCGTCACGGCCCTCGGCGGCGGCCTCGTGGAAGCGCCGGACGAGGGCCGGCAGGACGTGCGAGGTCTCCAGGTCGAAGTTGTCGCCCGGACCGTAGAGGTTCGTCGGCATGGCCGAGATGTACGAGGCCCCGTACTGCTTGCGGTACGACTGGACCTGGACGATCCCGGCGATCTTCGCGAGGGCGTAGGCCTCGTTCGTCGGCTCCAGCGGGCCGGTCAGCAGGGCGTCCTCGCGGATCGGCTGCGGGGCCAGCTTCGGGTAGATGCAGGACGATCCCAGGAACAGCAGCCGGCCCACGCCGGCGGCGTGCGCGCCGCCGATCACGCTGAGCTGGATCTGCAGGTTCTCCTCCAGGAACTGCACCGGGTACGTGCTGTTGGCCATGATCCCGCCGACCTTGGCGGCGGCCAGCACCACGGCGTCCGGGCGGACGTCCTTCAGGTACGCGGCGGTCGCGGCGGCGTCGCGCAGGTCGAGGTCGGCGCGGCCCCGGGTGAGCACCTCATGGCCGTCGGCGGTGAGCCGCCGGGCGACCGCGGACCCCACGAGGCCGCGGTGACCCGCGACGAAGACACGGGCGTTCGGGGGCAGGAGCGGCAGCGAACTTGTCATACCGCCGATGATGCCAGTCCGCTCCGGCGGGGGCGGCAGTGGTCCACGGCCCGAGCCCGCGCCGCCGGCGCGGCCCCGGCCGCGGCGGACCTCACGGTCCAGGGCGACGGCTCGCGCCCGGCCGTGCCCCGCTGCCCGGGCCCGGCCGTGGGCGGCGGCCCGGCATCGGTCGTCGACCCGCATCCGGCGGACCTGACGGTGCCGGCGGTGGCCGACAGCCGGCACCCGGCCGTCGGGCCGTTCGGGATCTCGGCCGGCTCCGGAACCGGGGGCGTGCCGGGCGGCGTCAGGACCACGAGACGGCGGGCGCCCCGCAGGGGGCGTCCGGGGCGGCCGTGTACGGTACGCATCCAGCCCCCTGGCCGCGACCCGACCCTTCGGCGTGCCGCCCCGCAGGGCCCGGCTCCGCACCCACCCCGAGGCACAGCCTCACCACGACCGACAGAAACCACCAGCAAGGGGACCCCATGGGCAAGACCGCACTGATCACCGGAGTCACTGGACAGGACGGCTCGTACCTCGCCGAGCTCCTGCTCTCCAAGGGCTACACGGTGCACGGGCTCGTGCGGCGGTCCTCCAGCTTCAACACGGAGCGCGTCGACCACATCTACCAGGACCCGCAGACCGCCAACCGGTCCTTCGTCCTGCACCACGCCGACCTCTCCGACGGCGTCGCCCTCGTGAACCTGCTCCGCGACATACGCCCCGACGAGGTCTACAACCTCGGCGCCCAGTCCCATGTCCGCGTCTCCTTCGACGCCCCGCTCTACACGGGCGACGTGACCGGCCTCGGCGCGCTGCGGCTGCTGGAGGCGATCCGGGCCAGCGGTGTCGACACCCGCATCTACCAGGCCTCGTCCTCCGAGATGTTCGGCGCCACCCCGCCCCCGCAGAACGAGGCCACGCCGTTCCACCCGCGCAGCCCGTACGGCGCCGCGAAGGTCTTCGCGTACTGGACCACGGTGAACTACCGCGAGGCGTACGACATGTTCGCCGTCAACGGGATCCTCTTCAACCACGAGTCCCCGCGCCGCGGCGAGACCTTCGTGACCCGCAAGATCACCCGCGCGGTGGCCCGTATCAAGGCCGGACTCCAGGACCACCTCTACCTCGGCAACCTCGACGCGGTCCGCGACTGGGGCTACGCCCCCGAGTACGTGGACGCCATGTGGCGGATGCTCCAGCAGGACGAGCCCACCGACTACGTCGTCGCCACCGGGGTGGCCGCGACCGTCCGCGAGTTCGTCGAGTCCTCCTTCACGCACGCCGGTCTCGACTGGACCGACCACGTGCGCTACGACCCCAAGTACGAGCGCCCGAGCGAGGTCGACGCCCTCATCGGCGACGCGTCCAAGGCCCATGACCTGCTTGGCTGGAAGCCGACGGTCCTGGTGGCGGAACTGGCGCAGATCATGGTCGACGCCGATATCCGTCAGGTCGAGGACCAACTGGCGGGCGTGACGGTCCGCATCGACCGCTGAGGCCTTATATTTCCCCTACGGTTTGCCGTTTTCCGGCCATGCTCCGCAGCTCTGCAGGGGTATGGCCGGGGTAAACCTGCCGTATGTCCCTTGTGCACCCTCCATGCTGAACCTGTTGATTCCAAGTTGGTATGCAATGGGTCAAGAGAGGTGACCGGGCCTTCAAGTGAGCCCTAGTCTGCGCCAGTACATATGGCTGTTCGGATAGTTCCAGCCATCAAACCGGGCAATCGCCCTGGGGGGCTCATGCGTAGATCCAGAGGGCTGACTGCCGCCCTCGTCCTGTCACTGGCCGGTGCGGGCACCGGCATAGGCCTGGTGCTGATGCCTCAGGCGTCCGCCATCACGGCGCCGGTGGCATTCACCGCCGACGAACTGCCGACCTGGCAGACGAACGGCGTCGTCTGGGCGATGGCCCAGGCCAACGGCACCGTCTTCGCCGGCGGTACCTTCTCGGCCGTCCGCCCGCCCGAGGGCGTGGCCGGCGCGGAGCAGAATGCCGTGAACTTCGTGGCGCTCGACGCCGCGACCGGCAATCCCACCTCCTGCAAGCTGGCCTTCACCATCGGCGAAGGCACCGCGACCGTTCGTACGCTGGTCGTCTCGAAGGACAAGAAGACCCTCTACGCGGGCGGGTCCTTCGGCGCCGTCAACGGCACCCCGGTCTCCAGCCTCGCCGCGATCGACATCGCGAGCTGCACCCCCAAGGCATCGTTCCACCCGAGCTTCCCCGCCACCGTGCGCGCGCTCGCCGTCACCGACGACACCCTGTACGCGGGTGGCGACTTCACCACCGTCGAGGGCCAGACCCGCGAGCGGTTCGCCGCCGTGGACGCCTCCTCCGGTGCGCTGAAGCCCTTCGTCGCCAACGTCGACGAGCCGGGCCGCGCCGTCGAGGTCACCCCCGACGGCAAGAACGTGCTCCTCGGCGGCGACTTCTTCACCGTCAACGGCTCCAACAGCCACGCCCTCGCCGTGGTCAACGCCACCACGGGCGCGGTCACCAAGACGTACGGCAACATCCCGTCGAACTCGGTCGTCAAGGACATCTCCACCGACGACACCGGCTTCTACACGGGTCACGAGGGCTCCGGCGGCGGCGTCTTCGACGGCCGCATCGGCCTGCGCCTGAGCGACTTCACCGAGAAGTGGCGCGACCGCTGCCTCGGCGCCACCCAGTTCGTCCTGCCGTACGAGGGAGTGCTCTACAGCTCCTCGCACGGGCACGACTGCTCCACCGAGCTGGAGTTCCCCGACGGCAAGCGCAACTTCCTGCTGGCCCAGCCGACCAACCACGAAGGCGCCGCCCCCGCGCCCGTGGATGGCTTCGTGCGCGGACCCGGCAAGCTGGGCTGGCACCCCACGGCCAACGACGGCATGGACGGCACCGAGGGCATCGGCCCGCGCGTCATGGCCGTGGCCGAGAAGAACAACGTCAAGTACATGTGGGTCGGCGGTGAGTTCACCCTCATCAACGGCAAGCCGCAGTGGGGCCTGACCCGCTTCGCCTCCACCGGTGACGTCGGCGCCCCGACCACCCCGGTGGCCAGCGCCTCCAGCGTCAAGCCCGGCGAGGTCCAGGTCCGCTGGCGCACCAGCTACGACGCGGACGACAGCAAGCTGACGTACCGCATCTACCGCAACGGCTCCGCCACCCCGGCCGCCACCGTCACCGCCAGCTCGCTGGAGTGGGAGCGCCCCCAGGCCTCCTGGAACGACGCCACGGTCAAGGCCGGCCAGAGCTACACCTACCGGGTGACCGCGACCGACGCCGCCGGCAACACCAGCGCCCTGTCGGCCGTCGCCTCGGTGACCGTCCCGACCTCGGTCCAGTCCTACCCCAACCAGGTCCGCACCGACGGCGCCGACCTCTACTGGCGCTACGACGACGCGGTCAGCCCCTACGTCGCCGACTCCTCGGTGTCCGGCAACCGCAGCGGCGTCCAGCTCAACGCCCCCGCCCTGAAGCAGGCGCCCGGCGCCGTCTCCGGCAGCACGGCGATGGGCTTCAACGGGACCAGCCAGCAGGTGTACAGCGACCGCCGTCAGACGGTCGGCAACACGTTCACCATCGAGACCTGGTTCAAGACGAACACCACGCGCGGCGGCAAGCTCATCGGCTTCGGCAACAACACCGCGCGCAACAGCGGCACGTACGACCGCCAGCTGTACATGACCAACACCGGTCGCCTGGTCTTCGGCGTCTACAACGGCTCGACCCGCACCGTCTCCACGGGCCTGTTCGAGACGTACAACGACAACCAGTGGCACCACGTGGTCGGCACCCAGGGCCCCGGCGGCATCACGCTGTACGTCGACGGCCAGAACAAGGGCTCCCTGAACGCCACGAGCAACAGCAACATCGCGGGCTACTGGCACGTCGGCGGCGACAACCTCGCCAACTGGCCGACCCGCCCGACGAGCAACTTCTTCGCGGGTCAGCTCGACGAGACCGCCGTCTACCCGTCGGCGCTCACCCAGGCCCAGGTCAAGAGCCACTTCGACCTGGCCAAGGCGCCCACCGACACGGTCTCCGCGGTCAAGACGACCGAGGACACCTACATCAACCAGGGCGCCCCGAGCACCGCCTACGGCACGTCCACCTCGCTCGCGGTGCGCGGCAGCGGCTCGCTGTACGAGACGTACATGCGCTTCAACCTGCCGGCCGCCCCGGCGGGCCAGGTCCTGAAGTCCGCCTCGCTGCAGATCAAGACCAGCACGCAGGCGAACTCCGGCACCGCCGACACCGTGAAGGTGCTCCCGGTCACCGGCAACTGGACCGGCGCGGGTACCACCTTCAACACCAAGCCCACCCTCGGCACCACCCCGCTCGGCAGCATCGCGGGCGTGCCGGAGGGCTCCGCGGTGCACAACGTGGAGCTGGACACCGCCACGGTCTCCGCGGCGCTGGGCACCAGTTACGGCCTGGGCCTGACGAGCACGGGCACCGACCCGCTGTGGATCTGGTCCTCCGAGGCCACGGCGGCGGAGGGTACTCCGCAGCTGGTCCTCACCTTCGGCGCGAAGTAAGCGACGACAACCGAAACAACCGCCTGACGGCGTGCGGGGTCCGGCTCTCTGTGGCCGGGCCCCGCTGCACACCCCCTTGAGTACGGGAGCCATCCGATGTACCGACGCTCCGCAGCGGCTGCTGTCCTGCTGGCCGCCGCCCTGACGCTGACCGCCTGCAGTTCGGGCGGGGACAAGGCCGACTCCGGCGCCAAGCCGAAGCCCCCGGCCTCGTCGTCGGCCCCCGACCCGGCGGACGCTCCGCAGCCGTCGACCGACCCGAACGCGAAGCCGACCGGCCCCGTCCTGCCGGACGCGAAGATCACCCCGAAGACGGGCAGCTTCACGGCGGAGGAGAAGAAGTACCTGAGCGGGCGGGTCCCCGACAAGGTGGACCCGGCGTCCGTGCTGCAGGGCGGCCAGGACGCCTGCCAGCGGGTGCAGCGCACCGCGAAGCACGACAAGGACGCGGCGACCGGAGCCGTCATCACCGGCGAGATCCCGGGCGCCAAGGACGCGATCACCCTCCTGTGCCCGGACCAGAAGCCGATCCTCGCCGCGGCGGAGAAGGGCTTCCCCGAAGGCCCCCGGACCTCGCCCGCGGCCGGCAGCTACCGGGCGCTCACCCAGGCCACGAACTGCACCTGGGAAGCCAAGGGCAAGGACGGCGCCACCCTCGCCTCGGGTCCCGAGACCCCGCCCAAGGCGGGCGACAAGATCACGGCGACGATCCCGGCCGGCACGGCGGAGTTCAACTCCACGGGCTGCTACGCCTGGATCCCCGCGTAGCCGACCGCCAACGCCCCCGAGGACCGGACTCCCGGCCCCCGGGGGCGTTTTCGTACCCGGATCCCGGGTACCCGCGCGGTCACAGTCCCGACAGCGGAAGGCGGATCCATGGGCATCGGCGGATGCATCGTCCTGATCGTGGTGGGTGCCATCCTCACCTTCGCCAGTGACTGGGAGCTGGAGAGCGTGAACCTCGACCTGGTCGGCCTGATCATGATGGCGGTCGGCGGAATCGGCCTCGCCGTGTACACGAGCATCTACAAACGCCGCCGCACCACGGGCGGCGCGATCCCGGTGGTGGACGACCACCGCCGGGACGTCATCTGACGCCGCGGATGCCTTCGTAGACCGGGAGGAGGGTGTCGAGGACGGCGTCCATGGAGAAGGACTCCGCGGCCAGCTTGCGGGCGGACAGGGAGGCCTCGTGGTTGGCCGTCGCGTCCAGGAGGTTCAGGACGGCGGTGGAGACGCCTGCCGGGCCGGGGTCGACCGCGTGGCCGGCGCCGGTGCGGGCGATGTCGCGGGCCAGGCCGTTGGAGTGGGTCACGACCGTGGGGACGCCCACGGAGAGGGCTTCCAGCACGGACATGGGGAACGGTTCGTCCACCGACGGCAGTACATAGACGTGGGCGCGGCGCAGTTCGGCGAGGACCTCCGCGCTGGAGAGGGCCCCCGGGACCGTGAACCGGTCGGTGAGGCCCAGTGCCCCGATCCGGGCCCGTACGGCGGCCAGTTCGCCCTCGTCCGGGCCCGCGACCACGAAGTGCGCGTCCGGGTGGGCGGCGAGGACCGCCGGGGCCGCGTCCACGAAGTCCACCGGCCGCTTACGGGCCTGCAGGCGCGCCGAGTACAGGATGCGCGGCGGGCCGCTCAGCGGGGGCCGTTCCTCCTGCGCCGGGGTCCCGTTGACCAGGCGGACCGCCTGCGCCAAGGGCGGCGCGCCGACCACCGCGTCCAGCCCCTCCCGCTCGTGCGGGGTCAGGTACAGCACCGCGTCCGCGCCGCGCAGCAGCCGGCGTACCGCCACCGCGTCCAGCACCTTGGCCAGCAGCTTCCCGCTCGGGTCCACCATGCCGTGGGTCTGCAGCACGAGCGGCTTCCCCGCCCGCAGCGCCGCCAGGGCGACCGGCAGCGTCACCAGGTCCCGGGCCAGGTGGACGTGTACGACATCGGCGTCCCGCACCAGCCGGCCGGCCGAGGCCAGCAGGGCGGGCGAGGTCATCCCGCTGAAGCCGAGGGGGAGCAGCCGGCGGGCCGGGAACAGCCGCGCCGGAACGCCCTCCACGGACGTCGGCCACGGGTCGAAGCCCTCGCCGAGCGCGAGCAGCCGCGCCTGGTGGCCGCGGTCCTGCAGCCCCTTCGCGAGGTTCAGCGCGACCCGCACCGGTCCGCCGAAGGCGTGCGAGGGGGAGTGCAGGGTGACGGCGTGCAGGACTCTCATCGCGGCACTCACTTGGGCTCCTCCACCGGGCGGCGGTGCCCGTCCTGGGTCTGCAGGGTCAGTGCGGGAAGGTTCTTGTGGACCACCGAACCGGCGCCCGCGACCGCGCAGCGGCCCACCGTGACCCCGGCGAGCACGGTCGCCCGTACCGCCACCCACGCGCCGTCCTCGACCACGATCGGGGCGTTGCGGTAGCGGAAGTCGGCGGCCCGGTGGTCGTGCGAACCGGTGCACAGCATGGCTTCCTGCGAGACGCACACGTTCGCCCCGATGGTCACCGGCTCCAGGTTCAGCAGCCAGGCTCCCTCACCTATCCAGGTGTGGTCCCCGATGTCGAGCTTCCACGGCCACAGCACCCGCACCCGGTGCCGGATGAGAACGCCCTCGCCGATCTTCGCCCCGAAGGCCCGCAGCAGCGCCACCCGCACCCGCGCCGGACAGAACCAGCTCATGAACAGCGTGTTCATCACCGCGAACCAGAGCGCCTGCGTCAGCAGCCCGCGGCCCTTGTCGTACCCGGCCAGCGTGAAGGAAGGAAGATCCCGCAACTGTCGCCCCCATCCGCTCCCCCGGACTCCGTCCGGGGGGAGCCCCGCGCCGCCGCCTCCCCGGGCGTGGCCCGCTCAGACTAGACTGCCCGCGGACCAGGCACATCGGGTGGGGGCGGCAGTGACGACGGACATACGCAAGCCCTCCGCAACGCCGCCGAAGCGGCCCGTCGCGTCCCCCTTCGAGGACGAGAGCCTGTGGGGCCGGGCCACCCTCCCGCGCACGCTCCTCTCGCGCGCGCTGTCCGTCCCGCTCGCGCTCGGATTCACCGTCTTCCTGCCGCTGTTCGTCGCCGTCCAGACGGGCGCCGGCGCCCGCGACGCGGCCTTCTGGCTCCAGCTGCTGCTCACCATGTACGCGGGCGCGCGGCTCTCGGCGATGGTGCTCACCAGCCGCCGCAAGCTGCTGCAGGGCTCCTTCTGGCTCTTCGTCTACATGGCCATGGGCGTGGCCCCGCTCGCGCAGGCCGTCCTCGGCCAGGTCCCCACGCCGGTCGTCGGCCCGCGCTCCGACCTCACCATCGCCATCGGGCTCGTACTGCTCGGCTGCACGGCCTTCGACGTCGGCGTGCTGCTGGCCCGGCACCGGCCGGCCGGGCGCGCGGGCGGCTCCCAGAAGGAGTCGAAGCCCGTCATGGCGCACCGGCGCCGGCTCCAGCTCCTGACGATCCTGTCGTTCCTCTGCAGCGCCGTCTTCATCATGAAGCTGGGCGGCCCGGCGGTCTTCTTCTCCAGCCGCCAGGAGATCATCGCCGGCATCGAGGAGGCGGGCGTCTCCAACGGCGACGGCCAGGCGGGCCAGGCCCTGCTGCGCGGCTTCGGCACCGTACCGGCACTGCTCGCGCTGCTCCTGTACACCCGCTGGCTGATCACCTCGAAGTTCGCCCGCCGCAAGGTGTCGGTCATCGTCACGTGGGCGGCGCTCGCCGGCCTCAACCTGATCGTCAACAACCCGATCTCGAACCCCCGGTACTGGTTCCTGACGGTCATGTTCGCGCTGCTGTTCACCGTCTTCCCGGTGAGCGCGGCGATGTACCGGGTGGCGCTGTCGATGGCGGTGGTCGTCGCGCTCCTGGTCTTCCCGTTCGCGGACCGCTTCCGCTACGACGAGAAGAACTACCGGCCGGTCGAGACCACGTCCTTCCTGGAGCCCATGGCCCTCAAGGACTACGACCAGATCGGCATGTTCGCCAACACCATCACCTTCTCGAACTCCGGCCCCGGCCACTTCTACGGCCGCCAGCTCGCGGGATCGGTCTTCTTCGCGGTGCCGCGCGCGGTGTGGCCCGGCAAGCCGCGGGACACGGGCGTGATGGTCGGCCAGTGGATGGGCACGGTCAACACCAACCTCTCCTCCCCGATCTGGGCGGAGCTGTGGCTGGACTTCGGGCCGCTGGGCATGGGGGCGGGGCTGCTGGGCATGGGGTACGCCTCGGCCCGCGTCGACCGGCGCTATGCGAAACGGGCCACGCGCAGGAGCCCGCCGGGGAGCCTGATCTCGGTGGTGGTCCCGCTGGTCGCGGGCTACTCGTTCATCCTGCTGCGCGGACCGCTCCTGCAGGCGTCGGGGCGGGTGGCGATCGCGGCCCTCTGCCTCGCGCTGGTCGCGACCTACCGCACGGACAGGTCCACGACCCTGCGCTGACCGCGCCACCGCTTCCCGGGGCTGCGTCCCGGACCCCCGCGCCGCGAAGGTCCGGTATCCCTCTCGTCGTAGAACCGTGCGGCGAGCGTGGCCCGCCTGCCGTGGAACCGAAGTGTCCGGCTCAGCTCAGCCCAAGGGGGCGAGCCCGACGTTTTCCTTGAGGAACTCCGAGAGCAGGTGCTGCAGGACATCCGGTCGTTCCAGGTGCAGGTCGTGTCCCGTTCCAGGGATGCTCACGCCCACCGTCGCCGGTCGCTGTTGCAGCATGTCGTCGGCTTCCTGCGGGGGGATGATGCCGTTCTGGCCCAGGACGGCCAGGGCCGGACAGGAAACCTTTGCCCACTCGTCCCAGAAGGAGCGCCGGGTGTTCTCGGCCAGCGAGCCGACCATCACGTCACGGTCGAAGCGGGGCCACCATCCGCCGTCGCGTTCCTCCAGTCCGGCGGCCCAGCCTTCGCCGACCGGGCCTCCGCCGAGAAACCGGACGGCGGCTTCCCGTGAGGGGAACGGCGTAGGCCAGGAGTCGAGCCATCCACCGATCTCCGCCGGGACATCCGGAGGCGACCCTCCAGGTCCGGCCTCGACGAGTACGAGGCCGCGGATGAGTTCAGGGTGAGCGGCAGCGGTGAGCATGGCGGTGTTGCCGCCCATCGACTGACCCACCAGGACGGGCCGTCGCAGGTCGAGCTGATCGACGACGGCGACGACATCAGCGACGTAGGCGGCGCGGGAGAGATCTCGCGGGCGACGTTCACTGGCCCCGTGGCCTCGCTGGTCCATGGCGACGACCCGGTAGCGGGTGCTCAAGCTCCGAGCTGTCGCGTCCCACTCGCCCCCGTGCCCGGCCAGCCCGTGCAGCAGAACGACGGGCGGCCCCGACCCTCCCCAGTCGCGGCAGCAGAGTCGTACACCGCCGCGCACGACGACGCGCTCGGTCCATGGCATGCAGGTTCCTCCTGAAAGCAGGGGTCGCGGAAATGGTCGGACGGTCACGAGCGGGCCGCTTGTTCCCCGGTGTCCGAGCCGGGGCCGCGCAGCGCCCGGGATACGGCGAAAGGGCGGGGCGGGGAGCGGCCCCGCGCAGCGGGTCAGGCGGCGAAGGGCCGGCAGCCCGGTTCAGCCCGCGGCGGGGGTCGGCACGGGCTCGGGCTCCCGCGAGCCGGCGGCGGCCGGGAGGCGGGTGACGCGCCACCAGGCGGCCAGGGCCTTGAGGGCCGAGCCGGCCGCCAGGCCCCACGCGGCGCCCGCCACGCCCCACACCGCGTAGCCACCCAGCAGCAGTCCCACCGACAGCAGCGAGAAGACCACCTGCAACGACAGCGTGGCCTTCGGCGCGAGCACCCGCAGGGTCAGCAGCGCGCACGTGCCGAGCCCCATCACGGCGTACTGCGCCCCCGTGGCCGGCAGCAGTCCGGACGCGCCCGCCCAGGTGTCGCCGAGCAGTTCCCGGCCCAGCCGGTCCGGCAACAGGTACAGGGCCGTGGCCCAGCCCGCTCCGACCGCCGCCAGTAGGAGTCCCAGCGCGGCCGTGGCCCGGACCGTGGCGCGCTTGCCGCCGAGCCGCCCGAGCACCGGCGGACCGAAGGCGTTCGCGGAGTTGAACAGCACGTTCAGCGGCCCGAAGAGAGTGGTCGCACCCCGCAGCGCGCCGACGGCCAGCGGCGTCGCGAAGACGCCGAGGCCCAGGACGGCGAGCTGGCTGGAGCCGTTGCCCACCGCGAACTCGACCACGAACCGCTGCCCCAGGTGACCCCGCCGCAGGTACGGCCGCAGGTCGGCGCGGGCGCCGCGTACGTACGGCCGCAGCAGCCAGAGCCCCACGCCCAGCGCCGGCAGGGCGGAGAGCCCCCACGCGAGCACCAGCCGTCCCGCCGAGGCACCGTCGGGCTGCAGGGCCAGCGCCGCGACCACGCACACCAGCCGCAGGACGTCGGCGGCCAGCGCCCGCTGCGGGGCGCGCAGCGCGGAGAAGCAGTACCGCAGGCCGTCCTGGAGGAGCACCAGCGGCAGTACGAGGCCCAGCGCGAGGAAGGCGGTTCCGGTGGCCCCGGGGAGCGCGAGGCCCACGACCAGGAGCAGCGCGCCCACGGCGGCCGACGCGGCCGCGGTGAAGCCCACGGCCGAGCGGCACTCGGCGCCGAGTGCCGCACCCTTCTCCAGAACCAGGCTCTGGCCGACGTAGGCCATGTTCAGTCCGAGGAGCACGCTGAAGGTCACGTAGACCATGGAGAAGTCGGCGAACCCGGACGCCGAGGACAGCCGGGCCGCCAGCACCAGCACCAGGATGTTCGTGGCGCTGGACGCGGCCTGGTCCAGGACCGACGCGACGGCGGCGAGGCCGCGTCGGCTCATCTGCGGCCCATGCGGACGGTGCGCAGCGCGACGGTGTCGGTGCCGTCACCGGGGATGTGCTGTTCGGGCTCGGCCACTTCGTACGGGATCGGCTGGGGCTGCGGCACGGGCCGCCCGGGCTTCGGGGAGGTCCCGGGACCCCCGGTGGGGCCGGTGGGGGCCGGGCCGGTCTTGTCCTTGACGCGGCCGCGCTTCTCGCCGGGCAGCGGCGCGTGCAGCACCGCGCCGAGGACGGTGCCGCCGGCGCCGCTGATCAGTTCGCGGATCCGCGACAGGTCCGTGCGGTGCACCGCGCGCGGGTCGCAGACGACCAGGACGCCGTCGACGCGGTCGACGAGGGCCAGGGCGTCGGCGTAGGAGAGCACGGGCGGAGCCAGCACGACGACCGTGGAGTTGGGGGAGTCGGCCTCGGAGATCAGCCGGGTGGCGCGGGCCGAGGTCAGCGAGCGCGGGACGTTGCGCGCCCGCTCGCCCGGGATGAGGTCGAAGGATCCGGACTCCCCGGCGTCCACGACGAGCTGGCGTCCGTCGGGCCACTCGGTGTCCGAGTGGCGGCCGCCGCCGCTCGGGCTGCCCGGGGTCTGGCTCCAGCGCGGCCGGCCGCCGGCGTCCGTCGGCAGCTGGCTGGCCAGGACCGGGGTGCGCAGGTCGGCCTCGATGAGGAGGACGTCCTTACCGGTCTCCGCGAAGGAGGCGGCGAGGTTCACGGCCACGGCGGCGGCGGTCTCGCTACTGCCGCGCGGGGCGACGACGAGCAGGCGGCGCCGGTCGGCGAAGCGGGCGTCGTAGGCGAGGCGGAAGGCCACCGAGCGGTACTCCTCGGCGAGCCGGGGATCGGCCTCGCCGGCGGCGAGCAGCGGTCCGCCGCCCGTCCGGTCCCGGGGCAGGTAGCCCAGGACGGGGGCGCGCAGGGCCCGGGCGACGTCGCCCTCGGAGCGCGGCGCCGGGTCGAAGACGAGGCGGACCCAGGCGGCCAGCAGGCCGAGTGCGAGGCCTACGGCCGCGCCGAGCGCGAGCGACATGACGACGCCGGGGCCGTCGGTGGCGGTGGGCGCGGTCGCCGCGCTGGTGACGCGGCCCGGGGTCATGTCCAGGGCCTCAAGCTTGGTGATCTTGGTGTTGTAGCCGCCGACCTCGCTCTGCAGGTCGGTCTTGGAGGAGCTGGCGGCGTCGCGTCCGGCGCCGGCCGGCATCCGGGCGATCTCCTTCGACAGCTCGTCGAGCTGCTTGGCGATCGGATCGCGCTGATCCTTGTACCCCTTGACCATCTTGTCGCGGGTGGCGTCGAGGGCCTCCTGCCGCTTCAGCAGGTACGCCTCGGTCATCGTGTTGGCGCGCTTGGCGGCCTCCTTGGGGGAGTCCGCCGTGTACGTGAAGCGCAGGACCATGGTCTGCGGCGGGTTGGTCACCTGCAGACCGCTGCGCAGGGCGGCGAAGCCGGACGCGCCCACGCCGAGTTTCTTCGCCGCCTCGTTGGCTATGGAGGAACTGAGCGCGACCTGGCGCTCCGAGCCGATGTTGATCGCCTTGTCCGGGGCGAGGCTCGGGTTGAACGGGTCGTCGGTGGGTGCGCGCAGGACGACGTCGGCGGTCGCGACGTAGGTGTCCGCCGTGGAGATGCCGAGGTAGACGCCGCCCAGCAGACCGATGCCGATGCCCGCGCCGATGAGCCTGCGGTAGCGCAGGAGCTGCCGGAACTGATCTCTCAGGAGATCCGGTTCGTCGTCGGCCGGTGCCGCTGCAGGGCGGTTCGTCTCGATCACGGCCGGGGTCCCCCAAGTGCTTCGTCTATCAGTGCGTCGATGCGGGCCAGGCCCGCTTCGCGGCTCAGATGGGCCGCCACGTGGCGGGGTCCGGCCGCTCCCAGTGCGTCCGCGCCTTCCGGGTCCTCGGCCAGGGCCCGTACGGCCTTCAGCAGGGCCTCGGGGTCCTCCGGCGGTACGAGCACCCCTGCGCCCGAGCGTTCCACTTCCTGCGCGGTCCCGCCCTCCGCGGCCACGGAGGCGACGACGGGCCGACCGGTCTGGAAGTACGAGGTCAGCTTCGACGGGACGCTCATGTCCAGCACGGCGGCGTGCTGCGTGACCGCGAGCACGTCCGCCGCCGCGAGGATATCCGGGAACTCGCCGTCAGCGGCAGGGGGGATGATGTCCAGATTCGGCACATCCGACGCGAGATCGGACAGAGCCGCCCGCTGACTGCCGTCGCCCATCAGGACGAACCGGACGCTCGGATCCAGCCGGGCGGCGCCGACGAGGACTTCCAGGCCCTGCTTGAGGCCCATGTTCCCGGAGTGCAGGACGACGGTCTCGCCGGGGGCCCAGCCGAGGTGGTGACGGGTCTCTCCGCGCGGCTTGGTGGGCACCGGCACGTGCGACCAGTTCGGGACCAGGCGGATCTTCTCCGGGTCCACGCCCATGCCCACGACCCGGTCCACGAAGGTCTCGTGGATGACGCCGACGAGGGTGGCGCGCTTGAGGGCGTAGGCCTCGGCGCGGCCGGCGATCGCGGCGGCCTTGTCGCCGCCGCTGATCCCGCTCTGCGCGGCGGCGGCGCCCATCAGGTCCTGGACGACCGGGATGTACGGGACCTTCCACCGGGCCGCGAGCCGGGCGGCGAGCACTCCGCCGGCCAGGCTGGGCATCTGGGCGAGGATCGCGTCGGGCTTGGGCATCCGGGGCGGGGCCACGGCGCCGTGCAGCAGAATCGATCCTTCGAAAAGGGCCCGCTTCACGGCGGTCTGGCGCGGCGGCACGGTGTGCGCACGCCGGTGCACGGTGACACCCGCGCGCTGTTCCGTGCGCTGGAACGCCCCCTTGTACTCGGGTTCGAGCGACCATGCCGGGTAGTGCGGCATGCCCGCCAGGACGTGCGTCTCGTGACCGAGATCCGCCCAGTGCTCCGCGATCTGGGTGGCGTACGGGCCGATCCCCGCGTGCTCCGGAGCGTAATTGGTGGAAACCAGCAGCATGCGCCGCTGACCGGATCTGGACACCGTGCGTCCCCTCTTCCCCTGGATGATGCGCACGTCACCCTATTCGTTCACCCGCGTGGTGCGGAACGTGCACGCTATTGTCTGCTAATCCGCTACACCGGGGGGTGTGGCTGCTGGGGGTAAATGATGACGGAGCACGACATGTCCGACCTTGCTGCGCCTGCGCGCAGGCCGTATCGAGTCGGCTATGCGCCCGGCGCCTACGATCTGTTCCACATCGGGCATCTCAACATCCTCCGGCACGCCCGGAGCCAGTGCGACTACCTGGTCGCCGGAGTGGTCTCGGACGAGATGGCCGAGCTCGCCAAGGGGCGCCGCCCGATGATTCCGCTCGTCGAGCGGCTGGAGATCGTGCGCAGCGTGAAGTACGTCGACGCCGCCTTCGTCGAGACGGTCCCCGACAAGGTGGAGACCTGGAAGCAGGTCCGCTTCGACGTCATCTTCAAGGGCGACGACTGGCGCGGCACGCCCAAGGGCGACCGGCTGGAGAAGGACTTCGCCACCCACGGCGTCGACGTCGTGTACTTCCCCTACACCGTGCACACGTCCAGCACCCAGCTGCGCCGGGCACTGGACGCGCTCGCGGAACCGGCTCAGGCGCCGGGCCAGGTCACCGGCGAACGGCGCTGAGCTCCCGGAACCACTTCGCGAGGAACGCCAGCAGGAACAGCGCGGCGACCACGCCCAGTCCCGTGTACGCCCAGACGAACAGCTTCCCGCCGCCGAGCAGCAGGAACACCAGGCAGAACACCCCGTAGTCCACGGGCAGCAGGGCCACCGCGCGCGCGGTCGACGGCGCGGCCGCCGGGCTGCCGGGGGCCGGCTTCGGCTTCAGCTTCTCCGTCAGCAGCCCGCCGAAGAAGGTCACCACCGCGGCGAACTGGAAGCCCAGCGGCACCAGCAGCCAGCCGTCCGCGCCCGTCCCGTACGCGTCGGGGAAGCGGTAGAAGGCGATCAGCACGCAGGAGTGCAGTGCGGTGAGCTTGGCCGCGTCCACGACGTGGTCGAGCCATTCGCCGGCCGCGCTGCCGCCGCCGCGCAGCCGCGCGAGCTGCCCGTCGGCGGAGTCGAAGGCGAAACCGACGGCGAGGGCGGCCCACACCGCGATCCCCAGCCCCCACGAGGGGGCGGTCAGCGCGACCGCGGCCACGGCGGCGAAGCTGAAGGCGGCACTGATCAGCGTCACCTGGTTCGGGGTGAGCCCCAGCGCGTACGAACCGGCGGCCAGGTACCGCCCGGCGGGCCGGTTGACGAACCGGGAGTAGAGCGACACCCCCTTCGCCGACTTCTGCGCCCCGCGCAGTTCCTGCAGCGCGGTCGTGACTCTGCCCATGCAGGGACCCCCTCCGAGACGATGTCGAACACATCATCGCAGCACGAACGAGGGAGCTGGTTCCGGATGTCGGGGACGTCCGGAACCAGCAGCACGGGCCGGGCCGGTCCGCCGTTCAGCTCACCACCTTCAGCAGCAGCACCGACCGCGCCGGGACCGTCAGGGTCTGCCCGCCGCGGTGCCGGGTCCGGGGAGGATCGGACTGGGCCTCCAGGGAGGTGTCCAGGACGACCTCGTACACCTGCGCCCAGGGCGCCCCCGGCAAGGCCCATTCCACCGGCCGGTCCCCGGTGTGCAGCAGGGCGAGGAAGCTGTCGTCCGTCACCTGCCGGCCCCGCTCGTCACGGCCCGGGATGTCCCGCCCCGACAGGTACATCCCCAGCGAGGAGGCCGGCGCGTACCAGTCCCGCTCCGTCATCTCCGCGCCCGCCGGGGTGAACCAGGCCAGGTCCCGCAGACCGTCCGCGCCCTGCGAGCGCCCGGAGAAGAACGCCCGCCGCCGCAGCACCGGATGGGAGTGGCGCAGCGCGATCAGCCGGGAGGCCAGGGCGAAGAGCGACTGCCAGGCCGGATCCTCCAGCAGCGACCAGTCCACCCAGCCCGTCTCGTTGTCCTGGCAGTACGCGTTGTTGTTGCCGTCCTGCGTCCGCCCGAACTCGTCCCCGGCCACCAGCATCGGCACGCCCGTGGACAGCAGCAGCGTGGTGAGCAGGTTGCGCAGCTGGCGGCGGCGCAGCACGCCGATCCGGGGATCGTCGCTCCCGCCCTCCGCCCCGCAGTTCCACGACCGGTTGTCATTCGTCCCGTCCCGGTTCGCCTCCCCGTTCGCCTCGTTGTGCTTGCGCTCGTACGACACCAGGTCGCGCAAGGTGAAACCGTCGTGCGCGGTCACGAAGTTCACCGAGGCGTACGGCCGCCGCCCGCCCCACGCGTACAGGTCGCTGGAGCCCGACAGCCGGTAGCCGAGATCCCGCACGTCGGGCAGCGCGCCCCGCCAGAAGTCCCGTACGGCGTCCCGGTAACGGTCGTTCCACTCCGTCCACAGCGGCGGGAACGCCCCCACCTGGTAGCCGCCCGAGCCCACGTCCCACGGCTCGGCGATCAGTTTCACCCGCCGCAGCACCGGGTCCTGGGCGATCACCGCGAGGAACGGCGACAGCATGTCCACGTCGTGCATCGACCGGGCCAGCGCCGCCGCCAGGTCGAAGCGGAAGCCGTCCACTCCCATCTCGGTCACCCAGTAGCGCAGCGAGTCGGTGATCAGCCGCAGCACGTGCGGGCGCCCCGCGTGCAGGGTGTTCCCGCAGCCCGTGTAGTCGGAGTACCGCCGCTGGTCGGACTGGAGCCGGTAGTAGCCCCGGTTGTCGATCCCGCGCAGCGACAGCGTCGGGCCCAGCTCGCCCGCCTCCGCCGTGTGGTTGTAGACCACGTCGAGGATGACCTCGATCCCGGCCGCGTGCAGGGCCCGGACCATCCGCTTGAACTCCCCGACCTGCTGCCCGGCCGTACCGCTCGCCGAGTACGCCGCGTGCGGGGCGAAGTAGCCGATCGAGTTGTAGCCCCAGTAGTTGCGCAGCCCCCGGCGCAGCAGATGGTCCTCGTGCGCGAACTGGTGCACCGGCAGCAGCTCGACCGCCGTCACCCCCAGCCTCGTCAGGTGCTCGATCGCCGCCGGGTGGGCCAGGCCCGCGTAGGTGCCGCGCAGTTCCTCGGGAATACCCGGATGGCGCATCGTGAAGCCGCGCACGTGCAGCTCGTAGATCACCGAATCGGCCCACGGGGTCTTCGGCCGGACATCGTCCGCCCAGTCGTCGTCATCGTGGACGACCACGCCCTTCGGGACGAACGGCGCGGAGTCCCGGTCGTCCCGAACGGTGTCCGCGATGTACTGCTGCGGCCAGTCCCGGACGTGCGCGTACACCTCGGGGGGCAGGGTGAAGTCCCCGTCCACGGCCCGCGCGTACGGGTCCAGGAGCAGCTTCGCCGGGTTGTACCGGGCGCCCGTCCAGGGATCCCAGCGGCCGTGCACCCGGAATCCGTACCTCTGCCCGGGGCGTACGCCCGGCACGAACCCGTGCCAGATCTCGTGCGTGTGCTCCGTCAGGGTGCAGCGGGTCTCGGCGCCGGCCTCGTCGAAGAGACACACCTCCACCGCCTCCGCGCCCTGCGCCCACAGGGCGAAATTGGTGCCCGCGGTCCCGTCGGGACCGTGATGGAACCGGGCCCCCAGCGGATGCGAGGACCCCGGCCACACCGGCGCCCCCGGGCGCGCGTGCACCCGTAACACCTGGCCCCTGACCTGGCCGTTCGGCCGCTCCTTCAGTCGCCCTTCGATCTGCGGTACGGGCGCGGCCCGGCCGCTCCGCACCGCTTCCGCGGCATTGCTGACGGCTTCCACCGCCTCCTGCTCGGCTGCGCTCGACACTGCCCGCCTCCACGGCTCCTGGGTACCGGCGGGGGTAGGGGAGAGTGCGGCCCCGGCGTCCCGGCCTGGGCCCGCCCCCGTCTGGTCCTTCACACTGTTCTGCCCGGACAGTTCTGCCCGGAACGTGGCCCGCGCTCACGTTTCCCCCGCAGCGCCCGGTCGTTGGAGGGATCGTGACACTTCTGACGAGGCGGGCAGGGGCGGGCTTGGCCGCCGTGGCGGCGTGGGCGGGCCTGCTGGGCGGCCTGGCCGGATGCACCCAGGACGGCAAGGCCCCGGTCGAGATCCAGCTGCCCGGCAAACCCCGCTCGCCGGACGAGGCCATCCGCATCACCCCCGACGACAACGCGAAGGGGGTCCCCGCGGACGGACGGCTGTCGGTCACCGTGCCCGAGGGCCGTCTGGAGCGGGTCGTCGTGACCAAGGTGGAGGACGCGCAGCAGGAACAGGTCCCCGGCGCCATCGCCGACGACGGGCTCAGCTGGAGCCCCGACCCCGCGTCCGGGCGGCTCGCGCTCGCGGCCAAGTACACCGTGGACGCCGTCGCCCTCGACGGGCACGACCGCCGCCAGGCCCGCCACACCACCTTCACCACCTTCGTTCCCGAGGAGCGGTTCATCGGCTACTTCAAACCCGAGAACCGCTCGACCGTCGGCACCGGCATGATCGTCTCCTTCCGGTTCAGCCAGGCGATCGAGCGCCGCGCCGAAGTGGAGCGGGCCATTTCCGTCACCTCCGACCCGGGCGTACAGGTCGTCGGCCACTGGTTCGGGCGGGAGCGGCTCGACTTCCGGCCCAAGGAGTACTGGAAGTCCGGCACCAAGGTCACGGTGAAGATGGACCTGCGTGACATCGAGGGCGCGCCCGGCGTGTACGGCATCCAGGACAAGAGCGTCGGCTTCACCGTCGGCCGCTCCCAGATCTCCACCGTGGACGCGGCCGAGCACACCATGGAGGTCCGCCGGGAGGGGCAGCTGGTGTCGACCGTGCCGATCAGCGCCGGGGCGCCCAAGACCACCACCTACAACGGCAAGATGGTGGTGATGGAGATGTTCGACGTCACCCGCATGAACGGCCAGACCGTCGGCTTCGGCGGCGAGTACGACATCCCCGACGTCCCGCACGCCATGCGGCTCACCTCCTCCGGAACCTTCCTGCACGGGAACTACTGGTCCAGCCCCGACACCTTCGGCACCACCAACGTGAGCCACGGCTGCGTGGGCCTGCGCGACGACAAGGGCGGCGGCTCCGACACCCCGGCCGGCTGGTTCTTCGACCGGACCCTCGTCGGGGACGTGGTGCAGGTCGTGAACTCGCAGGACAAGACGGTCGCCCCGGACAACGGGCTGGGCGGCTGGAACATGTCCTGGGCGGACTGGGTCGCCGGCTCGGCCATCGCCTGAGCACGCCAGGGCGTGTCTCGTCGGTCGAGCCCGGCCTGATCGGCAAGACACCCCCTCGGGCGGCCCCGCCCGGGAGAGTGATCGCTGTGATCGAAATGCCGTAGCGCAGAGTGTCCCCGCCGCGCCCCGCCGAAGCCTGCCCCCAGCCTGTCAGGGCACATCAGGGCAGCAGGCAACGGACGGAGCGTCATGTCAGCAAGGAACTGGACCCTCGGGCTCGCGATCGGAGCCGTACTGGCCTCCGCCGCGCCCGCGGCCTTCGCGGAGGGTCCCGGTGGCGACCGCCCGGCGGCGGTCGCCAGAGCTCCGCTTCCCGGGGGGCTGGGGCCCTGCGTGCCGGGAGACTGCCCCGACCCGTACTCGGCGATCGGCACCGACGGCATCCCGAAGGGCCGGGACAACGGCATCAACATCTTCGCGGGAGGCGACTTCCGGGTCCGGGGCCGGGCCTCCGAGGCCGAGGGCCGGCTCGTCGTCCTCGGCGACTTCGACCAGAACAAGCAGGCGGGCGGGGACAGCCGCTACAACGTGGGCATCGTCGGCGCCGGATCGCTGGTGCCCCCGCCCGTCGGCGCCGACTTCCTCACCACCGGCGGCTCCGTCACCGTCGCGTCGGGCGAACGCCTGCTCGCCGACGGCGGAGTGGTCCGGTACGCCGGCTCCGTCTCGGGCATGGTGACGGGCCGCCCGGTCCGGGACCCCGCCGCCGTCACCCCGTACGCGGGGCTGCGCGACCGGCTCAGCGCCGCCAGCCAGTGCTACGCACGGGTCGACGGGCAGCCGCGCCGCGCCACCGGCACGGCCGTCAACAACGGCTACGAGACGCTCTTCACCGGCGACGGCACCTCCTCGCTCCAGGTCTTCAACGTCGACGCGAACCTGGTCGGCAACGGCGGCGGTCAGCAGGGCGTCCGGTTCGCGCGGATCCCGGACACGGCCACCGTGCTGGTGAACGTCCTGGGCGCCACCCGCACGATCAGCACGTACAGCGGCGGCATCCAGGACACCGCCCCCCTCAACGCCTACCGCGACCGGCTGCTGTGGAACTTCCCGGACGCCACCACCGTGAACCTGACCGGCGGCGGCCAGTTCCAGGGCAGCTTCCTCATGGGGCAGCAGTCCTCGGAGACCACCGTCACCCTGCCCGGCATCAACGGGCGCTTCTTCACCACCGGCTCCGTCACCCACGGCAGCAGCACGACCGGGGGCGGGGGCCAGGAGTTCCACTCCTACCCCTTCAACGGCGACCTGCCCGAGTGCGGCGGCCCGGCCCCGGTGACCGGCACGGTCTCGGTCCTCAAGCGGGACGCGGAGACGGGCGCGGCGCTGCAGGGGGCACGGTTCGAACTGTGGCGGGAGACGAACGGGAGGGACGGCCTGCAGGACACCGCTCCGGGCGCCGACACCCTCGTCGCCGAGTGCACGACGCCGGCCTCCGGCATCTGTGAGCGGACCACCGAGCCCGGCACCTACTACTGGCGCGAGACCGGGGCGCCGCCCGGCTACGACCTGGACGACACCGTCCACGAGCTGACCCTCACCGCCGCGAACGCCTCGGCCGGGGTCCGGTACGAGGCCGGCAACCGGCGCACCCCCGAGCCGCCGGACGCCGCCCGGGTCGTGCTGCGCAAGACCGACCGGGCCACCGGCCTCCCGCTGGCGGGAGCGCAGTTCGAGCTCTGGCGGGAGAGCAACGGCTCCACCGGCCTCCAGACGGATCCCGCGGGCGGCGACACCCGTCTCGACGGGGTCTGCGTGACGGACACCCGCGGCACCTGCACGGTGGAGCTGCCGATCGGGCACACGTACTACTGGCGGGAGACCGCCGCCCCCGTCGGGTACGAGACCCCGGCCGACCCGGCCACCCGGTTCGACCTGGACCGGGGTGACGTGACGGACGGCATCGTCGTCGACGTCGCGAACACCCCGGTGACCGAGGAGTACGAGGGCTCGGTCCGGGTCGTGAAGCAGGACGCCCGGACCAGGCTGCCGCTGCGCGGCGCGGTCTTCGAGCTGTGGCAGGAGACCAACAACACCCCGGGCCTGCAGACGCGCGGCAGCAGCGCCGACCGCCGGGCCGCCCCGGGCTGCACCACCGACCGGACCGGCGTCTGCAACTTCGGCCCGCTCCCCGAGGGCTGGTACTACCTGGTCGAGACGGCGGTCCCCGCGGGCTACGTACTGCCCGCCGACCGGGTCACCGGCCCGCTGCGCCTGGACATCGGCACCCCCGACCGGCGCATCGTGGTCACGCTGCGGAACAAGCCGGTCGACCACGGCAAGGACGACCACGGCAAGGGTGACCACGGGAAGGACAAGCACCCCAAGCAGCCGAAGCACCCGAAGGGCGACCACGGCAAGGGCAAGCAGCCGAAGCACCCGAAGGGCGACCACGGCAAGGGCAAGCAGCCGAAGCACCCCCAGCACTCCAAGCACCCGAAGCACCCGAAGCACTCCAAGCACTCCAAGGGCCCCCGGGCCTGACCCCTCGGCGGCCGCCCCCTCGGGATTGGCCTGATCACCTACCGTGCCCCGGTCACGGGGGCGGCCGCCGCGGCACTTCTCCGGGCAGTTGGGACGGAACGGTGACAAGACCGTGGCTCATCGTGATCTCTCCGTGTGATTACCTGTCAACAAGCGCGCGACAGTCCGCGCGCGGGGGACATGGGGAGATCACGAGTGAACCTGCAGCCGATACGCGGCCGCGCCCGCACCGGCCTGCCGGCCCTTCTGCTGGGGGCGGCCCTGCTGTTCACCACCGCGTGCAGTGGCAGTGGCGGTGGTAACGGCGGCGGCAGCGGTGGCGACAACGCCGGGGGTGGCGGCAAGACCGGTACCGAGGCCTCCAAGGCGGTCGTCAGCGTCAAGCCCGACGACGGGGCGAAGGAGGTCGCGACCAGCGGCGTCCTGAAGATATCGAGCACGGGCGGCAAGCTCAGCACGGTGACCGTGGCGGACACCAAGGGCAACGCGGTCGAGGGCAAGCTCGCCGACGACGGCGCGAGCTGGGAGCCGGCCCGCCACCTGGCCTCCGCCACCGAGTACAAGGTGCACGCGGTCGCCAAGGACGAGGCCGGCCGGGAGTCCGCCAAGGACACCACCTTCACCACCCTGACCCCGACGAACACCTTCGTGGGCCACTACACGCCCGAGGACGGCGCCACCGTCGGCGTGGGCATGCCGGTCTCGATCAACTTCACCCGGGGGATCACCAACCCCGAGGCCGTCGAGAAGGCCATCACGGTCACCGCCGAGCCGGCCGTCCAGGTCGAGGGCCACTGGTTCGGCAACGACCGCCTCGACTTCCGCCCCGAGAACTACTGGGCCGCGGGCACCAAGGTCACCGTGAAGCTCGCCCTCGACGGGGTCGAAGGCCGCCCCGGCGTCTACGGCAAGCAGACCCGTACGGTCACCTTCACCGTCGGCCGCTCGCAGGTCTCCACGGTCGACGCGAGCACCAAGCAGATGGAGGTCGTCCGTGACGGCCAGGTGCTCAAGAACGTCCCGATCACCGCGGGCGCCCCGTCGACGACCACGTACAACGGTCAGATGGTCATCAGCGAGAAGTACAAGGTGACCCGGATGAACGGCGCGACCGTCGGCTTCGGCGGCGAGTACGACATCGCCGACGTCCCGCACGCCATGCGCCTGTCGAACTCCGGGACCTTCGTCCACGGCAACTACTGGGCTTCCTCCGGCACCTTCGGCTCGGCGAACGTCAGCCACGGCTGCGTGGGCCTGCGTGACGAGCGCGGCGGCGGTGACTCCGACGCCCCGGCGGCCTGGTTCTTCAACGAGTCGCTGATCGGCGACGTGGTCGTCGTGAAGAACTCGAAGGACAAGCAGATCGCCCCGGACAACGGCCTCAACGGCTGGAACATGCCGTGGGCGGAGTGGATCAAGTAGTACGCCGCCCATGCGGTGAGGGCCCGGTGCTGTGACCCACAGCACCGGGCCACTTCGCGTTAACCGGCGCTAACCTGGCCCGTATGACCCTCTCTCTCGAAGTCTCCGAAGGCGTCGGCACCATCCGCCTGGACCGGCCGCCCATGAACGCCCTGGACATCGCCACCCAGGACCGGCTGCGCGAGCTCGCGGTGGAGGCGACCGACCGGGCGGACGTCCGCGCGGTCATCATCTACGGCGGCGAGAAGGTGTTCGCGGCGGGCGCGGACATCAAGGAGATGCAGACGATGGACCACGCGGCGATGGTCGCCCGGTCCCGTGCGCTCCAGGACGCCTTCACCGCCGTCGCCCGTATCCCCAAGCCCGTCGTCGCGGCCATCACCGGCTACGCGCTGGGCGGCGGGTGCGAACTCGCGCTGTGTGCCGACTACCGGATCGCCGCCGACAACGCGAAGCTCGGCCAGCCCGAGATCCTGCTCGGCCTGATCCCGGGCGCGGGCGGCACCCAGCGGCTGTCCCGGCTGGTCGGACCGTCCAAGGCCAAGGACCTGATCTTCACCGGGCGCATGGTCAAGGCCGACGAGGCGCTGACCCTCGGCCTGGTCGACCGGGTGGTGCCCGCCGCCGAGGTGTACGAGCAGGCGCACGCCTGGGCCGCCAAGCTGGCGCAGGGTCCGGCGATCGCGCTGCGCGCCGCCAAGGAGTGCGTGGACGCGGGTCTGGAGGCCGACATCGACACCGGCCTCACCATCGAACGCAACTGGTTCGCGGGCCTGTTCGCGACCGAAGACCGTGAGCGCGGGATGCGCAGTTTCGTCGAAGAGGGCCCGGGCAAGGCGAAGTTCGTCTGAGCTGAAGCCTCGGCCGAGGACTCCGGTCCTCCCTGTGGGTGGATTAGCCAGGCCTTAAGGCAGCCTTAAGGAGAATGAGTGATCCACTCGCTGTGATCACTTCCGTGCGGTGTGTCACCGCAGGTCAAGGTGTGCGCCGAGGCCCTCCGATTGCCTCCCGCATATGACAGAACACCCCCTTGGAGTCGTTGAATCCGGGGGGTGTTTTCCTGTGGAACGGCCCGGGAGGGCGGGTCGGCCGTCCATGATGGGTGCATGGCGGGCCTGGAGGGTGTGGAACAGCCGCGGCAGCAGCGCGGCAGCGCTTCGGCGGTACGGCTCACGGCGGCCGTTGAGGACGAACAGGGCCTCAAGGCGCTGGAGTTGTACGGAAATCCGGCCGAGGCCGAAGTGACGCTGCCGTCCATGCCGGAGTCGGCGAGCACCGCGCGCCGGCTCACCCAGTGCGTGGTGGTCCGCCTCTGGGGCCTCTCGCCGCAGATCGCCGAGCATGCCGTCCTGCTGGTCTCGGAGCTCGTGGGCAACGCGGTCCGGCACACCGGGGCCCGCTCCTTCGGCTTACGCATGCTGCGCCGCCGCGGCTGGATCCGGGTGGAGGTGCGCGATCCCTCGCGCGGACTGCCCTGCCTGATGCCGGTCCACGAGATGGACACCACCGGCCGGGGCCTCTTCCTCGTCGACAAGCTGTCCGACCGCTGGGGTGCGGACCTGCTGCCGCGCGGGAAGATCACCTGGTTCGAGATGCGGGTCGCCGACCGCCAGAACGCCTGACCCCCGGAACGCCTGAAGCCCCCGTGCGCCGGGTGGGGCGGTGTGGGGGCTTCATGGGTGCGCCGAGGATCTAAGGGGGTGTGATCCTCGGCGTGGCGACTTCGCTCGGGTCAATGGGAAGTCGTGGTTCCGACTATGGCAGACGAGGGCCCGAACGCCAAAAGTCCCTACTTGGACATAAGTGGGCAAATCATAAGACTTTCTAGCTAAATCCTAGGTGAGGTGAGCCACTCACCTCGTAATCTATGAATAAGTATCGACTGCTCTGTGTGAATCGTTGATCACATAGCGACCCGACCACCCGGTTGGCCCCTTTTGGCGACCGTCCTGAATTGGGTCAATCATTACCTTCCGGGTCATCCACCCCTTAAATGGGCAGGTGCTCTCACAACCAGGCCGCCGCGCGGCCCTGCGCGTGGCCGCTCTCGGGACGGCCGGCGCCGCCGCGGCCGGCCTCACCGCCGCCTGCGGACCGGGTCGGCCCGCCACCGCGCCCTCCGGGCCGCCGCCGGGTCCGGCCCGGCCGGCCCGCCCGGCACAGGCGGCTCCGGCCGCCGCCCCGCGCCGGTTCGCCGGGCAGCCCGTCGAGATCGGCCACGGTCCGCGCGACCGTCCCCGCGTCGCCCTCACCTTCCACGGCAACGGGGACCCCGCCATCGCCCGGGCGGTGCTGGCCGCGGCCGAGAAGGGGGGCGCGCGGGTCACCGTACTGGCCATCGGATCCTGGCTCGACGCACACCCGGAGCTGGCCCGGCGCATCCTCGACGGCGGTCACGAGCTCGGCAACCACACCCAGCGCCACCTCGCGATCAACGGCATGCCCGAGGCGGAGGCCTACGCCGAGATCACCGGCTGCGCCCAGCGGCTCAAGCGGCTCACCGGATCCATCGGCACCTGGTTCCGGCCCTCCCAGACCCAGTACGCGACCCCCCTCGTCCGGAAACTGGCCCAGCGGGCGGGCTACCCGCACGTCCTCTCGTACGACGTGGACTCCCTCGACTTCACCTCGCCCGGTGCCGCGGCCGTCATCCGCACCGTCATCGGGACGATCCGGCCCGGATCGGTGGTGAGCCTGCACTTCGGCTACGCGGACACGGTCGACGCGATGCCTCCCCTCCTCGAAGAACTCGCGCGCCGCGAACTGCGCGCGGTGACCACCACGGAGCTGCTGACCCCATGACGACCACCCGCCTTCCCCGGACTGCCGGCGCGCTGCTGGCAGGTCTGGTCCTCGCCGCCCTGGCCGGCTGCGGATCAGCCGGCAAGGAACCCGCCGAGGCGCTCGGCACCAAGGGCCCGGCCAAGCCCGTCAAGGCCGCGCCGGCCGCCCCGCCCGGTCTGCCCGGCATGCCGCCCGTGCTCGATCCGAACGACGTCTACGCGGCGGACCGGCCGAACAAGCTCTCCCCGGTGGTCAAGGACTTCCCGTCCCGCGTCTACGTGCCGAACACCAACTCCAACACGGTGTCCGTCATCGACCCGACGACCTACCAGGTCATCGACACCATCCCGGTCGGGGTCCAGCCCCAGCACGTGGTCCCCTCCTGGGACCTGAAGACCCTGTGGGTCAACAACAACCGCGGTCACACCCTCACCCCGATCAACCCGGCCACCGGCGAGGCCGGAAAGCCGGTCGAGGTGCACGACCCGTACAACCTGTACTTCACGCCGAACGGCAAGTACGCCATCGTCATGGCCTCGATGGACAAGGAGCTGGTCTTCCGCGACCCGCACACCATGGACCGGGTGAAGACGGTGCCCGTGACCTGCTACGGGGTCAACCATGCGGACTTCTCCGCCGACGGGCGCTACTTCATCGTGAGCTGCGAGTTCTCCGGCGAACTCCTCAAGGTCGACACCGAGCGCATGGAGGTCGTCGGCCAGCAGAAGCTGCCGTTCGAGGGCGCGATGCCGCAGGACGTCAAGGTCTCCCCGGACGGGAAGACCTTCTACGTCGCGGACATGATGGCGCACGGCATGTGGGTGCTCGGCGGGGACAAGTTCGAGACCCCCAAACTGCTGCCCACCGGGAAGGGCTGCCACGGCCTCTACGTGAGCCGCGACTCCAAGGAGATGTACGTCTCCAACCGGGGTGAGGGCACCGTCTCGGTCTTCAACTTCCCCGAGAACAAGCTCACCAAGAAGTGGACGCTGCCGGACGGCGGAAGCCCCGACATGGGCGGGGTCTCCGCCGACGGCAAGGTGCTGTGGCTGTCGGGCCGTTACAACTCCGAGGTCTACGCGCTCGACACGCAGACCGGCAAGCAGATCGCCCGGATCCCGGTGGGCGGCGGACCGCACGGACTCGCCGTGTACCCGCAACCCGGCCGCTACTCCCTCGGCCACACCGGCATCTTCCGCTAGGCCGTCTCCGTCGGGCCGGACACGGCGGTGCCCCGGAAGCTCGCACAGCTCCCGGGACACCGCGGTCCATGCGCCGGACCACGGGCTACCAGGCGACCGGAAGACGCTCCGGAAGCCGCTTGATGAAGCCCGTACGCCAGACGAGGTTCTCGGAGGGCACCGCGAGCCGCAGCGCGGGCAGCCGCTCCACCAGCACCTCCAGTGCGATCTCGGCATGGGCCCGGCCCAGCGCGGACGCCGGGCAGAAGTGCCGGCCGGCGCCGAAGGCGAGGTGGGGGTTGGCGCTCTCGCGCTCCAGGTCCAGCTCGTCCGGACGCGCGAAGGCCTCCGGGTCGAAGTTGGCCCCCTCCAGGAGGACGAGGACGAGCTCACCCTCCTTCACCAGCACGTCACCGACCCGGACGTCCGCCAGGGCGATGCGCGGCAGGCCGTCGCCGACGGACAGGTTCCAGCGCAGCAGCTCCTCCACCGCCCCGGCCATGCGCTCCGGGTGCCGGCGCAGGTACCCGATCAGCTCGGGCCGCTGGAGCAGTGCGAGCACCGCGAGCGTGAGGAACGCGGAGGTGGAGACCGCGCCCGCACCGAAGAGGGAGACGGCGACCGTCGCGAACATGTCGTCGGTCAGGTGCGCCGACTCCGGGTCCGCCTCCTTCAGCCCGGCGAACCTGCCGAGGAGCCCCGTACGCTCCTCGGGAGCCAGCGCGAGCTGGTCGTTCAGCCGGTCGGCGAAGTAGCCCACGTCCTTGTACCAGTTGAGGGCGGAGTCGGCGAACGGCTCGCGCGCGGTCATGAACGCGACGTCCAGGCCCGACATCAGCCGGCGCCAGTCCTCGAAGGGCACCCCCAGCACCTGGCAGTGCAGCGCCGCCGAGAACGGGTCGGCGAAGCCCGCCCGGAGATCGGCCGGGCCGCCCTCCGCCACGAGCGCGTCGACGAGCTCGCCGGCCCGGGCGCGCAGCAGGTCCCGCAGCCCCTCCTGGCGGGGGTTCAGCGCCTTCATCACGGCGTTGCGCAGTCCGGCGCTGTTGATGTTGCCCATGTTGTTGACGACCTCGGGCGGGATCGTCAGCGCGTACTGCCGCGGGACACCGTCGTTCGCCGTGTCCTTGAGGCTGAAGCGCTCGTCCTCCAGTACCTGCTTGGCCAGCGCGTAGCTGCTCACCAGCCAGGCCGGGTCCCCGGTGAGGGTGCGGACCCGGGCGACCGGCGCCTTCTCGCGCAGCCAGGCGCACTCCTGCGGGAGCACGTCACCGCGCCGGGAGAGCGGGAAGTCCAGGAGCGGCCGCTCCGCGGTCCCCGGGCCCTCAAGCTGCTCGACGCTCATCGGCGGTCCTTTCGGTCGGTGCGTGGTCCGCGGTGCTCCCGGGTGCGTTGGCCTCGGGCCGTACGACGGCGTACGCCTGGTTGCGGGTCGCGCGCAGGCCTCCGCCGCGTGCGAACAGGACATCGGTCAGCGGCATCCTGACGTGGTAGGCCGCCACCGAGGACGGCACGTCGAGAATGCTCGGGGTGTCCACGAAGAACGGCAGCTCGGCCGCCATGTAATCGAAACAGACGCGCAACTGCTCGGCCGTGATCGATTCACCTTCCGGCAACTTGGAGCCGACGAAATGCAGGGCCATTTCCTCGCAGCCCTTGCGGAATTCGTCGTCGGTCTCCAGGAAATGCAGGACGCGTCGGTGCAGTAGCTGGTAGACGGGGTTCGACTGGAATTCGGAAAGTGCGCGAACGCGGATTTCAACCTGCGGAGGTCCTGATTCCGTCACGCCCTTGAGGATCCGCCGCCGGACCGCCTTGATCTCTTTTGCCGCGCGCTTCTCCGCGTGCTCCCGGGTGTGCCCGAAGGCGGCGAACATCCGGTCCACGTGGAGGTCCGCGTAGACGAAGTCGACCTGTGCGAACCGGGCCGTGGCCCAGCGGGCCAGGTCGGCGATGCGGTCGGCGCTGAAATAGCTGTTTCCGGGGCTCACGCCGATGAGCACATGGTCGCCGTCTTCCCAGATGTGTCGGCAGGTGCGGGTGAAGGGCAGAACTTCGAATGATGCGTCAGCCGTGATCGTCATCTGATTGATCGCCCTTGTTGCCACTTGTCCCTGGGAGCCCTGCGCTCCTGGTGTGGCGGCAATGCCAGTACGTTATGCCGTGGCCCCGGAGTGTGACAAGTGGAATCTTGATTTGTTCGGTCGGAATTATCGATTCCGTATTACGGGGCGGTAATTGAAATCGTTTCTGCCGCTCGAACGGGACCCGGGGCGGGCGCGAGCCGGGACGGCCGCTACCCTGAGCCGGTCAACAAGGCATCAAGAAGGAGTGGACCCAGTGGCGGACATCGAGAGCGCACGGACGACGTTCGGCAAGTTCGACGTGAACGGTGACGGCTTCGTCACGGCCGACGAGTTCAAGGCGGCCATGGCGGCCATGGGCGACCCGTTCGTCACCGGCCCCGTCGCGGACGCCGTGATCGCTTCCAAGGACGCGAACGGCGACGGCCTGCTGAGCTTCGACGAGTTCTGGGCCTCCCTGAACAAGTAGTCCCTCCGCTGCCGCCCCGCCCCGGACCGCCGGAGCGGGGCGGCAGCGTGCGTCCGGCGCCGGGCGCCGGACATCCGGGCCCGGCGGCGTCAGGCCTGCGGTCCGGACATGTCCTCGACCTCGTCCAGGGCCTCCTCCAGCCAGTGCAGCCAGAACGTCTCCAGGGCGATCCCGCCGTGCAGCACGAGCCGCCGCAGCCGGTCCTCCACGGCGTCCCGCCCCGGCGGGAAGTCCTTCTCCTCGATGGCCTCGTACTGCGCCAGCTGGCGCCGGTGCAGCTCCAGATGGCGCCGCAGCTCGGGACCGAGCCCCTGCGGCCCCACGACACCCGCCGCGCGGATCCGCAGCAGCAGCGGGTCGCGCATCGGCTTGGGATCCTGGCTCTCGCCGACCCACCGGGCCAGCTCCGCGCCGCCGGCGGGCAGCACCTCGTACTCCTTCTTCTGCCCGCGCACGGGCACCTCGCTCGGCAGCTCCCGGATCAGCCCGGACTCCTCCAGCCGCCCCAGCTCGCGGTAGATCTGCTGGTGCGTCGCCGACCAGAAGTACCCGATCGACTTGTCGAACCGCCGGGTCAGCTCCAGCCCGGACGAGGGCTTCTCCAGCAGGGCGGTGAGGATGGCGTGCGGCAGCGACATGGCGCCATCCTAGGTTTGCGGCGGCGCCGGCCCCGCCGCCGCCTCCGCAGGGCCGTCCCCGGACGGGCGCGGCCCGCTGGCGGCGCCGACCCGCCCTGGCGAGGCTGGGGGTGTGGCTGCCGAATACGACTACTCGGACCTGACCGCCCTCTACGTGAACTGCACGCTCAAACGCTCACCCGAGACCAGCAACACCGAGGGCCTGATCGACCGGAGCCGCAGGGCCATGGAATCGGCCGGCACCCGGACCTCCCTCATCCGCGCCGTCGACCACGACATCGCGACCGGGGTCTGGCCCGACATGACCGAGCACGGCTGGGAGAGCGACCAGTGGCCGGTCCTCTACAGCCAGATCATGGACGCCGACATCCTCGTCCTGTGCGGCCCCATCTGGCTCGGCGACAACAGCTCCGTGATGAAGCAGGTCATCGAGCGGCTCTACGCCTGCTCCTCGCTGCTGAACGAGCGGGGCCAGTACGCCTACTACGGGCGGGTCGGCGGCGCGCTGATCACCGGTAACGAGGACGGCGTCAAGCACTGCGCCATGAACGTCCTCTACAGCCTCCAGCACCTCGGCTACGTGATTCCGCCGCAGGCCGACGCGGGCTGGATCGGCGAGGCCGGGCCCGGGCCCTCCTACCTGGACCCCGGCTCGGGCGGCCCCGAGAACGACTTCACCAACCGCAACACCGCCTTCATGTCCTGGAACCTCATGCACCTGGCCGCCCTGCTCAAGCGCTCGGGCGGCATCCCGCCGCACGGCAACCAGCGCGCGCAGTGGGACGCGGGCTGCCGCTCCGACTTCCCCAACCCCGAACACCGATGAGTTCTCCGTTCCGGGGCGGTCTCATGGTGGACGGCCAGAGTGGAGGAAGCCCGTGGAGCAACTGCTGAGAGTCCAGAACTTCACCGTCTCCCGCGACGGATTCGGTGCCGGTGAGCACCAGAGCCTCGCGCGGCCGTTCGGCCACGCCGACCCCGGCGAGCTGTTCTTCTGGGCCGGAGCCACCGCGAGCTGGCCCAACCGCACCGACCCCGGGGGGAGCCGGGGCCTCGACGACTACTTCACCCGGGACTTCACGCACAACATCGGCGCCGAGATCATGGGCCGCAACAAGTTCGGTCCCCAGCGCGGGCCCTGGGCCGACCACGAGTGGCGCGGCTGGTGGGGTGAGGAGCCCCCGTTCCACACCCCCGTGTTCGTCATGACCCACCACCCGCGTCCCTCGTTCACGCTCTCCGACACCACCTTCCACTTCGCCGACGCCGACCCGGCCACGGTCCTCGACCGGGCGCGGGAAGCCGCGCAGGGCAAGGACGTCCGGCTCGGCGGCGGGGCCACCACGATCCGCGGGTTCCTCGACGCCGGCCTCGTCGACACCCTGCACGTGGCGGTCGCACCGGTGGACATCGGAGCCGGGGTCAGACTCTGGGAGTCACCCGACGAGCTGCTCGACCGGTTCCACCTCGACGTCGTGCCCAGCGCGAGCGGGGTGACGCACCACCTGTTCTGGCGGCGGTGACGGCCCCGGGCCGGTACGGCGAGGCCCGGGGCTCGCGCGCCCCGGGCCTCGCCGTACCGGCACCGGTTCAGTGCGCGATGTCCACGACGAACCGCTCCGGCGAGTGCAGCGGGAACGCGCGGTAGTACGGCAGGGTGTCGAAGGCGGCGCCGAAGGTCACGTATCCCTCGTAGTCGCCGGTCAGGGCGATGCCCTTGAGCTTGCTCAGGTTGATCTTCTGCAGCTTGGGCCCGTGGTAGACGCTCTGCCCCGCGTCGTTGTGCGCGGCGGCGGGGTTGAGCCGGATCTCCAGGAAGTACTTCCCGGGCAGCGGCACGGGCTTGCCGGAGCCGTCGTAGACCAGGTGCGGGACGGGCGTGACGGTGACCGCGGGGGCGTAGCCCTGGAGGTCGATGACGATGCGGTCGTACGTGGGGTGCCCGGCCCAGCGGGCGTTGACCACGAGCGGGGTCGGGGCCTGGGTTGCGGTGGCGACGGTGGTGGAGGCCGAGGCAGGCGCGGCGAAGGAGAGGCAGGCGGCGAGCAGGGCGCCGGTTGCCAGGGCCACGAACTGCCGGAGACGGGCGTGGATCATGACGTCCCCTCGTTTCTCGAGAGACGGGGACTGGTGGCACTACCGAGGACGCCGTCGGGGATCGCACGGTTCCGGTTCCGCTCGCGTCCTGTTCCCCGGTTCCGGGGACGGAAAGAGGGGCCCGGCGCACGCGCCGGGCCCCTCTCGTGTCACGCGGTGCGCGTCAGCACTCGATGACGTTGACCGCGAGGCCGCCGCGGGCGGTCTCCTTGTACTTGACCTTCATGTCGGCGCCGGTCTCCTTCATGGTCTTGATGACCTTGTCGAGGGACACCTTGTGGCTGCCGTCGCCGCGCATCGCCATCCGTGCCGCGGTGACGGCCTTGACCGCCGCCATGCCGTTGCGCTCGATGCAGGGGATCTGCACCAGGCCGCCGACCGGGTCGCAGGTCAGACCGAGGTTGTGCTCCATGCCGATCTCGGCCGCGTTCTCGACCTGCTCCGGGGTGCCGCCGAGGACCTCGGCGAGGGCACCGGCCGCCATCGAGCAGGCGGAGCCCACCTCGCCCTGGCAGCCGACCTCGGCGCCGGAGATCGACGCGTTCTCCTTGAACAGCATGCCGATCGCGCCCGCGGCGAGGAGGAAGCGGACCACGCCGTCCTCGTCCGCGCCCGGCACGAAGTTCATGTAGTAGTGGAGCACGGCGGGCAGGACGCCCGCGGCGCCGTTGGTCGGCGCGGTCACCACGCGGCCGCCGGCCGCGTTCTCCTCGTTGACCGCCATCGCGTAGATCGTCGCCCACTCGCTGCGGTGCAGCATCGGGTCGCCCTCGGTGCGCAGCTGGCGCGCCGTGGCGGCGGCCCGGCGCTTGACCCGCAGACCGCCCGGGAGGATGCCCTCACGGGACATGCCGCGCGAGACGCAGGACTGCATGACGCGCCAGATCTCCAGGAGGCCCTCGCGGATCTCCTCCTCCGTGCGCCAGGCCTTCTCGTTCTCCAGCATCAGCGAGGAGATCGACAGGCCGGTCTCGTTCGCGAGGCGCAGCATCTCGTCGCCGGAGCGGAAGGGGTACTTCAGCACCGTGTCGTCGAGCTTGATCCGGTCCTCGCCGACCGCGTCCTCGTCCACGACGAAGCCGCCGCCGACCGAGTAGTAGGTCTTCTCCAGCAGCGGGGTGCCGGCGCTGTCGTACGCGAAGAGCGTCATGCCGTTGGCGTGGTACGGCAGGGAGCGCCGGCGGTGCAGGATCAGCTGGTTCGGCTCGTCGAAGGCGATCTCGTGGACATCGCCTATCTCCGCACCCAGCAGTCGCAGCCGGCCGCTCTTGCGGATGCGCTCGACCTCGTCGTCGGCGGTCTCGACGTTCACCGTGCGGGGGGAGTGGCCCTCCAGACCGAGCAGCACCGCCTTGGGGGTGCCGTGACCGTGGCCGGTCGCGCCGAGGGATCCGAAGAGCTCGGCCCGGACGGAGGCGGTCTGGGCCAGCACGCCGTCCTTCTTCAGCCGCATCACGAACATGCGCGCGGCCCGCATCGGACCGACCGTGTGGGAGGAGGAGGGACCGATACCGATGGAGAAGAGATCGAAGACGGAGATGGCCACGGTGGCGGACTCCCTTGTCTGCTCGTGGGGTGGGAGGGGGCAGGAGAGGAGAAGTGGATTATTCGGATTTTGTCCGGCAGACGAGCTTAACGCGGCGAGGTGAACGCCTCGGCTGCCGGACGAGGTGGGAAGGATTACGTGGACGGGTCGGCCGGGTGTCCGGGGCCGTGGGCCGGTGCGGACCGCGGTGCGGGGCGCGCCGGTGCGGGGCGCGCCGGTGCGGGGCGGCGCCGGACCGCTGCGGCGTGCGGGCCGCGGGGCGCCGCGGCCGCCGGGAGTCGCAGGGGCGGGGGCGGGGGCCCGCCGCGACCGGGGGAGGGGTGCCGGGCCCCGGTCATGGGAAGGGCCCGGCCTGTGCGGTTACAAGGCCGGGCCCTCCGTGGCCGTTGGCCGGACGCCGGTTAGAGCGTCGGGTACAGCGGGAACTTCGCGGCGAGCGCGGAGACGCGAGCCTTCAGGGCCTCGCTGTCGTACGCGGGCTTCAGGGCCTGCGCGATGATCTCGGCGACCTCGGTGAAGGCCTCGGCGTCGAAACCGCGGGTGGCCAGGGCCGGCGTACCGATCCGCAGACCCGAGGTGACCATCGGCGGCCGCGGGTCGTTCGGGATGGCGTTGCGGTTGACCGTGATGCCGACCTCGTGGAGGCGGTCCTCGGCCTGCTGACCGTCCAGCTCGGAGTTGCGCAGGTCGACCAGGACCAGGTGCACGTCGGTGCCACCGGTGAGGACGTCCACGCCCACGGCCTTGACGTCGTCCTGGACCAGGCGGGCGGCGAGGATCTTCGCACCCTCCAGGGTGCGCTCCTGGCGCTCCTTGAACTCGGGCGAGGCCGCGATCTTGAAGGAGACCGCCTTGGCCGCGATCACGTGCTCCAGCGGGCCGCCCTGCTGACCAGGGAAGACCGCGGAGTTGATCTTCTTGGCCAGCTCCTGCGTCGACAGGATGACACCGCCGCGCGGACCGCCGAGGGTCTTGTGCGTGGTGGTGGTGACGACGTGGGCGTGCGGCACCGGGTTCGGGTGCAGACCGGCGGCGACCAGACCGGCGAAGTGTGCCATGTCGACCATCAGGTACGCGCCGACCTCGTCCGCGATGCGGCGGAAGGCGGCGAAGTCCAGCTGGCGCGGGTAGGCGGACCAGCCGGCGACGATCAGCTGCGGCTTGGACTCCTTGGCGAGGCGCTCGACCTCGGCCATGTCCACCTCGCCGGTCTCGTCGACGTGGTACGGGACCACGTTGTAGAGCTTGCCGGAGAAGTTGATCTTCATGCCGTGGGTCAGGTGACCACCGTGGGCCAGGTTGAGGCCCATGATCGTGTCGCCCGGCTTCAGCAGCGCGAACATCGCGGCGGCGTTGGCCTGCGCACCGGAGTGCGGCTGGACGTTCGCGGCCTCGGCGCCGAACAGCGCCTTGATGCGGTCGATCGCGATCTGCTCGACGACGTCGACGTGCTCGCAGCCACCGTAGTAGCGGCGGCCCGGGTAGCCCTCGGCGTACTTGTTGGTCAGGACCGAGCCCTGGGCCTCCATGACGGCGACCGGAGCGAAGTTCTCCGACGCGATCATTTCCAGGGTGGACTGCTGGCGCGCGAGCTCGGCGTCGACGGCGGCGGCGACGTCCGGGTCGAGCTCGTGCAGAGGGGTGTTGAGAACAGACATCAGGATCCCCTGGGGTGTCAGTTGTCGGAGTGGGTGAGCGCGGCGTACTCCTCGGCGGAGAGCAGGTCGGCCGGCTCCTCCGCGGTGCGCACCTTGAACAGCCAGCCACCCTCGAACGGGGCGGTGTTGACGAGCGCCGGGTCGTCCACGACGTCCTGGTTGAACTCGACGACCTCGCCGGTGACGGGGGAGTACAGGTCGCTGACCGACTTGGTCGACTCAAGCTCGCCACAGGTCTCGCCGGCGGTCACCGTGTCGCCGACCGCGGGGAGCTGGGCGTAGACCACGTCACCGAGCGCGTTGGCCGCGAACTCCGTGATGCCGACCGTCGCGACGCCGTCCTCGGCGGTCGACAGCCACTCGTGCTCCTTGCTGTAACGCAGCTGCTGGGGGTTGCTCATGACCTGATTCTCCTGGATGCGGGGGAGTGGATACGAACTGCGGTCTTGGGTACTGAGACGGCGCCGTACGGGTTCCCGGACGGCGGACGTGGTGCGTGGGGCTACTTCTGCCGCTTGTAGAACGGCAGCGCCACGACCTCGTACGGCTCATGCGTACCGCGAATGTCGACGCCGACGCCGGACGTGCCGGGCGCGGCGTGCGCCGCGTCCACGTACGCCATCGCGATCGGCTTGCCCAGCGTCGGGGACGGGGCGCCGGAGGTGACCTCGCCGATGACCTGACCGTCGGCGACGACCGGGAACCCGGCGCGCGGGACGCGGCGGCCCTCGGCGATCAGACCGACCAGCTTGCGCGGCGGGTTCGTGGCGGCGCGCTCGGCGGCGGCCTCCAGCGCGGCGCGGCCGACGAAGTCGCCCTCCTTCTCGAACTTCACGACCCGGCCCAGGCCCGCGTCGAACGGGGTGAGGGAGGTGGTCAGCTCGTGCCCGTACAGCGGCATGCCCGCTTCCAGGCGCAGGGTGTCGCGGCAGGACAGGCCGGCCGGGACCAGGCCGACGCCCTCGCCCGCCTTGGTCAGCGCCTGCCACAGCTCCACGGCGTGCTCGGGGGCGACGAACAGCTCGAAGCCGTCCTCGCCCGTGTAGCCGGTGCGCGCGATCAGCGCGGGGACGCCCGCGACGGTGCCCGGCAGGCCGGCGTAGTACTTCAGGCCGTCCAGGTCGGCGTCGGTCAGGGACGCCAGGATGCCCGGGGACTCCGGGCCCTGCACGGCGAGCAGCGCGTACGCGTCGCGGTCGTCGCGGACCTCGGTGTCGAAGCCGGCGGCGCGCTCGGTCAGGGCGTCCAGGACGACCTGGGCGTTGGAGGCGTTGGCGACGACCATGTACTCGGTCTCGCCGAGGCGGTAGACGATCAGGTCGTCGACGATCCCGCCGTCCTCCTGACAGATGTGCGTGTAGCGCGCGCGGCCGACATCGACGGTGGAGATGTTGCCGACGAGGGCGTGGTCCAGGGCCTTGACGGCCTCCGGGCCGGTCAGCGTGATCTCGCCCATGTGGGACAGGTCGAAGAGACCGGCCTTGGTGCGTACGGCGTTGTGCTCGTCGCGCTCGCTGGCGTACCGCAGCGGCATGTCCCAGCCCGCGAAGTCGGTCATGGTCGCACCGAGCGAGCGGTGCAGCGCATCGAGGGCGGTCAGGCGGGGGGCAGTGCTCATGGGTGTGGCTCCCGGGTCCCAGGGCATCGACATGACATGACGAGGACGTTCCTCCCCATCTGTCATCGGAACCTGAGAGGTTCGCCGAGAGTTCCGCCGATCCGCAGATCGCCGGTTCTTCTCATCGACTTGCACCTTGGGTGGAGCTGCGCAGCAGCTCGCTTTTCAGATCTGCCTCATCCACGCGGTACGGGGCCTGAGAGATTCAAGGGAGGTTCTTGCTCCTTCGGCGCCCGCGCACGGCCTTGCGGCGTGCCGGGACTCTCCCGCGCGGATTCAAGCGGCCGGTATGCAGTTGGTCCAGATGGCGCACATCATTGCACGCCATGCCCGAGATCGGGCGGCGGGGTCCGAAAGTTCGTACGGCCCTCCGAAGGGCCGGACCGGAACCGGGGCCGCCGGATTACCGTCTCTTTACACTCAGTGGGCAAGGGTCCTGGTGACCCGATTCGGGGGAGGCGAACACTGTGCGGAGATTCGGAGTGGTGACGACGACGGGAACGGTGGAGGCGGTACCCGCGCAGCGCGGCGCCCGCGGGCGCGGGCGGGCGGCCGACACCGGCCTCGGCCTCGTACGTGACCTGCGCGGACCGGCCGCGCGCGCCCCGCGCCGGCTCGGCTTCGCGGCCGGGGACATCGTCGTGGTGTCCGGCCTGCCCGGTGGCGGCAAGAGCACGCTGATCAAGCGGGCGGCCGCCGAGGGCGGGGCCGTGGACTCCCAGGACACCCGTGAGCGCTGGGAGCGCCGCATGCCCGCGGCGCTGCCGTACGCGGTGTACCGGCCGCTGGTGCGCGCCGCGCACTACTGGGGGCTGTGGCGGATCCTGCGCTCCGGGGCCTCCGTCGTCGTCCACGACTGCGGTACGCAGGCCTGGGTACGCGGCCTGCTGGCGGCCGCCGCGCGCCGCCGGGGCCGGGCGCTGCACCTGCTCCTGCTGGACAGCAGCCCCGAGGAGGCCCTCTCCGGTCAGGCCGCGCGCGGCCGCCGGGTCTCCGCCTACGCCTTCGCCCGCCACCGCGGCGCGGTGACCCGGCTGCTCCGCGAGGCCGAGGCGGGCCGGCCGCCCGCGGGCTGCGCCTCGGCGACCCTGCTGGACCGGGCCTCCGCCGCGACGGTGACCCGCATAGCCTTCACTACCTGACCAGATCGAGCCCCGCCGGTCTTTTCGGCGCCGGCCGAACCCCGGCGGCGCGGCAGCGCGCGGGGCCGGTACCCTGCGGGGCGACACGCGCGGGAATGAGACAGAGGCAGGGGCAGATGCAGGGCAGCGGCTGGCCGGGGAATGAGCTGGAGCAGGTGCTCGGGGCGGCGCTCGGGCAGCCGGACGCCGGGGGGCGGATCCTGGAGGTCCTCGGGCGCAGCCAGGTATGGGTGCCCCTGCCGGGCGGGGGCACCCCGACGACGGCCGGCCTCGACCTGCCCACCATGGACATCGGCGGGGCGGCGTACGTCCCCGTCTACAGCTCCGAGGCCCAGTTCCTCGCCTGCGTCGGCCCCGGCATGGACTTCGCCGTGGCTCCCGCCGCCGAGTTCGCCCGCGGCCTGCCCCCGCAGCTCGGCATCGCCCTCAATCCCGAGGGCGCCGTCGGCGTACCGCTCCCGCCGCCCGCCGTCGCGGAGCTCTGCCGCAGCGGCCGGACCCCGCTGGACGGCCCGGCCACCGGTGGCCGGGTACGGCTCTTCGAGCCCGACTGGCAGGAGGATCCGGTGGATTTCCTCGCCGCCGCCACCGAGGAGTTCCGGGCCACCGCAGTGGTCGCCGCCGCGCACCGCTGCCTCGCCAGCGTCGAGGGCGGGGCACCCCAGCTGTTCGTCGGTGTCCGCCTGGTGGGATGGGAACCCGAGATGCAGGCCGCTCCGATGGAGGCCCTCGGACGGGCCCTGACCCGTGTCCCGCCGCCGTGGCCGGTGCAGTTGATCCTGCTGGATGCCGTCCAGGACCCGGTCACGGACTGGATTCGTGAGCGCGTACGCCCCTTCTACCTGCCGTAGGGCCGCTTAAGCTGGTTACATCTCCTGGCCGCACGCGCGATTGCCGGTTCGGAGGACACGCGTGGAGCGACGGGCGGACGAAGAGGGGTTCCGGGTGAGTGCGTCAGGCACGGCCGCGGCCGGGCAGGTCGAGCACATGATGCGCCAGGTGACTCCCGGGCGCTACGAGAGTTACGAGTCACTCCTGCACGCCCTCTCCGAGGGCCGGCTGTGGATGCTGCTCTGGCAGGGGCAGCCGGGCTCCCCGGACGCCCAGTACGGCGGTATGGAGGTCGAGAGCCTCGGCTACGCGCCCTGCGTCACCTCCCCCCAGGAGCTGGCCGCCAGCGGCTGGAACCGGGGCTACGAGGTGGTCACCGGGCGGGACATCGCCCGCGCGCTGTACCCGGACCGCTGGGGCCTGTGGCTCAACCCGCACGCCCAGGGCGGCGGCCTCGGCGTGCCCTGGGCCGATCTGCGCCGGATCGCCACCGGCCTGGACCGGATGCCGGCCGGCCCGCTGCGCCTCTCCGAGCCCGCGATCGAGCTCCCGCAGTTCTACGGGCTGCTGACCCAGCACGCCCACCGCACCCCGGCCGTGCGGTCGCTGCGCCGCGCGTGGGTGCAGCCCGCGCTCGGCTCCCCGTACCTCGCGGTCGGGCTCGACCTGTACGACGCCTCCGCGCCCGCGCTGGAATCCGTACGGGAGATGATGCGGCAGTCGGTCGGGGTGGTCCCCGACGGCGTCCCGGTGTGCACGGTCGCACTCGGGGACGAGCACGACCCCGTCGCCATGTGGCTGCGCGCGCAGACCCGGCCCTTCTACGACCGTGAAGGCCAGGCGCCGGCGTACTGACGCGATACCCGAATATCGATACATCCTTCTCGAAGGCCGCACCGATCCCATCGGTGCGGCCTTCGGCATATCCGGTGAATCCGCCCAAGATCCATGCCCGAAAGGGCAGTTGGGCCGGATGTCCGTTCCGTGCAGAACGGGCGGTGTTTCACCGCTCAACAGATCCCGGGGTTCGGATAACGGAAGGTGTAGGCGTAGATCACGGTTGCGCATCACATCCCCGGGGGGTCTGGCGGGCGCTTGAGAGGGCGTTGAAGACTCCACCCCACCGAAGGCCGGTCCATCTCGCAAACACCAGCTCTTCACGTGCACTTCCGGCACATTTCGTGCCGATCGCACCACCAGCGACGCCGATTGAACCAAGCCGCCACAGCGGCGGGCATGGGCCGACCGATGTCGGCCGAGAGGGGTCCCACCACGATGACGGCACCACTGCAGGACACCAGCGCGGCCGAGCCCGCAGCCGTGGCCACCTCCGAGGTTCCGCGCAAGGCGATCGAGGGACGTTCGCTCGGCCGTATCGCCTGGACCAGACTCAAGCGCGACAAGGTGGCGATGGCCGGCGGCATGGTCGTGCTGCTGCTGGTGGTCCTGGCCATGCTCTCGCAGCCGATCCAGTGGATCTTCGGGCTGGACCCGGACGCCCTGCACCAGGACCTCATCGATCCCTCCCTGGCCACCCCCGTGGGCTCCTTCGGCGGCATCAGCTGGGAGCACCCGCTGGGCGTGGAGCCGAAGTTCGGCCGCGACATCGCCACCCGCATCCTGGAAGGCTCCTGGGTCTCCCTGCTGGTCGCCTTCGGATCGACCGTGGTCTCGGTGTTCATCGGCTCCGTGCTGGGCGTCATCGCCGGGTACTACGGAGGCTGGGCCGACACGGTGATCAGCCGCATGATGGACACCTTCCTCGCCTTCCCGCTGCTGCTCTTCGCGATCTCCATCTCGGCCGCCCTCCAGGGCGGGGCCTTCGGCCTCGAAGGACTGCCGCTGCACATCAGCGTGCTGATCTTCGTGATCGGCTTCTTCAGCTGGCCCTACATCGGACGCATCGTGCGCGGCCAGACGCTCTCGCTGCGTGAGCGGGAGTTCGTCGACGCGGCCCGCAGCCTCGGCGCCCGCGGCCCCTTCATCGTCTTCCGCGAGCTGCTGCCGAACCTGATGGCGCCGATCCTCGTCTACTCCACGCTGCTCATCCCGACCAACATCCTCTTCGAGGCCTCCCTGAGCTTCCTCGGCGTGGGTATCCAGCCGCCGCAGGCCTCATGGGGCGGAATGCTCAGCTCCGCCGTGGCCTACTACAAGGTCGACCCGATGTTCATGGTCGTCCCGGGCATGGCGATCTTCGTCACCGTGCTCGCCTTCAACCTCCTCGGCGACGGCTTGCGCGACGCCCTGGACCCCAAGAGCTCGCGCTGACCCTCCCGTTCCTCGGGCACCCGGCCGAGGCTCCGCCAGTACCCACCATCACTCCGAATCAGGGGGCATCACTCCGCCATGAGAAGCAGGTCGAGAACAGCCGCGGTGCTTGCCGCCGCCATCACCGTCGCCCTCACCGCCTCCGCCTGCAATGGTGGTGACAAGACCGGCGGCGACGACAAGTCGGCCGGCTCCAACGCCGCCGTCAAGGCCGTGGTCAACGCCTCGGACAAGAAGGGCGGGACGGTCGTCTACGAGGCGTCCGACACCCCCGACTCCTTCGACCCCGGCAACACGTACTACGGCTTCGTCTTCAACTTCAGCCGCCTGTACGCCCGTCCGCTGACCACCTTCGCGCCCGCCCCGGGCGCCGAGGGCAACAAGGTGGTCCCGGACCTCGCCGAGAGCCTCGGCACGCCGAGCGACGGCGGCGCCACCTGGACGTACAAGCTGCGCAAGGGCGTCAAGTACAGCGACGGCTCGGCGGTCACCTCCAAGGACGTCAAGTACGCGGTCGAGCGCAGCAACTTCGCGCGTGACGTGCACTCCAACGGCCCGAACTACCTCGCGCAGTACCTCAAGAACAACGAGACCCCGTACGAGGGCCCGTACAAGGACAAGTCCGACACCGGACTGCAGTCCATCGAGACCCCCGACGACCAGACGATCGTCTTCAAGCTGAAGCAGCCCTTCGCCGAGTTCGACTACCTGCTGGCGAACCCGCAGTCGGCCCCCGTGCCGAAGGCCAAGGACAACGGCGCGGACTATGTGAAGAACATCGTCTCCTCGGGCTCGTACATGTTCGAGAGCTACGAGCACGACAAGCAGGCCGTCCTGGTCCGCAACCCCAACTGGGACGCCTCCACGGACCCGCTGCGCAAGCAGCTCCCCGAGAAGATCGTCGTCAAGCTGAAGGTCAACCAGGAGACGATCGACTCCAACCTGAAGGCCGGCAACACCCACATCGACATCGTCGGCAACGGTGTGGCCCAGCAGACCCAGACCGAGCTGCTGACCTCGAAGGACCCCAACACCGACAACGCCGAGGGTGGTCGCCTCGTCTACATGGCGATGAACACCAAGGTGGCGCCCTTCGACAACGTCGAGTGCCGCAAGGCGGTCCAGTACGCGGTCGACAAGGTGTCGGTGCAGACCGCCTTCGGCGGCCCCATCCGCGGCGCCATCGCCAGCACCGTCCTGCCGACCGACATCCCGGGTCACGTGGACTTCAACACCTACAAGACCCCGGACGACAAGGGTGACGAGGCCAAGGCCAAGGCCGCGCTGACCGCCTGCGGCCAGCCCAACGGCTTCGAGACCACCATCACCGCGCGCAACGACCGCGCCGGCGAGGTCGACATGGCCACGGCCATCCAGGCGTCCCTGAAGAAGATCGGGATCACGGTCAAGATCCAGCAGTTCCCGGCGGGCAAGTACTTCAGCGACTACGCGGGCGTCCCGAAGTTCACCGAGGACAACAAGATCGGCCTCATGATGATGCAGTGGGGCGCCGACTGGCCGAGCGGCTTCGGCTTCCTCCAGCAGGTCGTCCACGGTGACGCGATCAGCAAGACGGGCAACACCAACCTGTCGCAGCTGAACGACCCCGAGATCAACAAGATGCTGAACGACAACATCGCCAACACCGACTCCGCCGCCCGCGAGAAGGTCTACGGCGAGATCGACAAGAAGGTCATGGACCAGGCGGTCATCGTGCCCCTGACCTACTTCAAGGTCCTGCACTACCGCTCGCCCAAGATCACCAACGTGGTCTCCAACCCGGCGTGGAGCGGTCAGTACGACTACCTCAACATCGGCCTGAAGTAACCCCGGACGTCAAGTCCTCAGGCAGTTCGACCCTCTCAGCCAGATCTGCCAGAACCGTGGAAGGCAGGTGAAGGCAGCAGTGCGCGCGCCGGTCCGTCCCGCGCCCCCGACCGGGGTGCGGGGCGGACCGGCGGACGCCGAAGCCGACCCCCGTGTTTGTGTACATCGTCCGGCGGCTGTTCGCCGCGGTGTTCCTGCTGCTCGTTGTCAGCGCGATCACCTTCGCGATCTTCTTCCTGCTGCCCCGGCTGGCCGGCGGCACGGCCGACTCGCTGGCCACCCAGTACGTGGGCAAGAACCCCTCGCCCGAGTCCATCGCCGCGGTCAAGAAGAACCTCGGTTTCGACCAGCCCCTGTACGCGCAGTACTGGGACTTCCTGCGGGGCATCTTCGCGGGCCGCGAGTTCAACTACGGCCCCGACCCCACGCAGTGCAGCGCCCCCTGCCTCGGCTACTCCTTCAAGGACCACGTCGAGGTCTGGCCCGACATCGTCAACCGGCTGCCCATCACCGCCTCCCTCACCCTGGGAGCGGCCGTCATCTGGCTGATCACCGGTGTGACCACGGGCGTGGTCTCGGCCCTGCGACCGGGCTCGCTCTTCGACCGGCTCGCGATGGGCGTGGCCCTCGCCGGCGTCTCGCTGCCGATGTTCTTCACCGGCACGCTCTCGCTGGCCGTCTTCGTCTTCAACTGGCCCGTGTTCACCAATGTGTACGTGGACTTCTCCGAGGATCCGGCCGCCTGGTTCCAGGGGCTGGTCCTGCCATGGAGCACGCTGGCCTTCCTCTACTCGGCGCTCTACGCCCGGCTCACCCGGGCCGGAATGCTGGAGACCATGAGTGAGGACTACATCCGCACCGCGCGCGCCAAGGGCCTGCGCGAGCGGGTGGTCATCACCCGCCACGGGCTGCGTTCCGCGCTGACCCCGATCGTGACCATCTTCGGCATGGACTTCGGGCTGCTCCTCGGCGGCGCCATCGTCACCGAGACGGTCTTCTCGTACCACGGCATCGGTGAGTACGCGTACCACGCCATCGCGGTGAACGACCTGCCGAAGATCCTCGGGGTGACCCTCTTCGCCGGAGCCTTCATCGTGCTGTGCAACCTGGTGGTCGACCTCGTCTACGCCATCATCGACCCGAGGGTGAGGCTGTCGTGACCGATCCGACTCCGAAGGGGAGCGAGGCCGGCGCGTCCGCCGCTGCCGCCGCCGACCGTGCCGCGCACACCGCCACCGCCACGGCCCTCGTGGCGGGACCGGGTGACGGCCCTCCCTCCCAGGCCTTCCTCGACGTACGCGATCTCAAGGTCCACTTCCCCACCGACGACGGCGTCGTCAAGTCCGTCGACGGGCTCTCCTTCCAGCTGGAGAAGGGCCAGACCCTCGGCATCGTGGGCGAGTCCGGCTCCGGCAAGTCGGTCACCTCGCTGGCCGTCATGGGCCTGCACCGCGCGGGCAACGCCGACCGCTCCAACGTCGAGATGTCGGGCGAGATCTGGCTCGGGGGCAGGGAACTGCTGTCCGCCGATCCCGAGGAGGTGCGCCGTCTGCGGGGCCGCGACATGGCGATGATCTTCCAGGATCCGCTGAGCGCGCTGCACCCGTACTACACGATCGGCGCCCAGATCGTGGAGGCGTACCGCGTCCACAACGACGTGGACAAGAAGACGGCGCGCAAGCGGGCCGTCGAGATGCTCGACCGGGTGGGCATCCCCGAGCCGGGCAAGCGCGTGAACGACTATCCGCACCAGTTCTCCGGCGGCATGCGCCAGCGCGCGATGATCGCGATGTCGCTGGTCAACAACCCCGACCTGCTGATCGCGGACGAGCCGACCACGGCCCTGGACGTCACCGTGCAGGCGCAGATCCTGGACCTGATCCGCGATCTGCAGAAGGAGTTCGGCTCCGCCGTCATCATGATCACGCACGACCTCGGCGTGGTCGCGGAGATGGCCGACGAGATCCTCGTGATGTACGGCGGCCGGTGCGTCGAGCGGGGCACCGCCGAGAAGGTCTTCTACGAGCCCCGGCACCCCTACACCTGGGGCCTGCTGGGCTCGATGCCGCGCATCGACCGCGAGCAGAGCGAGCGCCTCATCCCGGTCAAGGGCTCCCCGCCCAGCCTCATCAACATCCCCGACGGCTGCGCCTTCAACCCGCGCTGCCCGTACGCCGACGTGCCCAAGGGCAACGTGACGCGTACGGTCCGGCCCGAGCTCACCCAGGACGACAGCCGCCACTGGTCCGCCTGCCACATGTCGCAGGACGAGCGGACCCGTATCTGGACCGAAGAGATTGCGCCGAAGCTGTGACCGAGACGCCTGACACGAAGAAGCCGGAATCGGTGGTCATTCCCGCGCAGGCCAAGGACTCTCCCGAGGTCCTGCTCAAGGTCACCGGCCTGACGAAGCACTTCCCGATCACCAAGGGGCTGATCCGGCGCCAGGTGGGCGCGGTCAAGGCCGTCGACGGCCTCGACTTCGACGTCCGGCGCGGTGAGACCCTCGGCATCGTCGGCGAGTCCGGCTGCGGGAAGTCGACCATGGGCCGGCTGATCACGCGGCTGCTGGAGCCGACCGGCGGCTCCATCGAGTTCGAGGGCAAGGACATCACGCACCTCGGGGTGTCGGGCATGCGCCCGCTGCGCCGGGACGTGCAGATGATCTTCCAGGACCCGTACGGCTCGCTGAACCCCCGCCACACGGTGGGCACCATCGTCAGCGCGCCGTTCAAGCTCCAGAAGGTCAGCCCGGAGGGCGGGCTCAAGGCGGAGGTCCAGCGGCTGCTCTCGCTCGTGGGCCTCAACCCCGAGCACTACAACCGCTACCCGCACGAGTTCTCCGGCGGCCAGCGCCAGCGCATCGGCATCGCGCGGGCTCTCGCGCTGAAGCCGAAGCTGGTGGTCGCGGACGAGCCCGTCTCGGCGCTGGACGTGTCGATCCAGGCCCAGGTGGTGAACCTGCTGGACGACCTCCAGGACGAGCTCGGGCTCACGTACGTGATCATCGCGCACGACCTCTCCGTCATCCGGCACGTCTCGGACCGCATCGCCGTGATGTACCTCGGCAAGATGGTCGAGCTGGCCGACAACAAGGGGCTGTACGGGTCGCCCATGCACCCCTACACCAATGCACTGATGTCGGCCGTGCCCGTGCCCGACCCGAGGCGGCGCGGCGCCAAGAGCGGCCGCATCCTGCTCAAGGGCGACGTCCCGTCGCCGATCTCGCCGCCGAGCGGCTGCCGCTTCCACACCCGGTGCTGGAAGGCCACGCAGATCTGCGCGACGCAGGAGCCGCCGCTGCTGGCGCTGAAGCCGGGCCACCAGGTGGCCTGCCACCACCCGGAGAACGCCCCCGACCAGGCACCGGGCGACCAGCCCCTGCCGGGCGCGGCGGACGCGGTGGCCAAGGTCACGGAGTGACCACCCGGTGGGGCCGAAACCGCCTTCGGCGCGGTTCCGGCCCCACCGGACGACGCCGGCCCCATCCCATCCCAGCCCCGCCCGGGGGCCCCTCCCAGCGGTAGCTGGGGGAGTTCGAGGCGCGGGGGTTCGGGGGCAGCGCCCCCGCGACGGCACCGCACGGCACACCCGGCGTCGGCGGAGCCCCGCATTCTGCCGAGCCCGCCGCAGGTGACAATGGCCCGGTGCTCCACGATCTCTTCCCGCCCGGGATCCAGCATGCCCTGGACCTCGCCGGCATCTTCGTCTTCGCCACCGCAGGCGCCCTGCTCGCCGTCCGCAAGAACTTCGACGTCTTCGGCATCGTCGTGCTCGCGCTCGTCACGGCGCTGGGCGGCGGTCTCTTCCGGGACATCGTCATCGGCGCCGTGCCGCCCGCCGCCTTCGGCGAACTCAGCTTCTTCGTGACCCCCCTGGTCGCCGCCGCGATCGTCTACTTCCTGCACCCCGAGGTCCAGCGGATCAACCGCGCCATCAACGTCTTCGACGCGGCCGGCCTCGGGCTGTTCTGCGTGACGGGCACGACCAAGGCCTACGAGTACGGCCTCGGACTCACCGCCTCTGCGGCGCTCGGCGTGACCACGGCCGTCGGCGGCGGCGTCCTGCGCGACGTGCTGGTCAACGAGGTGCCCTCGCTGCTGCGCGACCGCGAGATGTACGCCGTCCCCGCGCTGGTCGGCGCTTCGATGGTGGCCGTCTTCATCAGCCTGCACGCCCTCAACGGCATCACCACCGGCCTCGCGATCGTCACCACCTTCGTCCTCCGCCTCCTCGCCATGCGCTACCACTGGCGGGCACCGCTGGCCTGGAACAGGCGGTCGTCGGTGGCCGAAGAGCCGTAACAAAAGAAAGCTACCGCTTAGTAGCAAGCCGGTGTACCGTCGTTTGCATGTCACACGCAGCTGCCAAGGCATCCATCGGCGACAGTGAGTTCGACCGCGACACCGCCATCACCGCACGCGCGGGCGAGCCCGGGGTGTACGACGCGGAACTCTCCGCCGGCTGGACGATCATCGCCGCCGTGAACGGCGGCTACCTGCTGGCCCTGGTCGGCCGGGCCCTGTCGGCGGCCCTCCCGCACCCGGACCCGTTCACCGTCTCCGCGCACTACCTGACCTCCTCCGTGCCCGGCCCCGCCGTGATCCGCACCCAGGTCGTCCGCGTCGGCCGCACCCTCTCCACCGGCCAGGCCTCGCTGTTCCAGTACGACGAGAGCGGCGCCGAGATCGAGCGCATCCGCGTCCTCGCCTCCTACGGCGACCTCGCGGCCCTGCCGGACGACGTACGCACCGTCGCCGTGCCGCCCGCCATCCCCGCCTACGAGGACTGCATCGGCCCCGAGGCCGGCCCGGCCCCGATCCCCGGCAGCTCCGCCATCGTGGACCGGCTCCGCCTCCGCCTGGACCCGGCGACCGCCGGATGGGCCGTCGGCGCGCCCTCCGGCAAGGGCGAGATGCGGGCCTGGTTCGAGCTGGCCGACGGCCGCGACGCCGACCCGCTCTCCATGCTCCTGGCCGTCGACGCGCTCCCGCCGACCGCCTTCGACATGGGCCTGGTGGCCTGGACCCCGACGGTGGAACTCACCACCCACGTCCGCCGCCGCCCGGCCCCCGGCCCGCTCCGGGTCTCCATCACCACCCGCAACCTGTCCGGCGGCTTCCTGGAGGAGGACGCCGAGGTCTGGGACTCCTCGGACCACCTGGTCGCGCAGTCCCGCCAACTGGCCCGCGCCCTGCGCCCGGCCTGACGCCGGCCTGGCCTGACGCCGGCCTGGCCTGACGCCGGCCCGGCCCGGGCCGACTGGTCCGGCGGCGCCCCGGGGTGCCTTGCCGGCCATCGTGGGGTCCCGCGGCGCAAGCGGCCACCGGCGGGCTCGTAGAATCGGGGGATCATGGCCTACCTCGACCACGCCGCCACCACCCCGATGCTGCCGGAGGCCGTCGCGGCGATGACCGCGCAGTTCGCCGCCACGGGGAACGCCTCCTCCCTGCACGCCGCCGGCCGCCGGGCCCGCCGTACCGTGGAGGAGGCCCGCGAGGCCTTCGCCGAGGCGGTCGGCGCCCGCCCCAGCGAGGTGGTCTTCACCGCCGGCGGAACGGAGGCCGACAACCTCGCCGTCAAGGGCCTCTACTGGGCCCGGCGCGACGCCGATCCCGCCCGGACCCGGGTCATCGCCAGCCCCGTCGAGCACCACGCCGTGCTCGACGCCGTCCACTGGCTCGCCGAGCATGAGGGCGCGCAGGTCGAGTACCTGCCCGTGGACCGCTACGGGCGCGTCCACGCCGACGCCTTCCGCGAGGCCGTCGAGCGCAACCCCGACGACCTGGCTCTGGCCACCGTCATGTGGGCCAACAACGAGATCGGGACCGTCATGCCGGTCCGCGAACTGGCCGCCATCGCCCGTGAGTACGGGATCCCGCTGCACTCCGACGCCGTCCAGGCCTTCGGCCAGCTCGACGTCCACTTCGGCGACAGCGCTCTCGCCGCCATGACCGTCAGCGGCCACAAGATCGGCGGCCCCTACGGCATCGGCGCTCTGCTGCTCGGCCGCGACCAGAGTCCCGTACCCGTCCTGCACGGCGGCGGCCAGGAGCGGCACGTCCGCTCCGGCACCCTCGACGTGCCGGCGGTCGCCGCCTTCGCCGTGGCCGCCGTCCTCGCCGTCGAACGGCGCGAGCGGTTCGCCACCGAGATCGGCGCCCTGCGCGACGAGCTGGTCGCCGCCGTCCGCGCGGCCGTGCCCGACGCCGTTCTCGGGGGAGACCCCGACGAGCGGCTTCCCGCCAACGCCCACTTCAGCTTCCCCGGCTGCGAGGGCGACTCGCTGCTGCTCCTGCTCGACGCCCAGGGCATCGAGTGCTCCACCGGCTCCGCCTGCACGGCGGGCGTGGCCCAGCCCAGCCACGTCCTGCTGGCCGCCGGCACCGACCCGCAGCTGGCCCGCGGCACCCTGCGCTTCTCCCTCGGCCACACCTCCACCAAGGAGGACGTCGCGGCCCTGGCCGCGGCCATCGGCCCGGCGGTGGAGCGCGCCCGCACGGCGGGCCTCAGCTAGTGCTGTGACCGGCAAGGTTCACCGGGTCACGACGATGCTTCCCCCAGGCCCTGCGGGCCTGGGGAGACCCCGTGCACCGGACGCCGCAACCCGGCCAAGCTTTCCGGCCACAGCACCAGGCCGTCTCTTCCGGATCCTGCCGGGCCCGGCCTAAGCGTCCAGGGCCGCCCGGATCAGGCCTATGTAGCGGTTCCAGTCCCAGTGGCGGCCGGGATCGGTGTGGTCGGCGCCCTGCACCTCGGAGTGGCCGACTATGTGGGTGCGGTCCGCCGGTATGCCGTACCGGCGGCAGACGTCGGCCGCCAGCCGCGCCGAAGCCGCGTACATCGTGTCCGTGAAGTCCTGCGGGCGGTCCACGAAGCCCACGTGCTCGATGCCGACACTGCGCTCGTTCATCGAGCGGTTCCCCGAGTGGAAGGCCACGTCCAGCTCGCGCACCATCTGCTCCACGTGCCCGTCCCCGCGCACTATGTAGTGCGCCGACGCCTTGTGCCACGGGTTCTGGAAGGCGTCCACCGAGGACTGGAAGCCGCCCTGTGTGACATGCACGACGATCCGGTCCACCCGGTAGTCGGCCGGGCGGTCCGCCTTGCGCCAGTTCGCCGGCGAGGCCGACGTCCAGCTCGCGCCCGCGTGGTCGAGCTCGCCCTCCTTGCGGGGCTTGTCCACACCCGGTATCAGCCACCAGGCCCGGCCGATCTCCTCCCGGCCGGCCACCGCCGCCGCCGCGAAGACCCCGAGCCCGCCGAAGAGCACGGCCCTGCGGGTCCGCCCCGGCGACTTCTTCCCCTTGTTCCCCTGCTCGACGATGTGATCCACCCCCCGTACCCCGATAACGCGCTGTGACCCCGCCCGGTTCCCCCGTACTCTGGACGGTGCTATGACTGAGAACCTGCCGCGCACCGCCCGTCCCCTTCGCGTCCTGGCCGCCATGTCCGGGGGCGTGGACTCCGCCGTCGCCGCCGCCCGCGCGGTCGAAGCCGGGCACGACGTGACCGGCGTCCACCTGGCGCTCTCCGCGAACCCGCAGTCCTTCCGGACCGGCGCCCGCGGCTGCTGCACCATCGAGGACTCCCGAGACGCCCGCCGGGCCGCCGATGTCATCGGCATCCCGTTCTACGTCTGGGACCTCGCCGAGCGCTTCCGCGAGGACGTCGTCGAGGACTTCATCTCCGAGTACGAGGCCGGGCGCACCCCGAACCCGTGCCTGCGCTGCAACGAGAAGATCAAGTTCGCGGCGCTGCTCGACAAGGCCCTCGCGCTCGGCTTCGACGCCGTCTGCACCGGTCACTACGCCACCGTCGTGCTGAACGAGGACGGCTCCCGCGAGCTGCACCGCGCCTCCGACATGGCCAAGGACCAGTCCTACGTCCTCGGCGTCCTCGACGAGAAGCAGCTCGCCCACGCCCTCTTCCCGCTCGGTGACACCCTCACCACCAAGGAAGAGATCCGCGCCGAGGCCGAGGAGCGGGGGCTGGCCGTCGCGAAGAAGCCCGACAGCCACGACATCTGCTTCATCGCCGACGGCGACACCCAGGGCTTCCTCGCGAACCGCCTCGGCAAGGCCGAGGGCGACATCGTCGACGAGGTGACCGGCGAGAAGGTCGGCACCCACGAGGGCGCCTTCGGCTTCACCATCGGCCAGCGCAAGGGCCTGCGCATCGGCCACCCCGCCCCCGACGGCAAGCCGCGCTACGTCCTCGACATCTCGCCGGTGAACAACACCGTCACCGTCGGCCCCGTCGAGGCCCTCGACGTCACCGCCCTCACCGCGATCCGCCCCCGCTGGTGCGGAGCCGTGGCCGCCGCCCCGGGCACCTACACCGCCCAGCTGCGCGCCCACGGCGGCGAGACCGAGGTCTTCGCCGAGGTCGTGGACGGCGAGCTGCGCGTCTCCTTCACGGAGCCGGTCCGGGGCGTGGCCCCCGGCCAGGCGATCGTGCTGTACGACGGCACCCGTGTGGTCGGCTCGGCCACCATCGCGACCACGACGCGGGCCGCCGCCACCGTCTGAACGCCGCCTTCCACGGCACGACGCCGCGGCCCGTCCCCCCGGGCGGGCCGCGGCGCCGTGCTGCCCCGATCAGGCCGCCGGGTACCAGACGGTCCCGCTGCCGCCGTGCTGGGCGAGGGTGGTCGCGATGATCTCGCCCTCCCGGAAGTAACGCGGGTGCTGCTGCAGGAAGCCGGGGAAGGAGTCCAGGGACGTCGCGTCACAGACCCCGTCGGTCTTGATGCAGTGGCGCTGGACCGGGACGCCGGGGAAATCCTCCGGCCCGGTGCCGGGGGAGTACGCCACGAACGGGATGAGGACCCCCTGGGGGACCAGGCGCCAGAAACCGGTTCCGGGCTGCATCGGGTCGGAGTAGAGCATGCCGTCGACCCGGTCGCGCGGCACCTCGGTGCCGTTGTCGGCGATCGTCTGGAGCAACAGGTCGGCGACCCAGGCGCCCTGGGAGTAGCCGGCGATCGTGAAGGTGGCGGTCGGGTCGGTCCGGTAGGCCTCCTCCAAGGCGGCCCGGGCGTTCCAGTAGCCCTGGTTCACGCTGTCGCCGAAGCTCGGTGCGAAGGGGGCCGGCTGTTCGTTGTGGCTGCCGACGAAGGGGCCGCCGCTGGCCACGTAGCAGACCGGAATCGCGATGCCCCCGTTCAGATGCCGGTTCGCGGCGTCGAAGCTCGTGGTGCACCCCGGTGCGGCCGCGGCCGCACCGGTACCGCCGATCTCGATGTAGTAGTGGTTCGCCGGGGCGGCCTGCGCGGTGGTCGGCGCGGCCACGGCGCCGGCGAGCAGGAGGACCGTCGACGCGACGACGGACTTGAGGCGATGGGCGAGCCTGTGCGGCTTCTTGGTGGACATACGGGTCAACTCCCCTGGGTCAAGGCGGACACCGCGTCGAGTGCGGCGACCGGCACTCATCGTGGTGTTCGTGCTGGTCGGGGGACCATGCCCGCAACCGGCCATATGTGGCCGGTCGGTGATGCCCCGTGGTTTGACCGGGATCCGGGAGGACATCGGACTCAAGTGGCAGGGTCGTCGTCGGGTGAAAGGGCGGACAAGTGAGCAGCCGGTTCGGTGCGTTGCTCCGCGGGTTGCGGCACGAGGCGGGGATGACGCAGGAGCAGTTGGCCGAGCGGTCCCGGCTCGGGGTCCGCACCATCCACCGGCTGGAGACCGGCAAACCCACCGACGCCCGGATGGGAACGGTGAAGCAGGTCGCGCACGCGCTGGCCGACGAGCTGAAGCGCGACCGGGACGAGCTCTGGACGGATCTGCTGGCCGCCCACCGCGGCAACGGAGCCGCCGCCGGTGAGGACCTGCGTGCCGCACGTGCTCCCGTACCGGAGCCGGAGCCGGAGCCGGTGCAGGCGCCCCGGCCGGTGCCGGAGCGGACGCCCGAACCGGAACATCCGGCCCGGCCGGCGCCGCACCGCACACTGCCGACGTCCCGGGGCGCCCTGGCCGAGGCCGCCGGGGCGCTCGCCCACGACGTCTACGGCCGCTGCATCCGCGAGGAGGAGCAGCGCCGCATCCACGACCCCTTCCCGCTTCCCGTGCGGTGGCGGTCGGCCCCCGCCGACCTGCTGGACCACTGGGACAACATCCGCGGCACCGCGCCCGGAACCGCCCGCGGCCCGCTCTCCCTGGACGGCGGCCTCACGGACATCGCCGACGTCTACCGGCGCGTCCGGTCCGGGCGGCTGGTGGTGCTCGGCCGGGCCGGCTCCGGCAAGACCGTCCTCGTCCTGCGGTTCGTCCTCGACCACCTGGGCGCGCGCTCCGACGCCGAGCCCGTGCCGGTGGTCTTCAGCATGGGGTCGTGGGACCCGACCGGCACCACCCTGCGCGACTGGCTGATCGCCCGCCTGCTGCGCGACCACCCGAACCTCGACGCCCGCGCCCCCGGCGGCTCGACCCTCGCCGCCGCCCTGGTGGACGCCGGATGGATCCTGCCGGTCCTGGACGGATTCGACGAGATGGCCACCGGGCTGCTCGGCGTCGCCCTGCGCGAACTCAACGCGAGCTCGCTGCCGCTGCTCCTGACCAGCCGCACCGAGCAGTTCGCCGAAGCCGTCGGGGTCGAGGTGCTCCGCCGGACCGCGGGCATCGAGCTGCTGGACCTCGACGCCGCCGACCTGGTCCACTACCTGCCGCGCACCGCGCGCCCGAGGGCGCCGGCCGGCCGGGAGGGACCGGCCGGCCGGGAGGGCGGGGACGGCCGGGCCGCCACCGGGTGGGACCCCGTCCTGGAGCGGCTGCGCACGGACCCGGAGGACAGCCCGGGCGCCCGCCTCAGGGCCGTACTGAGCACCCCGCTGATGGTCCTGCTCGCCCGGACCGCCTACAGCGACACCCCGGCCCAGGACCCTGCCGGGCTGCTGGACGAGGCCCGCTTCCCGACCCCGGAGGCCATCGAGGAGCATCTGCTGGCCGGGTTCGTGCCGAGCGTCTACCGGCCGCTGCCCATGGCCGTCCCGGGCGCCCGCCGCGGGCGCAGGTCCCGTGGCTGGGACCCGTACCGCGCCGGGCGCTACCTGGGCCACCTCGCCGACCACCTGGACCGGCCCGGGCGCCGCGCGGGCCAGGACCTGGCGTGGTGGCAGCTGCGCGACTCGCTGCGGCCGTCCTCGCGGATCCTGGCCGTCGTCCTCGCCTGCTCCCTGGTCACCGCCGTCGCCGACTGGCTGGTCTTCCCGGCGAAGAACCTGGCCGCGGGCCGCGGCGCCGCGTTCGCCCTGGGTGCGGGCCTGCTGGACGCGGTGCTGTTCGGCCCCGCCGTCGGCCTCGCCTTCGGGCTGGTCTACGGGCTCATGGCCGTGCTCGGGATCAGGGCGTTCGAGCCGTCCCGGGTGCGGATGCGGCTGCCCGGCCGCCGCCGGCGCGGCGTCGGACCGTCCTCCCGCAGGTTCGCCACCCTGGTTCCGGCCGGACTGCTGGGCGGCTTCGTGATGGGCCTCGGGTGCGGGATCGCCTTCACCGTGGGCGCGCAGCTGACGTACGGCGGGGTGCTGGTCAACGCGGCGGTGATCGAGGCGACGGCCGTCAACTGCCTCATGTACGGGCTCACGTTCGCCCTGGCAGGAGGCCTCGTACTCGGGCTCGTGGCCACGCTGGAGACCCCCATCGACCTCGGCCGGGCCGCCACCCCGACGGACCTGCTGGCCGTCAACCGCAGTATCGTGGTGCGCCAGGCACTCTTCCTCGCGCCGATGCTGACCCTGGTGATCGCCTTCGGCGGCCGGCTCATGACCGAGCTGCTCCAGGGTGTCGTCGGCCCCCTGACCTGGCCGATGGCCGAGGGGCTCGCGCTCGGCGCCGTGGGCGGGGTGGCCGGCGCGCTCTCCTACGTGCTGGCGTTCACCGCCTGGGGCCAGTGGGTGCTCCTGGCCCGGATCTGGCTGCCGCTGACCGGCCGCCTCCCCTGGGCGACGGTCGCCTTCCTGGAGGACGCCTACCGGCGCGGTGTCCTGCGCCAGGTCGGCGCCGTCTACCAGTTCCGCCACGCCCGCCTCCAGCGCCACCTGCGCGGCCGGCCGGCGGGGCCGGCCGGCCAGGACGTGCCGGGCGGAGGGTCACCTGCCCGATGACCTCCACAACGTCTCCGAGCGGTGGTTCGACCCGGTGATCGTCACCCGGCAGAGCACGCAGGAGATCATGTCGCCCTCCCTGGCAATGCCAGGGACGCAGTCCGCCCGCTGCCCTGGCAATGCCAGGGCAGCGGGCGGACTGCGGCGAACCTGATCGCCCGGACGGGTCGCGGCCGGTGTGCGCCTCAGGCGACGGTCAGGACGATCTTGCCGGTGGTGCGGCCCTGCTCGCCGATCTCGTGGGCCTTCGCGGCCTGCTCCAGCGGCAGCACCGTGTCGACCAGCGGCTTCAGCAGGCCCTGCTCGACGAGCGCCGCGATCTCCCGCAGGCCGCCCAGGTCAGGCTCCACCAGGACCCAGGAGGCGTGCACCCCCTGCGGGTCGGCCGGGAGGGAGTCCGGGCCGGGCAGGGTCACCAGATGGCCGCCGGCCTTGAGGACCTTCAGGGAGCGCCGCGTGTAGTCCCCGCCGATGGCGTCGATCACGACGTCCACGTCGGCGACGGCGTCCTCGAAGTCCGTGGTGCGGTAGTCGATCACCTCGTCGGCGCCGAGCTCGCGCAGCAGCGCGTGCTTGCCCGCGCTCGCGGTGCCGATCACGTACGCGCCGCGGGCCTTGGCGATCTGTACCGCCAGGTGGCCCACCCCGCCGGCCGCCGCGTGCACCAGCACCCGCTGCCCGGCGCTCACCCCGGCCGTGTCCACCAGGGCCTGCCAGGCGGTCAGCGCGGCCAGCGGCAGCGCCGCGGCCTGCACGTGGTCCAGCGTGGCCGGCTTGGGGGCGAAGTGCCGGGCGGGTCCCGTCACGTACTCGGCGTACGCGCCGGCCTGCTGCGGGAAGCGGGGCATCCCGTACACCTCGTCGCCCACCTGGTACAGGGTCACGCCCGGTCCCACGGCCTCGACGGTGCCGGACACGTCCCAGCCGACCGCCGGCACCGGGCCCCAGGGGATCAGGGCGCCGCTCTCGCGCGTCTTCCAGTCCACGGGGTTGACCCCGGCGGCGTGGACCCGCACCAGGACCTCGCCCATACCGGGCTCCGGACGCTCGGCCTCGGTCTCGACGAGGACCTCGGGTCCGCCCCACTTGCTGATGACGACGGCGCGCATGACATGTCTCCTTGCTGGGTTCCTGCCGGCCGGTGTCCCGGCCGATGACCTCACTTTCCCCGCTCGCCGACCCGCGCAGTGTTGGCCGTACGGCCACCATGTGACAGGATCTGGCCATGCACCGAATTGCCGTACTCGCCCTCGAAGGGGTCCCTCCGTTCGAGCTCGGCATCCCCTCCCGTGTCTTCGGCAACGCCCAGGACGAGGCCGGGGCGCCGCTCTACGAGGTGACCGTCTGCACCGCCGACGGCCTGCCCGTGACCAGCGACGCGGGCTTCACCGTCGGCGTCTCGGCGGGCCCCGAGGCCCTCGCCGCCGCCGACACCGTGATCGTCACGCCCACCCACGCCATGGACGAGCTCGCGCACGGCGCGCCCCTGCCGCAGCCGCTGACCGACGCCCTCGCGGCGATCCGGCCCGGCACCCGGCTGGTCTCCCTGTGCACCGGCTCGTACGTCCTGGCCGCCGCCGGACTGCTCGACGGCCGCCCCGCCACCACGCACTGGCTGCACGCGCCCGAGTTCCAGCGGGGCTTCCCGCGCGTCCGGCTCGACGAGGAGGTCCTCTTCGTCGACGACGGCGACATCCTCACCTCGGCCGGCGTGGCCGCCGGCATCGACCTCTGCCTCTACCTGATCCGCCAGGACCACGGCACGGGCGTCGCCAACCGGGCCGCGCGGCTGTGCGTGGTCCCGCCCTGGCGCGACGGCGGCCAGGCCCAGTACATCGACCGCCCCGTCCCCGAGCCGACCGTCGCCACCACCACCGCCACCCGCGCGTGGGCCCTGGAACGCCTCGCCGAACCGGTCACCCTCGGCGAACTGGCCGCGCACGCCCGGATGAGCCTGCGCACCTTCACGCGCCGGTTCCGCGACGAGGTCGGCATGACGCCGGTGCAGTGGCTCACCGCGCAACGGCTCGAACTGGCCCGTCACCTGCTGGAGTCCAGCGACCTGCCGGTCGACCTGGTGGCCCACCGCGCCGGCTTCGGCTCGGCCAACTCCCTGCGCCAGCACATGCGTTCCGCCCTCGGCGTCTCACCGATCGCCTACCGGCGCACCTTCCAGCCCGCATCGGCATGACCTGGGAGGTAATCGCAGCAGGAGCCGCGCCCTGACAGGATCGGATCAGCGGGCCCGGGCCGACGGGCCGGTCGACAGGGGAGCAGACCATGACCGCGTACGCCATCGCCCACATCCGCCCCGAGACGATGAACGAGGACATCCTCACGTACATCGAGACCATCCAGTCGACGATGGATCCCTTCGGCGGCCGCTTCCTCGTCCACGGCAAGGAGGTCGAGGTCCTGGAGGGCCCCTTCCCCGGCACCGTCGTCGTCATCGGCTTCCCCGACATGGAGCGGGCGCGTGCCTGGTACGCCTCCGACGCCTACCGGGCCATCCTCCCGCTGCGCACGGACCACATGGCCGGCGAGGTCATCCTCGTCGAGGGCGTCCCGGCCGACTACGACGCCTCGAAGACGGCCGCCGGCCTGCGCGAAGCCGCAGGGCTCTGACGATGGGCAACCGGGCCGTCTTCGTCCTCCCGGGCTCCCGGGGCCACACCCGCCACCGCTCCTCCTACGGCGCCGTGGACCTGGACCTCGACCTGCTGGCCGGGCCCGAGGCGGTGCTCCCGTACCTGCGCAGCCACGCTCGGGAGGACGACTGGTACCCCGACGACATGGTCGAGGGCGGCGTCCTCGCCGACGAGGACCGCCGGCTCCTGCTGCTCTTCGCACGGGACGGGGCCATCGCCTCCCAGCGCACCCGGGCCGCCACCCTGGAGCTGCTGCGGTGCGGCTGGCCGGGCTGGGAGGTGCGCTGGCTCTACGACGGCCAGAGCGGGCTGCGCGCCCACCTCGGGCTCGACCCGCAGGAGGCGGACACCGCCGTGTACCCCGGTCCCGCACTGGAGCCGGACGACGAGGAGCTGGACGCCCCCGACCCGCTGGTCGCCGTGGTCACCATCGGCGCGGACCGCTGTCACGTGCTCGCCGACATCAACGACCACCCCGTCGAGGAGGGGCCCGCCCTGCTGGAGCGGCTGCGGGACGCCCCGGACCACCGGAGCCACCGGCTGCCGGCGGATGCCGGCATCCACGTGGATCCCGAGAGGCGCCGGGTCGGCTGGTGGCTGAACACGGCCCGCGCCCACGGGCGTGCCCCCGCCGCCCGCTGGCCCGGCTGGACGGTGGAGTTCTGGGAGGACCGCTGGGCCGAGCACGAGCGGGCCTGCGGCGGCCGCTTCGCCCCGCCCGCGCCGGACCGCGCCGCCGCGCTGGCCGAGGTACGCGACCAGGCCCTGGAGCGGTGGGCCGGGCCGCGCGGCGACGTGCGGGCCCGGCTCGTCGCGGCGCTCCCGCACGCCGTGATCGGCCAGGGCTTCGCCCCCGCCGTCACGGCGGAGCAGGCGGCCGCGGCCCGCGCCGCCGTGGAACGTGCCCACGCGGCGGCCGTCGGCACCTGACCCCGGCCCGCGGCACCTGACCTCGGCCTTCGGCCCCCGCGCCCGCCCGGGGGTGCGAGCATGGGCGGTATGGCTACTCACTTGATCACCGGTGCCGGCTCCGGCATCGGCGCCGCCGTCGCGGCCCGGCTGCACGCACGCGGCGACGACCTCGTCCTCCTCGCCCGGGACGCCGGCCGTGCCCGCGAGCTCGTCGACCGTTACCCCGGCGCCACGTCCCTCGTCGGCGACCTCGCCGATCCCGACCGGCTGTCGTGGGCGTTCTCCAAGCAGGCCGTCCCGGAGCGGATCGACTCCCTGCTGCACATCGCCGGGATCGTCGACCTCGGACCGGTCGGTGAGCTCCGGCCCAAGACCTGGCACCAGCAGCTCAACGTGAACCTGATCGCCCCCGCCGAGGTCACCCGGCTGCTGCTGCCCACCCTGCGCGCCTCCAAGGCCACCGTCGTCTTCGTGAACTCGGGCGCCGGCCTGACCGCCCACCCCGACTGGAGCGCGTACGCCGCCTCCAAGCACGGGCTCAAGGCCCTCGCCGACTCGCTGCGCGGCGAGGAGCGGGCCAACGGCATCCGCGTCACCTCCGTCTACCCGGGCCGCACCGCCAGCCCCATGCAGGCCAAGGTGCACTCGCAGGAGGGCAAGGAGTACGACCCGGCCGCCTGGATCGACCCCGAGTCCGTGGCGACCACGATCGTCATGGCCATCGACCTGCCCCGCGACGCCGAGGTCAACGACCTGAGCGTCCGGCCGGGCCGATGAGCGCCGGCGCCACCGGCGTCGGATCGCTGCCCGGCGGCGACGCCCGCGAGGCAGCGAAGACCGTCACCGGGTCCTTCGAGGATTTCCCCTACCTCGCCGAGCTGCCCGCCCGCGGGCCCGGCGCGGACATGATCGGCCGGTCCCTCGGACTGCTCGTCGACATGTACGCCCACGTCGAGCCCAGCGGCTGGCGGATCAGCGACCGCCCGGGACGGGACTCGAAGCGGGCCCGGTCCTGGCTGGGGGAGGACCTCGACGCGCTGGAAGAGTTCACCCAGGGGTACACGGGGAAGCTCAAGGTCCAGGCCGTCGGACCGTGGACGCTGGCCGCCGCCCTGGAACTGCACGGCGGCGAGGCCATGCTCCAGGACCCGGGGGCCTGCCGGGACCTGGCCGGATCGCTGTCCGAAGGCCTGCGCGAGCACCTGGCCGACGTACGCAAGCGCATTCCGGGGGCGCAGGTCGTGCTGCAGCTCGACGAGCCCTCGCTGACGGCCGTACTGCTCGGCCGGGTCCGCTCGGCGAGCGCCTACCGCACCTACCGCGCCGTCGACCGGCAGGTGGTCGAGGGTGCGCTGCGCGACCTGTTCGCCGTCCACGACGGGGAGGTCGTGGTGCACTCCTGCGCGCCCGAGGTCCCCTTCGGGCTGCTCCGCAGGGCCGGTGCCACGGGGGTGTCGTTCGATTTCTCCCTGCTCACCGAGCGCGAGGACGACGCCATCGGGGAAGCGGTCGAGAGCGGCACGAAACTCTTCGCCGGAGTGGTGCCCGGCACCGACGCCCCGTTGTCGGACCCGGGCGGTAGCGTCATGGGTGTCAGGAAGCTTTGGCGCAGGCTGGGGCTGGCCCCGGGGACTCTGGCGGAGTCCGTCGTGGTCACCCCGTCGTGCGGTCTGGCGGGCGCTTCGCCCGCCTACGCCCGCGCGGTGCAGGCGCATTGCGTCAGGGCGGCGAGGTCGCTCGCCGACAACCCTGAGTGACGGTCGAAGACGGGCCACGGGAGGACACGGCATGGCAGCCGAACAGCAGGACACGGCAGTACCGACGGCGGTGCGTGATCAGCACGCGCTGCTGGCGGAGCAGGTCGAGGAGCACCGCTTCCGGTACTACGTGAACGACCAGCCGGTCGTCAGCGACGCCGAGTTCGACCAGCTGCTGCGCTCGCTTGAGGCACTGGAGGAGCAGTACCCGGAGCTCCGTACGCCCGACTCGCCCACCCAGAAGGTGGCCGGGGCGTACGCGACGGACTTCGCCTCCGTCGAGCACCGGGAGCGCATGCTCTCCCTCGACAACGCCTTCGACGACGAGGAACTGGCGGCCTGGGCCGAGCGGGTGGCCCGGGACGTGAACACCTCGGACTACCACTACCTGTGCGAGCTCAAGGTGGACGGCCTGGCCGTCAACCTCACCTACGAGAACGGCCGTCTCACCCGGGCGGCCACCCGCGGCGACGGCCGCACCGGTGAGGACATCACGCCCAACGTCCGCACCATCGCCGAGATCCCGGACCGGCTGGAGGGCGACCGGATCCCGGCGCTGGTCGAGATCCGCGGCGAGGTCTACTTCCCGATGGAGAAGTTCCAGGAGCTCAACGCGCGTCTGGTGGAGGCGGAGGGCAAGCCCTTCGCCAACCCGCGCAACGCGGCGGCCGGTTCGCTGCGGCAGAAGGACCCCAAGGTCACCGCGAGCCGCCCGCTGCACATGGTCGTCCACGGCATCGGCGCCCGCGAGGGCTTCGAGATCGAGCGTCAGTCGCAGGCGTACGAGCTGCTGCACGAGTGGGGTCTGCCGACCGCGCAGCACAACAAGGTGGTCTCCACGCTCGCCGAGGTCCGGGAGTTCATCGCGGACTTCGGCGAGAACCGGCACTCGGTGGAGCACGAGATCGACGGCGTCGTCGTCAAGCTCGACGAGATCGCCCTCCAGGGCCGGCTCGGCTCCACCGCCCGCGCCCCGCGCTGGGCGATCGCCTGGAAGTACGCGCCCGAAGAGGTCAACACCAAGCTGATCGACATCAAGGTCGGCGTCGGCCGCACCGGCCGGGTGACCCCGTACGCGCAGGTGGAGCCGGTGAAGGTGGCGGGCTCCGAGGTGGAGTTCGCGACCCTGCACAACCAGGAGGTCGTCAAGGCCAAGGGCGTCCTCATCGGGGACACCGTGGTCCTGCGCAAGGCGGGCGACGTCATCCCCGAGATCCTCGGCCCGGTGGTGGACCTGCGCGACGGCACCGAGCGGGAGTTCGTGATGCCGGCCGTCTGCCCCGCGTGCGGGACGGAGCTGCGGCCGATGAAGGAGGGGGACATCGACGTGCGGTGCCCCAACGGCCAGACCTGCCCGGCCCAGTTGCGCGAGCGGGTCGCCTACCTGGCCGGCCGCCAGTCCCTGGACATCGAGAACTTCGGCATGGTGGCCGCGGCCGCGCTGACCGGCCCGCTGGAGCCGGCCCAGCCGCCGCTGCTGGACGAGGGCGACCTCTTCGGCCTGACCATCGAGCAGCTGCTGCCCATCAAGGCGTACGTCCTGGACCCGGACAGCGGGCTGCCCAAGCGGGATCCGAAGACGGGCGAGGAGAAGATCGTCACGGTCTTCGCCAACCAGAAGGGCGAGCCGAAGAAGAACGCGCTGGCCATGCTGGAGCACATCGCCGCCGCCAAGGACCGCCCGCTCGCCCGCATCATCAACGGCCTGTCGATCCGGCACGTCGGACCGGTCGCGGCCGAGGCCCTCGCCCGCGAGTTCCGTTCGATCGAGCGCATCGAGCAGGCCACCGAGGAGGAGCTGACCGCCACCGAGGGCGTCGGCGCGATCATCGCCGCCTCGCTCAAGGAGTGGTTCGCCGTCGACTGGCACCAGGAGATCCTGCGCAAGTGGCGTGAGGCCGGGGTCCGGATGGAGGAGGAAGGTTCCGCCGAGGAGGAGGGGCCGCGGCCCCTGGAGGGGCTGACCGTCGTCGTCACCGGCACTTTGCAGAGCCACACCCGGGACGGCGCGAAGGAGGCCCTGCAGAGCCGCGGCGCCAAGGTCACCGGATCCGTGTCGAAGAAGACCTCCTTCGTCGTGGTCGGCGACAACCCCGGCTCGAAGTACGACAAGGCCATGCAGTTGAAGCTCGCCGTCCTCGACGACGCCGGATTCGCCGTGCTGCTGGAGCAGGGGCCGGACGCGGCACGCGAGGCCGCGCTCCCGGTGGACGGCGAGGGCGAAGCGCAGTAGTACCGACAGGGGAATCGCCGAGGGGGAGTAGCGAAGGCGAACGGATGCGTGGCGTGCGGCCGTACGGGCGGGCGCACGCCAGGCGCGGCGAACGGTGGTAAACGGCCGGTACAAGGCTGGTCGCAGGGCGGTGAGCTGTCGGATCATCGGACGGGTGACAGGGGGGTCCCGGTCCAAACTCACCCGTTCGGCGGATACCGTACTGATGAGGATGGCTGGGTCGCATTCGGGCAACCACTGCCGACCGCTGCCCCTGGGAGCCTCGCGCGTCCTACTGTTGAGGGGTGCGCCTGTCGTGCACGGCTGCAGGATGCGATTTCGGCCGTGGTGGCATGACATCGGGGCCATCGCGTGACATCGGCATCGCCGGCTGTGAGAGGTACGGGCATGAAACCCACCGAAAGCGCCGACCCGTCACCTGAATTCGGCGGGGAACTCCCGTCCATGCGGGCGGGCAGGTCGGGCAGGCCCGGTGTCCTGGGTGCCAGGACACGGGAGACCCGGCCGGTCCACACCGGCGCGGGCGGGCAGGAGCGGCGCGGTGCGCTGCCCTTCCTCGTCGTGGGCCTCGCCGTCACGGCGCTCACCGTCGGCATCGTCTCCGCGCTGAGCGGTCGTCATGCGCTGTTCCCCGGCGGGCCGGTCGGCTGGGCCCTGGCCATCCTCACGGGCATCATCGTCGGCCACCTCGTCGCCCTCGGCCGCGACCGCTGGTGGGGCGGCACCGGATCGGGCGCCGCGCTCACCCTCGGCGTGCTCATCCTCTACGGATGGGTCCCCGCCGGACTGGTCTCGCTCGCGGTGGTCTCCCTGGTCGGGGCCGCACGCCGGCACCGCTGGCGGCAGGGGCTGCTGCACGGCTCCGTGGACATCCTCGGCATCGGCGCCGGGGCGCTCGTCCTCGCCGCCTTCGGCGAGGCACCCTCCGTCGAGACCCCCTGGCTCCCGGCCTCCTGGGGGCTGGAGGCGGTCCCCGAGATCGTCCTCGTCGCCGTCGCCTACCTGCTCGCCACCCGGTTCCTGCTCTGGATCGCGCTGGCTCCGCGCGGCGACGGGCTGCCCACCGTCGCCCGCACCGCTCTGCTCCGGCAGGCCTTAGTAGCCGTGGCGCTGCTCGGCATCGCCCCCCTGATCTGCGTCGTCGCCGTCAGCCAGCCGGTGCTGCTGCCGCTGTTCGCCGTACCGCTGATCGCACTGGACTCCACCCTGTGGATCGCCCGGGCCCGCGCCGAGGAACAGCTGAGGGACCCGCTGACCGGGCTGCCCAACCGGCAGTGGCTGCTGGAGCGGGCCTGGTCCGCCCTGGACGAGGCCGAACGTTCCGGCACCCGGGCCGCTCTCGTGCTCATCGACCTGGACCGCTTCCGGGCGGTCAACGACACCCTGGGGCACCTGGCGGGCGACCGGCTGCTGCTCCAGATCGCCGAGCGGCTGCGCCAGGCGCTGCCCGAGGACGCCGAGGCGGCCCGGCTCGGCGGCGACGAGTTCGCCGTCCTGCTCCCCTTCGCCGACTCCACCACCAGCGCCCAGCGCATCGCCCGCCACCTGGTCGCGGAGCTCAGCTCCCCCCTCGACCTGGACGGCCTCACACTCGTCCTGGAGGCCAGCGCGGGCCTCGCCGTCTTCCCCGACCACGCGCTCGACGCGGAGGGGCTGCTGCGGCGCGCGGACGTGGCGATGTACCAGGCGAAGCGCGACCGCACGGGCGTCGAGGTGTACGAGTCCAAGCGCGACAGCAACACCCCCGACCGCCTGGGCCTGCTCGGCGACCTCCGCAGAGCCCTCGACGCCGGGGAAGTGGAACTCCACTACCAGCCGAAGGTCCGCTTCGACGGCCAGGTCGCCGGGCTCGAAGCCTTGGTGCGATGGGTGCACCCGGAACGGGGCCGGGTGTCCCCGGACGAGTTCATCGCGATCGCCGAGACCTCCGGGCTCATGCCGCACCTGACGGAGTACGTACTGGAGACGGCCCTCGCCCAGGTGGCGCGGTGGCGGGCCCAGGGCCTCAAGGTCCCGGTGGCCGTCAACGTATCGCCCCGCGACGTCCACACCCCGGGCTTCGCGGGCGCGGTCGCCGCGCGACTGGCCCGCCACGGGGTCCCGGCGAGCGGGCTGCAGCTGGAGATAACGGAACACGTCCTGCTGGAGGACCCCCAGCGGGCGGCCGACACCATGGCCGGGCTCACCGGCCACGGCGTGAAGATGTCCCTCGACGACTTCGGCACCGGCTACTCCTCCCTCGTCCACCTGCGCCGCCTGCCGGTCAGCGAGCTGAAGATCGACCGGTCGTTCGTCGGCCGGCTGGCGGTCGACGCGCAGGACGCGGAGATCGTCCGCTGCACGGTGGACCTCGCGCACTCGCTGGGCCTGCTGGTCGTGGCGGAGGGCGTGGAGGACGACGAGACGTGGGAGCGGCTGCGGGACCTGGGCTGCGACGCCGTCCAGGGCTGGCTGGTCGCCGCCGCCATGCCGCCGCAGGAGGCCACCGCCTGGCTGCTGGCCCGCGGCGAGCGCGGCTGGCGCCGCCCGGCGGACATCACGGCGGAACTCGCCGCCGCGGAGGCCGACGCGGTCTGAGCGGGCGCCGCCACCGCCGGGGCCCCGCCCCGCGCCTCAAACGCCGGCGAGGCTTGGATTCGGCTGACGCCGGCACCGTCCAGCCCCTCCGGCGTTTGAGGAGCGGGGTGCGGGGCGGAGCCCCGGATCCCTGAGCCCCGCCGGCGAATCAGGCGCGGGGTCGGGCAGCGCCTGCGGCCCCCGCGCAGTGGTCCGGGCCAAACCGTTTCGCTGGCCGGGGGCCCGGCCCCATAGGATTGGGACCGAAACTACACATCCACCCACCCCCAGAGGATCGCTGCATGCCTGGCATTACGCGCGAGGAGGTCGTCCACCTCGCTCGGCTGGCGCGCCTTGAGCTGTCCAGCAACGAGCTGGATCACTTCGCCGGACAGCTCGGCGACATCATCGGCGCGGTCGCCCGCGTTTCCGAGGTCGCCGACCAAGACGTCCCGCCGACCTCCCACCCGCTGCCGCTGACGAACGTCATGCGCGCGGACGAGGTCCGTCCGTCGCTCACCCCCGAGCAGGCGCTCTCCGGTGCTCCCGCCCAGGAGCAGCAGCGTTTCAAGGTGCCGCAGATCCTGGGGGAGGACTAACAACCATGGTCGACATCATCAAGCTCACGGCCGCCCAGACCGCCGGGAAGATCGCCTCCGGCGAGCTCACGGCCGTCGAGGTGACCGAGGCCCACCTGGCCCGCATCGACGCCACCGACGAGAAGGTCAACGCCTTCCTCCACGTGGACCGCGAGGGCGCGCTCGCGCAGGCCCGCGCCGTCGACGCCAAGCGCGAGGCCGGCGAGAAGCTCGGCCCGCTGGCCGGCGTCCCCCTCGCCCTCAAGGACATCTTCACCACCGTCGGGGTCCCGACGACCGTCGGTTCGAAGATCCTCGAAGGCTGGATCCCGCCCTACGACGCCACCCTGACGCGCAAGCTGAAGGAAGCCGACGTCGTCATCCTCGGCAAGACCAACATGGACGAGTTCGCCATGGGGTCCTCCACCGAGAACAGCGCCTACGGCCCCACCGGCAACCCCTGGGACCTCACCCGGATCCCCGGCGGCTCCGGCGGCGGCTCCGCGGCGGCCCTTGCCGCCTTCCAGGCCCCGCTCGCGATCGGCACGGACACCGGCGGCTCCATCCGCCAGCCCGCCGCCGTCACCGGCACGGTCGGCGTGAAGCCCACGTACGGCGGTGTCTCCCGCTACGGCATGGTCGCCTTCTCCTCCTCCCTCGACCAGGGCGGGCCCTGCGCCCGTACGGTCCTGGACGCGGCGCTCCTGCACGAGGTGATCGCCGGGCACGACCCGCTCGACTCCACCTCCATCGACGCCCCGGTCCCGCCGGTCGTCGAGGCCGCCCGCAACGGCTCCGTCGCCGGCATGCGCGTCGGTGTGGTCAAGCAGTTCGCCGGTGAGGGCTACCAGGCCGGTGTCGTCCAGCGCTTCAACGAGTCGGTGGAGCTCCTCAAGGAGCTCGGCGCCGAGATCGTCGAGCTGGACTGCCCCTCCTTCGACCTCGCGATGGCCGCGTACTACCTGATCGCGCCGTCCGAGTGCTCCTCCAACCTGGCCCGCTTCGACGCCATGCGCTACGGCCTGCGCGTCGGCGACGACGGTACGAAGTCCGCCGAGGACGTCACCGCCCTGACCCGCGAAGCCGGCTTCGGCGACGAGGTCAAGCGCCGCATCATCCTCGGCACGTACGCGCTCAGCTCCGGCTACTACGACGCGTACTACGGCTCCGCCCAGAAGGTCCGCACGCTCATCACCCAGGACTTCGAGAAGTCCTTCGAGAAGGTCGACGTGATCGTCTCCCCGACGACCCCGACCACCGCCTTCCCGATCGGCGAGCGCACCGACGACCCCCTCGCCATGTACCTCGCGGACCTGTGCACCATCCCGACCAACCTGGCCGGCAACTCCGCCATGTCGCTCCCCTGCGGCCTGGCACCGGAGGACGGTCTCCCGGTCGGGCTCCAGATCATCGCCCCGGCGATGAAGGACGACCGGCTCTACAAGGTCGGTGCCGCCGTGGAGGCGGCCTTCGTCGCACGCTGGGGTCACCCGCTGCTTGAGGAGGCACCGTCCCTGTGAGCACCAGTGCACTGACCAAGGCCAAGGGCTTCAAGAAGTCCAAGACCGGCACCTACCTGTCGATCGGCACCACCGCCTTCGGCGCGATCAGCGTGATCAAGCAGGTCAAGAAGGCCCGCAGCGAGCACGACGTGCTGAAGCTGGTCGACGCCGCCGTGTCCGCCGCCGCCATCGTCACCGGCCTCGCGATCCTGTACCGCGAGCTGAAGCGCCTGGGCGACGACGACGTCCTGCTGGGCTGAGAGGGAAAGTTTCACCGTGACCACCTTCACCGAACTGCTCTCGTACGAGGACGCTCTCGCCTCGTACGACCCCGTCATGGGCCTTGAGGTCCATGTCGAGCTCGGCACCAAGACCAAGATGTTCTGCGGCTGCTCCACCGAGCTGGGCGCCGAGCCCAACTCGCAGACCTGCCCGACCTGCCTCGGCCTGCCCGGCTCCCTGCCGGTCGTCAACGCGATCGGCATCGAGTCGGCCATCAAGATCGGCCTCGCGCTGAACTGCGAGATCGCCGAGTGGTGCCGCTTCGCCCGGAAGAACTACTTCTATCCGGACATGCCGAAGAACTTCCAGACCTCCCAGTACGACGAGCCCATCGCCTTCAACGGCTTCCTGGACGTCCAGCTGGAGGACGGCGAGATCTTCCGCGTGGAGATCGAGCGCGCCCACATGGAGGAGGACACCGGCAAGTCGCTGCACGTGGGCGGCGCCACCGGCCGTATCCACGGCGCGTCCCACTCCCTGCTGGACTACAACCGCGCCGGCATCCCGCTCATCGAGATCGTCACCAAGCCCATCGAGGGCGCGGGCGAGCGGGCCCCCGAGGTCGCCAAGGCGTACGTCGCCGAGCTGCGCGAGGTCATCAAGGCGCTCGGCGTCTCCGAGGCCCGCATGGACAAGGGCCAGATGCGCTGCGACGTGAACCTGTCGCTGCGCCCGACCCCCGAGTCCGAGTTCGGCACCCGCTCGGAGACCAAGAACGTCAACTCCCTGCGTTCCGTGGAGCGCGCGGCCCGCTTCGAGATCCAGCGCCACGCGGCGGTGCTCTCGTCGGGCGGCTCGATCGTGCAGGAGACCCGGCACTTCCACGAGGAGGACGGCTCCACCACGGCCGGCCGCATCAAGGACAACGCCGAGGACTACCGGTACTTCCCGGAGCCCGACCTGGTCCCCGTCGCCCCGGCCCGCGACTGGGTCGAGGAGCTGCGCGGCGGTCTGCCCGAGATGCCGCGCGTGCGCCGCAACCGGCTCCGCGAGGAGTGGGACGTCACCGAGCACGACATGCAGTCGATCCTCAACGCGGGCGCGGTGGACTCCATCGTCGCCACGATCGAGGCCGGTGCCGACTCGGCCGCCGCGCGCAAGTGGTGGATGGGCGAGCTGGCCCGTAACGCCAACGAGCAGGGCGTCGTCGTCGACGAGCTGCCGATCACCCCGGTCCAGGTGGCCCGGGTCGCGGCCCTGGTCGCCGACGGTTCGCTCAACGACAAGCTGGCCCGCAAGGTCCTCGAAGGCGTCCTCGCCGGTGAGGGCGGCCCGGACGAGGTCGTCGAGAAGCGCGGCCTGAAGGTCGTCTCGGACGAGGGCGCGCTCGGCGCGGCCGTGGACGAGGCCATCGCGGGCAACGCGGCCATCGCGGACAAGATCCGCGGCGGCAAGATCGCCGCTGTGGGCGCCCTGGTCGGAGCGGTCATGAAGACCACCCGCGGCCAGGCCGACGCGGCGCGCGTCAAGGAGCTCATCCTGGAGCGCCTGGGCGTCTCCGAGTAGTCCTCTTCACGTACGGCGGCCCCGCACCGGATCTCCCGGTGCGGGGCCGCCGTCGTTCAGACTGGGCGCGGGGTGATCGCGTACGACGGGCGCGCGGTCGGTGGAGTCGGGGGGTGTCGTGGAGATCGGTGCGATGGTCATCGCGGTGGCGGGCGTCGCGGGCACGCTGGGCGGCGCGCTGCTCACCCAACGGGGTGCGGAGCGCGCGAAGCGCCGTGAGATCGAGCTCGTGCGCGCCCACGAGGAGAAACGCGAGAACCGGACGCTGCGGCGCACGTGTTACGCGGACCTCAACCGGGACGCCCGGCAGTTCACCACCGCCCTCAACCGGCATCTGCACACCCTGTGGGAACGCGGGGTCGAGGACGCCGACCGGGGCGCGCTCGACGCCGCGAAGGACGCCTTCCGCGACCGCTACTCCGAGGCGCAGATGATCGCCCCCGACCCGGTCCTCGCGCGCGCGACGGTGGTCCATCACGCCCTGACCGCCGTCTACGGGCAGGTGAAGCGCCTGGAGCGGGGCACACCGGAGGCGGGGGAGTCGATGGAGTCGGCGGCGGAGGCACAGCAGGGGATCTGGGACCCGCTCCGGGAGATGCGGGCGGCCATGCGCGCCGACCTGGGCGTGGGCTGAGGCCGGATCAGTCCCGGGCCGGATTCGGGAATCCCGACTCCAGTACGACGGCCGGCAGGATGCCGTGCACGATCGGTTCCTTCGGCAGCGAGAGCCCGAAGAACCGCTCGACGACGCCCAGTGCGGTCCGGTGCACCTCCCGGTTGTCCAGCTCGTGGTCCGGGAGCCCGGTGGCGGTCAGCAGCTCCTGCAGGCGCCCGGCCGTCGCCGGGTCGCCTTCGACCCCCTCGTAGCCCCACGAGCCGTCCAGGTGCAGATTGCGGGCGCTCAGCAGCCGGCCGTCGTGCGGGTACTCGAACTGCGGCGGGACCGGCTTGCCGTTCTCCTCCTCGAACTCCAGGACGCAGACGTGCGCACCGTCCCGCGAGAGGGGGGTCAGCGAGCCGAACTCGCCCTGCCAGCCGCCGTACGCGACCGCGTACGTCCACTCCCCGGCGCGGCCGAGGCGCAGGCCCATGGCCGCGTACACGTCGCCGTAGGTGTCGTCCGTCCATTCCAGGAGGGAGTCCGAGGTGTGTTCCCCGACCGCCACCTCGCCGGGCGTCATGCCGTGCACGGCCTCCGGGAGGCGGCCCACGAGTTCGTCCGGAGTGAGCCCGCGGGCCAGCACCACGCGATGCCCGCGAAGGCGATCGCCTGGGGTTCGGCGAGCCAGGTCGTTCCGTCTGCCATGAGGGCCGTCCTGCCCGGCACCTCTGACAACGCCGGGGACCGGAGCGCATCGCCGTCCTCGGGTACTCGCTCGGCGGGAACCGGGGGACGCCCTGCCGGGCGCACGGTTCGCGGAACTGCCCGCCGGGCACCTTCCGTTCGCCGGGCGCCCGGCCGAATGGGCCGCGCTCGTCAGCGGGTTCCTGTCGGAGTCCGCCGCCGTCAGCGCTTGAGGACCGGGGCGGCGATGACGGCGTTGCCGGTGTTCCGGCAGCCCTCCTCCACCTTCAGGCGCAGGCGCAGGGCCCCCTTGATGTCCAGGGACTTGGTGACCGGCTTGCCCAGGTGGACCGCCTCGGAGAAGAGGGCGGGCTTGTCGTCCACGGAGATGGTCACGCGGGCCTGTTCCATGGTCGAGCCGTCGTCGACGCCCACGGTGAACTCCAGCGTGGACCAGGCGCGGTTCACGTCGTACTCGATCGTCGCACCGTAGTAGCAGCTGCCGAGGAGGGCGGCTCCGTACTCCTTCGTGTTGAGCTTGGCGGAGCCCACTTCGAAGTGCCGGACCGCTCCGACCGACGACAGCACGGTCAGATCGGCCACGTTGCTGTCCTTGACCGAACCCGGCGTCCCGGGGCTCGACGAGCCCTCCGGAGCGGCGGATCCCCCAGGCGAGGCTTCGGAGGCCGTGGGCTCGGCGGACTCGCTCGCCCGCGCCGACGGCGAGGAGGGCGACGCGGGCGCCTGTGGCGCGCTCGTCCCGCCGGGCTTCCCGCCCCCCGCGGTGTCGTCCTTGCCCTTGTCCTTGTCGCCCAGGAGCTGTACGCCGACGACGGCGAGGGAGGCCAGCACCAGTACCGCGGCCACCGAACCGAGGATCAGCCCGGTCCGCCGCTTCCCGGCGGGACGCGGCGGCTCGGGGGCGGGGGCCGGGGCCGGGGTCAGGTTGTACGTGGGCCCGTACCCGGCGGGCACCTGCGCCTGCACCGGCATCGGCTCCGGCTGCGGGCCGGGGAAGGGGGCGGGGGCGGGGGCGGGCGCGGATTCAGGGACCGGGGCCGCGGCCGTGGTCGGCTCCGGCTGCACCGGCTGCACCGGCTGCACCGGATGCGCCGTCGGGGCGTACGCGGGCGGCGCCGCCATCGGCGGCGGGGTCACGGGCTGCGGCGGGACCACCGGCGGTGGCGGGGCGGCCGGCCTGGGCGGGCTCTCCTGGGCGGCCCGCTGCGAGGTGGCGGTGGTCGTGGACACCACCGCGTGGCGGATGTCCTTCATCCAGCCGGCCAGGTTCACCGGCCGCTTCCCCGGGTCGGCCGAGTAGATCGTGGTGATCCGCGCCCGCTGCTCGGCGTCCAGCACGGCGATCTGCGGCAGCGCGGTCAGCGCCTGCGCCAGCTGCTCCGGTGTGGCGGGCGGGGACTCCCCGCTCAGCAGGAAGTACGCGATCGCCCCGAAGGCGTACCGGTCCGTGCCCGGGGTCCGCTTGCCGTCGAAGACCTCGGGCGCCGCGTAGCCCGGGGTGAACCAGACCTCGGCCGTCTGGTGGTCGGCGGTCAGCTTGCTGAGGCCGAAGTCCACCAGGGTGGCCTGCCCGTGCGCGTCGACCATCACGTTGCCGGGGGAGAGGTCGCCGTGGACGACCTGGCGCCCGGACGGGGTGGCCTTGCCCGAGTGCAGCCAGTCCAGTACGTCGGCCAGCTGCTCCAGCGTGCGCATCACCTCGCGCCGCTCGGCGGCGGTGGCCAGCGTCCGCTCGGCCCGCCAGTCCCGCAGGTCGAGCCCGTCGACGTGGTTCATGACGAGGACGAGCGCCCGCCCGGTCAGGGTCGAGGACTCCCCGGGCCGGTGGATCGGCGGCCCCTCGAAGTGCTCGCGCACGCCCACGACACCGGGCCGGTGGACGAACCGCAGCAGCTCGGCCTGCTCGTTCCACTTCTGGCTGATCCGGTCGAAGATGTCCGGCGTGATGGTCGTCTTGGAGTCGAGCACTTTGACGACCACGGGTTCGGATCCGCCGGCGAGTTCGATCTCGGCGAGATAGAGCACGGCCTCCCCGCCGCGCCCGATCGAGCGGAGCAGGCGGTACCGGTCGGCCGCCGCGTCCGGACCGATGTGCAGGTTCTGACTGGTCAATGTCCCCCACCTCAAGGTGCTTTGAGAGGTCATCAGCTTCCAGCGGGGAGGCGCACGGGGTCAATGGGAATCGGGAATCCCCCTCGGGTTCACCCTTCCACCGGCCGGCCGGCCGTGGGCGGGGCGGGCCGTGGGCGGGGCGGGCCGTCGGCGACCGGCGGCGGGCACCGGTGCCCGGACATGCCGCAGGGCGCCCGGCTCCCGGAACCGCCCGAGGGGCGGCTGCCGTTCGCCGGGCGCCCGGTCGAAGGGGCGGCTGCGGTCAGCCTGCCGCCGGCGCGGCCCCCGGAGCGGTGAGGAAGGCCAGCCGGGAGGGCTTGGCCGGGAGGTAGACCTCGGGCAGGTCGATCTCCGGGAGCACGACCTCCGGCCCGAGGACGAAGCCGGTGCGCTCCATGAAGGAGATGGCCTTGGTGTTGCGGGAGTCCGGTTCGACGACCATGCGCCGTGCGGCGTCGTCGGAGAACACGAACGCGATGAAGACGGTCATCAGGGAGCTGGTGAAGCCGTGTTCGGCCGCGCCCGTGGCCGGGCCGACCAGCAGGTGCATGCCGACGTCACCGGGCCGGACCTCGTAGCACTCGCTGACCCGGTCCTCGGCGCACTCGTACGTCTGGAACAGCGCGACCCGCTCGCCGTCGCGGCTCACCATGAAGGCGTGGTGGGTGGTGCGGCGGTCGACGTCCTCGTAGATCTCCTGGACCAGTTCGCGGCTGGCCTCGCCCATGCCCCAGAAGCGGGCCCGCTCCTGCGTGACCCAGCTGTGGATCAGCGCGGAGTCGGCCGCCGGGTCGACGGGGGTGATGGTGACGGTGCCGAAGCCCTCGACGACCTGGGTGAACACGGGCTGTCCGACGGAGATGGCGGAGGTCATGTCGATTCCTTGGTGAGCTGGGCCCAGTCGGTGACGACGGGGACGAGTTCGCACTGTGCCCACAGGGGCAGCTGGTCGCGGTGGTGGGGTGAGCCGGTGACGCCGTCCGCGCCCAGCGGGACCGCCCACAGGCTGTCCTCGCGGCGGGCGAGGTCCCAGACGTAACGGGCCGCCGACGCACGGGCGGTGAGGTCGGTGAAACCGGGGACGGTGGAGGTGGCGTTCACGCAGTCGTGGTCGCCGCCGAGACCGGGCCAGTCCGCGGCCTCCAGATCGGGCACGGCCTGCCAGGGGGTCAGGCGGTGGACCTCGGACCAGGGGGTGTCGGGGGTGTCGGCCGCAGCCGTCTCCTCCAGGGCGGCCCGGACGTGCGCCGCCCGGTCGAGGCCGGGGAGGAGGGAGGTGGTGAGCAGGCCTTCGAGGGCGTAGCCGACCTTCGGGACCAGGTACAGCCACGGGTGGAAGACCGCCGGCCCGGTGGGTGCCCCCCACAGGCCCTCGAAGACGGGGTCGGCGGCGAAGCGGCGTACGGTCGCGCTGCGGAAGGCCGAGAAGACGGTGGCGTCGGTGCTGTCGGCCGCCATGTGCCGGTCCCAGGCCAGCAGCCGGGTACGCAGGGCCTGCGCCGCCGACGTCAGGTCGTCGAAGCCGGGCAGCAGCGCGAGCAGGGGCGCGGCCGAGGCCAGGTGCGTGTCCCGGTGTACGTCGGCCATCGCCTTCGGGGACCAGTCCGCGGAGCCGCTCAGCAGCTCGCGGATGCGGTTGGCGCGGTGCGGGGGCGCGAACTCCACGCCGAGCGGGGAGGCGATCCCGCGCGCGTTCGCCATCACGGCGAAGCCCTGCACCGGCTCCGCGGGGGTCGGGGCCCAGCCCTGCCAGGCGTGCTGCGGGTCCCAGGCGGGCACGGGACGCAGCCGGTTGGTGCGGTGGCGCAGCGGCACGGCGCCCGCGACGCGGTGCAGCAGGCCGCCCGCGGAGTCGGCGGCGTGGACGACGTTGACCGGCTCGGCCCAGCCGTCGAAGGCGCGGTCGATGTCGGCGACGGTGCGGGCGCGCAGCAGCGCGGGGAGGGCGGCGAAGCCGAGGTCCAGACGGACCCGCGGGGGGTAGCGCAGGGAGAGGGTCTGGGCGCTGCCGTCGGCGTGCGCCCCGGCGTCGGGGTCGGGGCCGGCGCCGATGTCGCCGTCCGCGTGGATGATCACGGGGCCGCGGGGGGTCTCCAGGATCTCCACCTCGACGTCGTCGCCGCCGGAGACGGTGATCGTCTCGGTGTGACGGGAGACGGGCTCCCAGGCGCCGTCCGCGCCGAGGGCCCAGATGGCGCCGTCGTCACCGCGGCGCAACTGCTCGACGTACAGGTCCTGGTAGTCGGACATCGCGTTGGTGATCGCCCAGGCGGCGCTGCCGGTGTGCCCGAAGTGGCCGAGGCCGGGGACGCCGGGGACGGCCAGGCCCAGCACGTCGTAGTCGGGGCAGGAGAGACGTATCTGCTGGTAGACGCCCGGGTCCTCGATGAAGCGGTGCGGGTCGCCCGCGATGATCGCCGAGCCGGTGGCGGTGCGGTCGCCCGGCACCAGCCAGCCGTTGCTGCCGGCCGTGCCGGGGCCGTCGGTCGCGAAGAGGGTGACCGCCTCGTCGCCGAGGGCGCGGGCCACGCGCTCGCGCCACAGCTTGGTGGCGAAACCGGCGAACAGGATGTGGGTGGCGATCCAGATGGCCAGCGGTACCCACGGTTCCCAGGGGGTGGGGGTCAGACCCGTGCGCGCGAAGCGCTCGTCCCGGGCGGCGCCGGCGGCGAGCCCTTCGTTGACGCCGTCCACGTACGCGCGCACCCAGGCGGCGGTGCCGGGGTCGTCGGCCTCCATGGCCTCGTGGCAGCGGCGGGCCGTGTCGGCCAGCCGGGACTGGCGGGCGAAGCGGTCCCAGGTCACGGCATCCGTGCCGAGGAAGGAGGCGCTGGAACCCTCGGCCCGGTGCCGTTCGACCTCCAGCTGCCAGGCGCGGTCGAAGGCGGTGACGCGGCCCTGGGCGTGGACGAGGCCGAGTTCGCCGGACGCCCGCAGGTGGGGGATGCCCCACCGGTCGCGGAAGACACCATAGGATTCCGGGGTCTCCACAGGGGTGTCCACGGGGAGCTCGCCCCGGTTCGCTCCGTACGACCGGGCGTCGCCGCTCTCGCCGCTCTCGCTGCTGGCACTGCTCACGCTGCTCACACTCTTCCCCGACGTGCGTTTAGGTTAGGCTGACCTAACTATAAGGGTGTCAGGGGAGGGGTTGGACATGGCTGTCGGCAAGGGCTGGGAGGGCGTGGTCCTCAAGCTCATGCGGGGCAAGGACTTCACGTTCACGGTGACCGGAGCGGAAGACCTCACGGAGCACTACCGCCGCGTGAACTTCACGGACGGCGGGCTGCTCGCGGCCGCCGGTGAATCGCTGCACCCGACGATGTGGGTACGCGTCTGGTTCCAGGGCGCGGGCAAGCCGCACCAGCGGGCCTACACGCTGGTGGACCCGGATCCGCAAGCGGGCACGTTCAGCTTCGAGTTCGCCCTGCACGACGGGGTCGCCAGTGCCTGGGCGCGCGACGCCAAGCCGGGCGACACGGTCGAGGCCACCGTCCAGGGCACCGGATTCACGGCCCCCGCACCGGCCCCGGAGCGGCTGCTCGTCATCGGGGACTCCGCTTCCCTCCCGGCGATCAACTCGCTGCTGGACACGTACCCCGAGACCCCGGCGACCATCTGGTTCGAGACGCAGCACGACTCGGACGAGCGGCTGCCGATGCGGGTGGAACCGGGCCGGCACGACATCCGCCGGGTGCGGCGGAACGGTACGGACCTTGCCGACCGGGTACGCGCCGAGCTTCCCGCGCTGGCCGGGGACCCGGAGGCGGCGTACGTCTGGCTGGCCTGCGACACGGTGACGACGCGCGCCCTGACGGCGTACCTGCGCAAGGAACTGGCCCTGCCCAAGCACCGGGTGAACGCGCTGGGCTACTGGCGGCCGGGAGCCTGAGACGGCCTGCGGCCCGGGCCGGCCGGCTTGGCTGGCCGGACGGCTACTGGGCGGACACCTTGCAGGCGCTCACCGCGGTCCCGTTGGTCACACCGCCCTTGGTCAGCCCGCTCACGCACTGCTCCTGCTCGCCGGAGTATCCGGCGGAACATGCCGCGCGGACGGATTCCGGGGCCTCGCCGCCCTGCAGCTCCCGCTCGACCTGGTTGATGCAGGCCGAGACGTCGGCGTGGGCGGCGGGGGCCGCGAGGGCCGTGCCACCGAGTACGAGGGTCAGGCCGCTGAGGACACCTGCGATACGGGTCGACGTGCGCATGGGACGCACCTGCTCTCCGGGATCGTCGCGCGCCCCGGTACCCGGAAGTGCCGGATCCGCGCAGGAACAGCGCCGAGCGTCCGCGGCGGCCGGGCTCCGGCCACCAGGGCCCGGGTCCCCGGCCCGGACCGGCTCGACAGGGATTCCCCTCCTGCGTCCGACGCTAGAGCAGCCTCCTGCCGCACGCACCCGCAGGAGCCTTTCCCCCGGTCAGGCGCCGGTGGTGCCGTCGATCCCCTCGCGGAGGAAGTCGGCGTGGCCGTTGTGGCGGGCGTACTCGTGGATGAGGTGCAGCATCACCAGACGCAGCGAGGCCTCCTCCTCCCAGCTCGACACGTACGCCGTCACGTCCAGGGACTCGGCCGCGGCCTCGATCCGGCGGGCGTGCGCGACCTCCTCCTGCCAGGCGGTGAACGCCTCGGCGCGGCTGGAGCCGGAGGCGTCGTAGGCGGCCTGGAAGTCGTGGGTGTCCGACCACAGGTGCGGGAGGTCCTCGCCGTCGAGGACGCGGCGGAACCAGTGCCTTTCGACCTCGGCCATGTGCCGGACCAGCCCCAGCAGGGACAGCGTGGACGGGGGCATCGACGCGCGCCGCAGCTGCTCGTCGGTGAGGTCCTCGCACTTCCAGGCGAGGGTGGCCCGGTGGTAGTCGAGGAAGGTCCGGAGGGTCTCGCGTTCGTCCCCGGTCAGGGGCGGGCTGATACGTTCCATGGCAGTGATCTTGCCCGCTGCTCGCGGGCCGGCATAGAGCCGCTCCCGCCCCGCTCCCGCCCCGCTCTACGAGGCGCCGTCGGTCCACATGTACGGCACCGTCACGCCCAGGACCCCGAAGCCCAGCCGCTCCAGGATCGGGCGGCTGTCGTCCGACGCGTCCACCTGCAGGTAGGCGATACCGAGCTCCGCCGCCAGGCGGGCGCGGTGGGCGACCAGCAGACGGTAGATGCCCCGGCCGCGCCACTCGGGGATCGTGCCGCCGCCCCACAGACCCGCGAAGGCCAGGCCCGGCCGCATCTCCATGCGGGCCGCGCTCACCGGGGTGTCGCCCGCCATCGCGAGCACCGCGGCGATCGTCTCCGGCTCCTCACGCAGCTTGCCGAGCAGCTGCTCCCGGAGCCGCGGCCGCTCCGTCCCGAAGGCACCCGCGCGGACCTGCATCATCAGGTCGACGCCGGCCTCGTCCGTCACCACCCGCAGGGTGATCCCCTCCGGCGGCTCCACCGGCAGCTTCGCGAGCTCGGACACCAGGCCCACCATCAGGGTCTCGGGCGGCTCCGGCACGAAACCCGCCGCCCGCAGCCGGTCCCCGAGGCCGGCGGGCCGGTCGTAGTCGTACAGCTTCCACTCGAACTCCGGACAGCCGCGTCCCGCGAAGAACGCCACCTGCGCCGCGATCTCCGCGTCCGCCGTCCCCTCGTCGAGGTCCGACCAGAGCACGCCGTTCCACCCGAGCGCGGGCGCGACCTGCCGCACGACGGCGCCCGCCCGCTCCACGCTCGCCTGCGGGGCGTCTGCCTGCGCACCCTCGCGCACCTCGGCGTCGAAGCGGGCGCGCACCTTCATCAGTTCATCAAGATCGATCGTCATCGTCCCAGCTCACCAGTGTCGGGCGGGCGCCACAACTGCATTAGCCTCACCCCCGTGAACCACGACTCCGCCATCTACACCGGTAAGGCCACCCCCGACGCCGCCGCCGACCGCGGCTGGCTCCTCGGCCACTTCAAGGACCCCTCCGATCCCCGCCACAGCGAGGACGTGGAGATCAAGTGGGGTGTCCACCCGAAGGGCGACGAACGGGAGCGGTGGGCGACCGCCGAGAAGCGCACCGCACTGCTGGTGCTGATCAGCGGACGCTTCCGGCTGGAGTTCCCGGGGCGCACCGTCGTCCTCGCCGAGCAGGGGGACTACGTGCTCTGGGGGCGCGGCGTCGACCACTCCTGGTACGCGGAGGAGGACGCCGTCGTCCTCACCGTCCGGTGGCCCTCGATCCCCGGCTACCGGGTGGACGAACCCGAAACCCAGCCGGAGACCTGGTCCTAGGCGCATGGCGCCGCCCCGCGCTGTGATGATGCACACGAAAGGGGCCAACGATCACGAAACGCTGAGATCGTGGAGGGTGTAGACCATCTGGGCCGAGCCTTCCCGGGGTGATCCCCCGGGCCCCTCGGCCGGGCCTTCACGCGTTCATGCGTTCTTTGCGACGGGCTGCCTCCCGGTAAAGATCCGAACCACCAGGGAGCACGTCCGTTGGCTGTAATCGCACGCTGGTGCATGCGCCACCGCCTCCTCACCGTCCTGATCTGGCTGCTCGCGCTCGGCGGGACCGCGGCGGCCGCAGTAACCGCCGGGTCGGCGTTCTCCAACAACTACGAGGTCCCCGGCACCGAGTCCGGCAAGGCGAACGCCCTCCTGCGCGAGGCCTTCCACGGCCAGGGCGGCGACACCGACACCATCGTGTGGCGGGCCACGGACCGGCAGAGCGTGCGCACCACGGACATCGAGCAGCGCATGACCCGGGCACTGGAGGTCGTCGCCGGGCTCCCCGGCGTCGGATCGGTCGCCGGACCCTACGGTCCCGACCCCGAGAGCGCCGCACGGATCAGCCCCGACGGGCGCACCGCCTACGCGGTGGTGACCTTCGACCAGCACGCCGACTCCGTACCCAAGGCCCAGGCCAGAGCGGTCGTCGACGCGGCGAAGAACCCCACCACCGAGGCCGGCGGACTCCAGGTCGAACTGGGCGGCCGCGCCATCCAGCTCACCGAGGCCCCCACCGCGCACCTCGCCGAGGTCATCGGTGTCGCCGTCGCGGCCCTGGTCCTCTTCCTCGCCTTCGGCTCGCTCGCCGCGAGCCTGCTGCCCATCGCGACCGCCCTGGTCAGCGTGGGCACCGCCTATTTCGGCATCACCCTGCTCGGGCACGCGATGCCGGTCGCCGACTTCGCCCCGATGCTCGGCACCCTCATCGGCCTCGGCGTGGGCATCGACTACGCGCTGTTCATAGTCACCCGGCACCGCAAGGGCCTGGCGCGGGGCAGCACGGTCGAGGAGGCGGCCGCGAACGCCGTCGCCACCACCGGCCGGGCCGTCGTCTTCGCCGGCGCCACCGTCTGCATCGCACTGCTCGGCATGCTGGTGCTGCGGCTGAACTTCCTGAACGGCGTCGCGATAGCGGCCTCCGTGACAGTGGTCCTGACGGTCGCCGCCTCGGTCACCCTGCTGCCCGCCCTCCTCTCGTACATAGGCATGCGCGCCCTCTCGCGCCGCGAGCGCCGCAAGCTCACCGCCGAGGGGCCGCGCCCCGAGCAGACCTCCGGCTTCGCCGCCCGCTGGTCGGTCTTCGTCGAGCGGCACCCCAAGCTGCTGGGCCTCGTCGCCACCGTGGTCATGCTGGTGCTGGCCCTGCCCACCCTCTCCCTCCATCTGGGCACCTCCGACCAGGGCAACAACCCCGCCACCTCCACCACCCGGCAGGCCTACGACCTGCTGGCGGAGGGCTTCGGCCCCGGTACCAACGGTCCGCTCACCGTCGTCGCCCGGCTGGACGGCGCAGGCGACCGGCTCGCCGTGGACCAGCTGGCGCAGGCACTGCGCACGACCGAGGGCGTCGCCTCCACCGGCCCCGCCGTCCTCAACCGCAGCGGCGACACCGCCGTCCTGACCGTCGTACCGGACTCCGCCCCGCAGTCCCGGGCCACGAGCGACCTCGTCGACAGACTCCGCCAGGACGTCATACCGGCCGCCGGGCACGGCAACTCCATGGAGGTCCACGTCGGCGGTGTGACGGCCGCCTACGACGACTTCGCCGAGGTCATCATCGGGAAGCTGCCGCTCTTCGTCGGCGTGGTCATCGCCCTCGGCTGCGTGCTCCTGCTGCTGGCCTTCCGGTCCATCGGCATCCCGCTCAAGGCGGCGGCCATGAACGTCGCCGCCGTCGCCTCTTCCTTCGGCGTCGTGGTGGCGATCTTCCAATGGGGCTGGGGCAGCGAGCTGCTGGGCCTGGGCAGCGCCGGCCCCATCGAACCCTTCCTGCCCGTGATCATGGTGTCCGTCCTCTTCGGACTGTCGATGGACTATCAGGTCTTCCTCGTCAGCCGGATGTACGAGGAGTGGCTGGAGACCGGCGACAACCGGCGGGCCGTGCGCGTGGGCCTCGCCGAGACCAGCCGGGTCATCAACTCGGCGGCCGTCATCATGATCTCCGTCTTCCTGGCCTTCGTACTCAGCGGCGACCGGATCATCGCGATGTTCGGCATCGCGCTCGCCGCGGCCGTGGCCCTCGACGCCTTCGTGCTGCGCACCCTTCTCGTCCCGGCTTTGATGCACATGCTCGGCGGGGCCAACTGGTGGCTGCCCGCCTGGCTCGACCGGCGCCTGCCCCGCATCAGCATCGAGCCCCCCGAACGCCACCCTCATGCGAGACTTCCGAAGCAGCGGTCCGCCGCGGACCTTGCCACGAGCGAGGACGGCGCCGAGCCCGCCACCGCCTCCCGGTGATCCGGCCACCCGCCGCCTGAGACCCAAGGAAGACCGAGCATGTTCTCGATAGACCTCGCCGAAGATGCCCAGATGTTCCCGCTGGAGGCCCGGCACGCCCCGGAGTTCTTCGCGCACATCGAGCGCGGTCGCGAATTCATCGGCCAGTACGTCGGCTTCCCCAACCGGGCCACCGACCTCGACTCCGCCCGGGCCCTGCTCGCCAAGTACGCGGCGACGGCGGGGGAGGACGGCGCCCGGTTCTTCGGCATCCGGCTCGGCGGCACCCTGGTGGGCGGGGTCCTCTTCCCGGTGTTCGAGGCGCAATACGGCAACTGCGAGATCGGCTGCTGGCTGGAGCCCGACGCGGCCGGCCGCGGCCTGGTCACCAAGGCCTGCCAGGTCCTGATCGACTACGCCTTCGGCGAGCGCGGCATGCACCGCGTCGAGTGGCACGCGGCCTCCGGCAACACGAAGAGCCTCGCCGTGGCCGCGCGCCTCGGGATGACCCGCGAGGGCGTCATGCGGGAGAACTACCTCCACCGCGGGGTCCGCCAGGACACCGAGGTCTGGTCGATCCTCTCCCACGAGTGGGCCGCGACCCGGTCCGCCTGAGCCCCGTCCGGGCCCTGCCCGGGGGCGCCCGGCCACGGCCTCCGCCGACCGCGGAGCCCATCGTGGCCGGAACCCGAGGATTCTCAGAAAACTCTCAGACAGGGCGCCTACGGTGCCCCGCATGGACACCACGAAGACCCCCGCCCCGAACGCCGCCGAGGCGGACACCACCCCGGCCGACCTCGAAAAGGCCGAGACCCCCCAGCCGGCCGCGGCCGAAGCCGACTCCACGGCCACCGACGAGGTCACCGACGCGGACCTGGACGACGAGGCGTTCGCCGAGGACCTGTCCGAGGACAGGGAGCCCAGCCACGTCGGATCCGCGGCCTTCGCGATCGTCGCCGCGGGTCTCGGCGCCGTCGCCCTCAGCGGCAGCTGGGTCGCGGGGATCGTGTCCGAGCGAGCCAGCGTCGCCGCCCGGCTGGAGCTGACCCAGGCCGCCGACGCCAACGCGCAGATCGCCGCCCAGTTCGTCGACCCGTGGCACACCACCGCGATGGTGAACGGCATCTTCTCCGCCCTCGCCCTGATCATCGCCATCTTCGTGCTGGCCCTCCCCGCCTTCAGCAGCCCCGAGCGCACCCTCCCCACCTGGGTACGGTCCGTCTCCTGGGCGGGCATCGGACTGGGCGCCCTCGGCGTACTGCTCTTCGTCCTCATGTACTTCGACCTCCTCCTCGCCGTTCCCAAGGCCGCCGGAGCCGGCGTCTAGGCAGTGCCTTAGGTCCTCACGGACCGGCCCGGGGCTCCCCGGCCCCGGACTAAGGCCCCCTGCCCCCGGCAGATGCGGCATGCGACCGATGTGCCGGTACCCCCTGGGGCGCGAATCTTGGATCACACCGAACGAGGTGCCCGAGCAACGCGACCAGGGAGCAGAGATGTACGAGTACGAGATCGCCACCGCCGTCCGCAGCGCCGACCTCCTCCGTGAGGCGGCCGAGTACCGCACGGCCCGGGCGGCGGGGCAGGCGCACCGCGCCTCCTCGCCGGACCAGGAACACCGAAGGCGGGTGAGAACGTTCCGGAGCCGGTTCTCCCGCTCGGCCCGCTCGGCGCGCTCCGCGCCGCGCACCGCGTGAACTGACACGTGATGAGAAGCGCACCGGCCGCGAGTGCCGCCGGGCAGGACGTCTGTGCGATGCTCGGCGGCGTGGAGACCAGATCTGTCAGCCCGGTGTTCGTCGGCCGAGCCGATGAACTGGCCGTACTCACCGACGCACTGACCCGGGCCGCCGGGCAGGAACCGCAGGCGATGCTCATCGGGGGAGAGGCCGGAGTCGGCAAGACCCGCCTCACCGAGGAGTTCCTCTGCGAGGCGGACCGCCGCGGCGCCGTCGTCGCCGTCGGAGGCTGTGTGGAGATCGGGGCGGAGGGCCTTCCCTTCGCCCCGTTCTCGACGGCCCTGCGCACCCTGCACCGGCTGCTGCCCGGAGAACTGGCCGCCGCTGCCGCCGGCCAGGAGGACGAACTCGCCCGCATCCTCCCCGAACTCGGCGACACCCCGCGCGGCCCGCACGACGAGGAGAGCACCGCCCGGCTCTTCGAACTGACGGCCCGGATGCTGGAGCGTCTCGCCGCCGACCGCACCGTCGTCCTCGTCCTGGAGGACCTGCACTGGGCGGACACCTCCACCCGGCACCTGCTCTCCTACCTCTTCCGCACCCTTGTCAGCGGCCGGCTCGTCATCGTCGCCACCTACCGCGCGGACGACGTGCACCGGCGCCACCCGCTGCGCCCGCTCCTCGCCGAACTCGACCGGCTCCGCACCGTCCAGCGCATCGAGCTGTCCCGCTTCAACCGGGCCGAGGTACGCCGCCAGCTCGCCGGCATCCTCGCCGCGCAGCCCGGCGAGGACTTCGTGGACTCCGTCTTCGACCGGTCGGACGGCAACGCCTTCTTCGTCGAGGAACTCGTCGCCTCCAAGGAGAGCGGCTGCCGCACCGGGCTCACCGAATCCCTGCGCGACCTGCTCCTCGTCCGTGTCGAGGTGCTCCCCGACGAGACCCAGCGATTGGTGCGCATCGTCGCCGAGGGCGGCTCCACCGTGGAGTACCCGCTGCTGCACGCCGTCGCCGGGCTCACCGAGGACGAGCTGATCGAGGCGCTGAGAGCCGCTGTCGGGGCCAACATCCTGCTCGCCACCCCCGACGGCGACGGCTACCGCTTCCGGCACTCCCTGGTCCGCGAGGCCGTCAGCGACGACCTGCTGCCCGGGGAGCGGGCCCGCGTCAACCGCCGCTACGCCGAGGCCATGGAGGCCGACGGGTCGCTGGTCCGAGCCGAGGAGCGGGTCATCCGGCTGGCCAGCTACTGGTACCACGCGAACGATCCCGCCAAGGCGCTGCCCGCCGTACTGGCCGCCTCCGTGGCGGCCCGCCGCCGGCACGCCTACTCGGAGCAACTGCGCCTGCTGGACCGCGCCATGGACCTGTGGGACAGCGCCCCGGAGGAGGTTCGCGAGGCACTCCGTCCGGCGGACTACACCGACGTGTACTCTCCGTGCGGCTGCGACCCGGCCACCACCGCGCTCCAGCGGCTCGACCTGCTGGCCGAGGCCACCGTGGCGGCGCGCTACGGCGGCGAGCGCGACCGCGCCCTGAAGATCACGAAGACGGCGCTGCGCCTGCTGGAGGACGACAGCGACCCGCTGCGGGCCGCCTGGTTCTGGACCGAGCGCTCCCGGCTGATCGCCGGCCTCGGGCGCGGCGACGGCTGGGAGGAGATAGCCAGGGCGCAGGACCTCGTCCGGGGGCTGCCCCCGTCCCAGGTGCACGCCGAGGTCCTGGTCCGGGCCGCGAGCTGGGGCATGCTCCACAAGCCGGGCCCCGGCAACCTCGCCGCCGCCGAACGCGCCGTCGAGTACGCGCGGATGGTCGGCGCCGAGGAGACCGAGCTCAACGCCCGGATCACCGTCGGAGCTCTGCTCACCGACTCCGGCGACGCTCCGGGCGGCCTCGCCGAGATGCACGCGGTCCGGGAACGGGCCACGAAACTCGGGCTCACCATGCTGGCAGGGCGTGCTCATATCAATCTCACCTCTCAGTTGGAAAGCCTGGGCCGGTCCCGCGAAGCCGTGGAACTGGCCGAACAAGGGGCCGAACTGGTCCGCAGATCCCGGCTCATGGACAGCGAGGCCTGGGTCTGCGGGAACAAGGCCGAGAGCCTCTGCAGCCTCGGCCGTTGGGACGAGGCCGCCGACGCGGCCCGGCGCACCCTGCTGGTCGGCCAGAGCGCGGCCCCGCGCGGCTCCGCCTCCGCACGACTGGCCTACCTGGCCCTGGCACGCGGCGAGTTGACCGAGGCCGCCCACCAGCTGGCCGCCGCCCACACCCACTTCGGCAACCACGAGACCCAGCCCCAGCCCCAGCACCGGATCCCGCTCTACCGCCTCGCGATCGGCGTGGCCGCGGCGGAGGGCCGGCTCGCCGACGTCCGCGCCGAGACGTCCGCTGCCGCCGCCTACGGATTCCCGCTCGGGCAGCACCGCTATGCCTGGCCGCTGCTGCTCGCCGCCGCCACCGCGGAGGCGGACGCCCGGGGGCTCCCGGCCGCCGAGGCCGGCCGGACCGCGGCCCTGGACGTGCTGCGCACGGCCGCCCGCTCCCTCGCCACCCCGGTCCCGGTCTGGACCGCCTACGCCGAGTACGTCCGGGCCGAGCTGCGCCGGGCCGAGGCCCGGGACACCCTCGCCGACTGGACCGCCGTCGAGAAGGCCGTCCGCCCGCTGGAGCGCCCGTACCTTCTGGCCAGGGCCTGCCACCGGCTCGCGGAGGCCCTGCTGGCCGCCGGTGACCGGGAGCCCGCGGCCGTCCTGCTCCGCGAGGCCTACGCCACCGCCGAGCGGATCGGCTCACGCACGCTGCGCGAGGATCTGGCCCTGCTGGCCCAGCGCGCCCGCCTCCCGCTGACCGGCGCCGACAGCGACGCCGCCCCGCCGGTCCCGGAGACCGACCCGGTCGAGGCGCTCGGGCTGACCAGCCGGGAGCGGGACGTACTGCGCCTGGTGGCGGCCGGCAGCACCAACCGGAAGATCGCGGAGGAGCTCTTCATCTCGCCGAAGACGGCGAGCGTGCACGTCTCGAACATCCTGGCGAAGCTGGGCGTCGCCGGCCGCGGCGAGGCGGCCGCCCTCGCCCACCGGCTGCGCCTCTTCGCCGCGCCCGTCCCGGTCAGTCCCCGTCCCGAGGCTGCTCGTCCAGGCGTATGAGCACCTTGCCGGAGTCGAGGTCTATCGGACCCCGTCCCGGGTCGTTGTCATTGACGTCGGTCCGGGACAGCTCCAGCCGCTTCTTCTCCTCGTCCGTGTGCTTGCGTCCCGGGTTGAACAGCTCCTCGATCATGTTGAACACCGTGCCCACCGCACCTTTCGTCCCCCGCCGGGGACTTGCCGGTCATCGCACCGTCAGGGTCAGGATCCTGTCGTCGCCCGCTTCCGGGGACCCGCGTCCGTCCGTCTCGCTGGTGACCAGCAGCATCCGGTCCCCGCCGAGGGGCACCACCGTCCGCAGCCGCCCGTACTCGCCCTCCAGGAAAGGCTCGGGCTCCGCCACCAGATCCGTCCCGGCCAGCGGGATCCGCCACAGCCGCTTGCCCTTCAGCCCGGCCATCCACACCGAACCCTCCGCCCATGCGATCCCGCTCGGCGAGGCCTCGTCGGTCTTCCACACGGCCACCGGATCCCGGAAGCCGGGCTTTCCCGCCTTCCCCTCGGCCTCGGGCCACCCGTAGTTGGCGCCGGGCTCGATCAGATTCAGCTCGTCCCAGGTGTTCTGGCCGAACTCGGCCGCCCACAGCCGTTTGTCCTTGTCCCAGGCGAGGCCCTGCACATTGCGGTGCCCGTAGGAGTAGACGACGGAATCCGCCTCCGGATTGCCGTGCACCGGATCCCCGTCCGGGGTCATCCGAAGGATCTTGCCGCCCAGCGACTTCTTGTCCTGCGCGAGCCCGGTGTCACCGGTCTCGCCCGTCCCGGCGTAGAGCATCTTGTCCGGGCCGAAGGCGATCCGGCCGCCATTGTGGATGAGTCCCTTGGGAATCCCCCGGAACACCGTGTCCGGAGCGCCCAGTTGCTGCCCGGCAGGTCTCTGTTCGTCGTACCGCAGCCGGGCGATGCGGTTGTCGGACTCGGTCGTGAAGTACACGTACACCAGTCGGTCCGACGCGAAGGTGGGCGACAGCGCGAGGCCCATGAGCCCGCCCTCCCCGCCCGGCGCCACCCCCGGCACCTTGCCGATCTGGGTCACCGCGCCCGAACCCGTCGCGACCCTGCTGATCGTCCCCTTGTCCCGCGAGGCCACCAGCAGGTCCCCGTCCGGCAGCGGGGCCACGCCCCACGGCGACTCCAGCCCCTTGGCCACCTCGCCGGTCACCGTCACGGCCCCTTTCGCCGGTGGGCCGGTGGCCTCCGGCGACACGGACGGTCTCCCCGAAGGCCCCGGCGACCCGGAACCCGCCGGAGCCGTGCTCGGTGGGGAGCCGCCCCGCCCCGCGCCCGGTGCGCCCTCCGGAGCACACCCCGCCGCCAGCAGAGCGCCGCAGCCGGCCAGCGCGAGCGCCGCCAGCACCCCGCGGCGCCGCCCGCCAACGCCCTCGGATCCCGCCTGCCCGGGAGAACTTCCGTATCGCATCGCCCTGCTCCCTTCCGGTCCTCCGATCGTGCCCTTCATCCCTCTCAACAGCTCCGGCACTACCCGAAGTTCCACCACTCGTACACTCGATCGAGTGGTTGTCGGCCTGCCCCGGATCGACCCCGGATCGACCCCGGATCGCAACCGGATCGACCCCGCCCCGTCCCGCCCCGCGCCGGTGCCGGATCAGTCCCAGGCTCCCACCTCGACCGGAAGGGCCGCGATCTCGGTCAGGTCCCCGGCCGAGAGCCGGACCTCCGCCGCCCGCGCGTTCTCCGCCGCCCACGGCGCCCGGTCGGCCCCCGGCACCGGCACCACCTGCGGCCCCTGCGCCAGCACCCACGCCAGGGCCACCTGTGCGACCGTGACCCCGGGGCCGTGCCGCCGGGCCACCTGCCGCAGCCCCGCCAGCAGCACCTGGTTCGACGCCATCGCCTCCGCCGTGAACCGCGGATGCCGGGCCCGCACGTCCTGCGGCTCGAACCCCTCGCCCGGCGTGAGGGTCCCCGTGAGGAACCCGCTGCCCAGCGGCATCGCCGCCAGGAACCCCACTCCGCGCGCCGCGCACCACGGCAGCAGCTGCCACGCCGCCTGCGGCGACCACACCGACAGCTCCGCCTGCACCGCGCTCACCGGGAACACCTGCTGCAGCCGCTCCAGGTGCCGCAAGGTCGTCCGGTACGCCCGGTCCCCGCTCCGCCCGGCCCCGGGACCGGCCCCGGCGCCCAGCGCGCAGTACCCGAGCGCCCGCACCTTGCCCGCGCCCACCAGCTCGGCCATGGCCCCCCAGGTCTCCTCCACGGGCACGTCCGGATCCACCCGGTGCAGCTGGTAGAGGTCTATGACATCGGTCCGCAGCCGCCGCAGCGAGGCGTCGCAGGCCCGCCGCAGGTAGCCGGGCCGCCCGTCGGCGACCACGTGCTGGTCACCCGCCCGCAGTCCCACCTTGGCCGAGACGAACGCCTCGGACCGCCGCTCCCGCAGCACCCGTCCGAGCAGCAGCTCATTGGTGAACGGCCCGTACACGTCGGCCGTGTCCAGCAGGTTCGACCCCAGGTCCAGCGCGGTGTGTACGGCGGCCAGCGACTCCTGCCCCCGCCGCCGCGAAGGCGCGTACGCCCAGCTCATCGGCATACAGCCGAGGCCGACGGCGCCCACCGTCAGCGCCCCCGCCCCGATCGACCTGCGCTCCACCCCTGCGTCCCCCTCCGGCTCCGGCCCTCAAAGTAACGGCTTGATCCGGATGCCTTGGCATAGCCTCGTGATCATGACTGCAATGACCCCGGATGTCTGGCTCCCGTTCCCCGCCGAGGAGATCGAGGGCCTCCCCGACTCCTTCCGGTACCGCCTCTGGGACGGCGAGGACGCGTTCCCGGCCGATCCGGCCGACTGCGTCTTCTACGTGACGCCCTACATGAAGTCCCCCGAGGTCATCGTGCGCCCGCTGGCGGCGATGCCCGCGGTCCAGGTCGTCCAGACCCTGACCGCCGGCATCGACGACGTGCGGGGCCGCCTCGGCGACCTGCGCCCCGGCGTACGGCTGTGCAACGCCGTCGGGGTCCACACGGCCAGCACCGCCGAACTCGCCCTCGCGCTGACCCTCGCCTCCCTGCGCGGCATCCCCGGCATGGTCCGCGGACAGGACCGCGAGGAGTGGCGTTCCGGGTTCTACGACGCCCTCGCCGACAAGTCGGTTCTGATCATCGGCTACGGATCGATCGGCTCCGCCATCGAGGACCGGCTCGTGGCCTTCGAGTGCGGCCCTGTCGCACGGGTGGCGCGTACGGCGCGGACCACCGGACGCGGGCCCGTAAACACCCTGACCGACCTGCCCGGGCTGCTGCCCCGGGCCGACGTGGTGATCCTCGTGACGCCGCTGACCGACGCCACCCGGGGGCTGGTCGGCGCCGACTTCCTCAGCCGGATGAAGGACGGCGCCCTGCTGGTGAACGTGGCGCGCGGTCCCGTCGTCGACACCAAGTCCCTGCTGGCGGAGGTGGAGTCGGGCCGGCTGCGCGCGGCACTCGACGTCACCGACCCGGAACCGCTGCCCGCGGGCCACCCGCTCTGGCATGCTCCGAATGTCCTGATCACACCTCATGTGGGCGGCAGCAGCTCGGCGTTCGAGCCGAGGGCCAAGCGCCTGCTGGCCCGCCAGCTCACCCGGTTCGCCGCCGGTGAGCCGGTGGAGCACACGGTGTTGATCACCGAGTGACGCGTGATGCATACGCTCCGCAGTCACTCGAATGCGCTGGGTGGGCACAACTCCCCGATCGGTAACGGAGAGTAGAGAGACTATGTCCCTGAGTGACGAAAGTGGTGTATCGTCCGGAAGAAGGGGCTGCGCCACGAACGTCTGGCGCTGGGGAGTGATCGGACACTTTGGGGGGCGACGGGCGATGTACGGCCAATGGACGAAGGATCCGACGCGGCACAGCCGCCGGAGGCGACGCTGCCGAGACTGGGCTGCACCGGAACCAGCCGGCGAGGGGGACCGGTGAGTACCCCGGGGGCGGCGCTCCTGAACCGGCCGTCCGTCTCGGGCGGAGGCAAGGGCCTGGCGATGCAGCTGCTCCTCGCGGTGGTCAGCGGCGGGTACGCCGTCGGCGCCGCCCTCAACTGGGGCTCGGAGGAAGTCGCCGAGATCATGGGCGACTTCGGGCTCAGCGCGGCCGGCTTACTCGCCGCGGTCTCCTGCTACTCCTACGCGAGGGCGATCGACAGCCGCGAACGCCCCGCCTGGCTGCTCTTCGCCTTCTCCTCCCTCATGGGTGCCGGCGGCAACGCGGTCTGGGGCTGGTACGAGGTGATCCTGGGCGAGGAAGTGCCGAAACCCTCACTCGCCGACTTCGCCTTCCTCTGCTTCGCCCCGCCCGCCATCGTGGGCCTGCTCGTCCTCGCCAAACGCCCGGTCACCCGCGCCGGCTGGGTGTGCCTCGGACTCGACTCCTGGCTCATCGGCGGCTCCCTGCTCACGCTCTCCTGGAGCCTGGCCCTGGCCCACGCGGCGCGGACCGCCCAGTCCGGCGCCCCCGGCAGCGTCCCGCGCGCCGCGCTCTCCCTCGCCTACCCGCTCCTGGACATCGCGCTCGTCTCGATGGTCCTGGTCCTGCACTTCCGGCGCAGCGAGACCAACCGCTCCGCCGTCAACACCGCCATCGCGGCGCTGGCGCTGACCGTGCTCAGCGACGCCCTGTTCACCTCGCCCCTGCTGAGCGCCGAGTACCAGTCCGGACAGCTGCTCGACGCCGGCTGGTTCGCGGGCTCGCTGCTCCTCGCGTACGCGCCCTGGGGCGCCCGGCGCCTCCACCCGGGCCCGGAGCCGGCCGGGCGCCCGCGCGCGGACCGGGCGCACAGCCGACCGATCACCGGCTCGCTGCCCGCCCTCACCCCGTACCTCGCGGCCGCCGTGTGCACCCTCGGCATCCTGTACAACGTCGTGGACGGCCGGAAGGTGGACCGGATGGTCGTCTTCACCGGCTGCACGGTCGTGCTCGCCCTCGTCATCCGGCAGGGCATCATGCTCCTCGACAACATCGCGCTGACCCAGGAACTGGCCCAGAAGGAGAACCACTTCCGCTCCCTGGTCCAGGGCTCCAGCGACGTCATCATGATCGCCGCTCCCACCGGAACCCTGCGCTACGTCAGCCCCGCGGCCGCCGGGGTCTACGGCCGTGAGGCGGAGGAGCTGGTCGGCACCGAGCTCGCCACCCTGATCCACCCCGACGACCTCGGCCGGGTGGTCCACGAGGTGCGCCGCTTCCTCGCCGCACCGCCGACCGAGGAGCCCACCACCCGCATCGAGTGCCGCTTCAAATCGGGCGGTGGCGAGTGGCTCAACGTGGAGTCCACCGTCAACCGCCACCAGGGCGGGCTCATCCTCAACAGCCGGGACGTCACCGAGCGGGTCCGGCTCCAGGCTCAGCTCCAGCACAGCGCCGAACACGATCCGCTGACCGACCTGCCCAACCGGGCCCTGTTCACCCGGCGTGTGCGCCAGGCCCTGACCGGCCGGCGCGCGGGCGACCACAGCACCGCCGTGCTCTTCATCGACCTCGACGGCTTCAAGGCGGTCAACGACACCATCGGCCACCAGGCCGGCGACGAACTGCTCGTCGAAGCCGCGCGCAGGCTCCAGGACTCGGTCCGGGCCGGGGACACCGCGGCCCGCCTCGGCGGCGACGAGTTCGCCGCGCTGATCGTGGGCGACGGCAACCGCGACCCCGGCGCCCGCGAGTACCAGGTGCGCGAGATCGCCGACCGGCTGCGCACCACCCTCTCCCAGCCGTACCGGATCGGCGGCAGCGAGGTCCGGGTCGCCGCGAGCATCGGGGCGGCCTTCGCCGACCCCGGCATCACCCCTTCGGACCTGATGCGCAACGCGGATCTCGCGATGTACCGGGCCAAGGCCGGCGGCAAGGACCGCGTCGAGATGTACGCCCCCCAGATGCAGGCCGAAGTCGTACGCAAGGCCGAGCTGGCCGGCCGGCTGCGGACGGCGCTGCACGAGGGCGAGTTCGCCCTGCTGCACCAGCCCGTGGTCTCGCTGGCCACCGGTGAGGTGTCGGCCGTCGCCGCGCAGGCCCGCTGGCGCTCCGCCCAGGGGATCCTCTTCACCCCGGCGGAGTTCCTCCGGGTCGCCGAGTACAGCGAGGGCGGTGCCGGTGGTGCCGGTGGTGCCGGTGGCCAGGGCGCCGCCGGGCACGACGCCTCGCGCACCGCCGAGCTGGGCCGATGGCTGCTGGAGGAGGCCGTGGAGCAGGCCGCCGACCGGCACCGGGCCGGGCACGACGTACCCGTGGCCGTGCGGATGACCGCCCAGCGGCTCCTGGACCGGTCCATGCCGCTCGGCTCCGTGGAGGCCCTGCTGACCCGGCACGGGCTGCCGTCCGGGGCCCTGGTGCTGGAGCTCGCCGTATCCGACCCCAGAGTGCCTTTCGACGACCTGGAGCGCCGCCTGACCGCCTTGCACCGGCTCGGGGTGGGTATCTCCCTGGACGGCTTCGGCAGCGGCTACGCGGCCATCAGCGCCCTGCGTCGCCTCCCCGTGGACATGCTCAAGCTGGACCGCGGCCTGGTGGAGGGAGTGGTCGAGTCCGCCCGGCTGCACAAGATCACCGCTGGTCTCTTGCGGATCGCAAACGACCTGGGCATGCGGTCGGTGGCGGACGGGGTCGACCTGCCCGAGCAGGTCCTGGCGCTGCGCGCGATGGGGTGCACGCACGGCCAGGGAATGGCCTTTTCCGGCCCGCTCGACGAGTACAGGCTGCGCCGTGCGCTGGTGCGCGGTACGTTCCCAGTACCGGGCGGAGCGGCCCAACCAGCACTGGCCGGCGGTTCCCCCGGGGGCTCGATGGCCATCCGTAGAGGCTCACATAATGAGACGCCCGTCCCACCTACTTGACATCACCCTCCCGCCGGAGGGAGGGTCAGTGCCATGCGCACCCGAATTCTCGTACTTGGAAAGCGCGTCGGCTGAAGCTGGGACCTGCATGTCCCCGCTCAACACCCCCGACGCGCTCCCCTCGCTTGCCTCCTGGCACGAGGGGTTTTTTGTTGCACTGGCACAGAGTCGAATCCGCGTAAAACCCTCAGCTTCGAGAAGAGAATGCCGATGACCGAGCAGGCCACCGGGGCCCACCATCCGCAGCCGCGGCCCCGTTCCGGCGGACAGCAGTCCGCCGCAGTTGAGCACGTCACGGGTGCGCAGTCCCTCATCCGCTCTCTCGAAGAGGTGGGGTGCGACACCGTCTTCGGTATTCCGGGCGGCGCCATCCTCCCCGCGTACGACCCGATGATGGACTCGAAGAAGGTCCGTCACATCCTGGTCCGCCACGAGCAGGGGGCCGGCCACGCCGCCACCGGCTACGCCCAGGCCACCGGCAAGGTCGGCGTCTGTATGGCCACGTCCGGCCCGGGCGCCACCAACCTCGTCACCCCGATCGCCGACGCGCACATGGACTCCGTCCCGCTTGTCGCGATCACCGGTCAGGTCTCCTCCAAGGCCATCGGCACCGACGCCTTCCAGGAGGCGGACATCGTCGGCATCACGATGCCGATCACCAAGCACAACTTCCTGGTCACCAAGGCCGAGGACATCCCGCGGACGATCGCCGAGGCCTTCCACATCGCCTCCACCGGCCGCCCCGGCCCGGTCCTGGTCGACATCGCCAAGGACGCCCTGCAGGCGAAGACCACCTTCTCGTGGCCGCCCGCCCAGGACCTCCCCGGTTACCGGCCGGTCACCAAGCCGCACGCCAAGCAGATCCGCGAGGCCGCCAAGCTCATCTGCCAGGCCAAGCGCCCGGTCCTGTACGTCGGCGGCGGCGTCATGAAGTCCGGCGCGACCGCTGAGCTGAAGGTCCTCGCCGAGCTGACCGGGGTCCCGGTCTGCACCACCCTGATGGCGCTGGGCTCCTTCCCCGACAGCCACCCGCTGCACGTCGGCATGCCGGGCATGCACGGCTCGGTCACCGGCGTCACCGCGCTGCAGAAGTCGGACCTGCTGATCGCCCTCGGCACCCGCTTCGACGACCGCGTCACCGGCAAGCTCGACAGCTTCGCCCCCTTCGCCAAGATCATCCACGCGGACATCGACCCGGCCGAGATCGGCAAGAACCGCGCGGTCGACGTCCCGATCGTCGGTGACGCCCGCGAGGTCATCGCCGACCTGATCCAGGCCGTCCAGGCCGAGCACACCGAGGGCAACGCGGGCGACTACACCGCCTGGTGGAACGACCTCAGCCGCTGGCGTGACACCTACCCGCTGGGCTACGACCTGCCCGCCGACGGCAGCCTCTCCCCGCAGCAGGTCATCGAGCGGATCGGCGCGCTCGCACCGAAGAGCACGATCTTCGCGGCCGGCGTCGGCCAGCACCAGATGTGGGCCTCGCACTTCGTCAAGTACGAGGAGCCCCGCACCTGGCTGAACTCCGGCGGCGCCGGAACCATGGGCTACGCGGTCCCGGCCGCGATGGGCGCCAAGGTCGGCATGCCCGAGCGCACGGTCTGGGCGATCGACGGCGACGGCTGCTTCCAGATGACCAATCAGGAACTGGTCACCTGCGCCCTGAACAACATCCCGATCAAGGTCGCGATCATCAACAACGGCGCGCTGGGCATGGTCCGCCAGTGGCAGACCCTGTTCTACAACCAGCGGTACTCCAACACCGTCCTGCACGCCGACGAGACCGGCCACGACACCGTCGGTTCCCAGCTCGGCGAGTCCATCGCCCCCCGCAAGGGCACCCGCGTCCCGGACTTCGTCAAGCTGTCGGAGGCCATGGGCTGCGTGGCGCTGCGCTGCGAGGACCCGGCCGACCTGGACAAGGTCATCGCCGAGGCCAACGCGATCAACGACCGTACCGTCGTGATCGACTTCATCGTCCACGAGGACGCCATGGTGTGGCCGATGGTCGCCGCCGGCACCTCCAACGACGAGGTCATGGCAGCCCGGGGCGTCCGTCCCGACTTCGGCGACAACGAAGACGACTGAGCCGAGAGAGCCGAGAGAGAGAACGCCCCACATGTCCAAGCACACGCTCTCCGTCCTGGTCGAGAACACGCCCGGCATCCTCGCCCGGATCGCCGCCCTGTTCTCCCGCCGCGGGTTCAACATCGACTCCCTCGCGGTCGGTGTCACCGAACACCCCGACATCTCCCGCATCACCATCGTCGTGAACGTCGAGGACCTCCCGCTGGAGCAGGTGACCAAGCAGCTGAACAAGCTGGTCAACGTGCTCAAGATCGTCGAGCTGGAGTCCCACAACGCCATCGAGCGTGAACTCGTCCTGGTGAAGGTCCGCGCCGACAACGAGACCCGTTCGCAGATCGTCGAGATCGTCCAGCTGTTCCGCGCCAAGACGGTCGACGTCTCCCCGGAGGCCGTCACCATCGAGGCCACCGGCGGTTCCGACAAGCTCGGCGCGATGCTCAAGATGCTGGAACCCTTCGGTATCAAGGAGCTCGTGCAGTCCGGCACGATCGCCATAGGGCGTGGCGGACGGTCCATCACGGACCGCAGTCTGCGCGCGCTCGACCGCAGCGCCTGACCCGCCCGGCGCAGCGGACACCCAAGCCGCTTCAGACACGCTCAGCTCGCATGGCGAGACCGAGAAACTCAGATTCCGTTCCCCGCCGTACGGTGGGAGCAACACCAGCGCACCAAGGAGATATCCCAGTGGCCGAGCTGTTCTACGAGAACGACGCCGACCTGTCCATCATCCAGGGCCGCAAGGTCGCGGTCATCGGTTACGGCAGCCAGGGCCACGCCCACGCGCTGTCGCTCCGTGACTCCGGCGTCGACGTCGTCGTCGGTCTGAAGGAGGGCTCGAAGTCCAAGGCCAAGGCCGAGGAGCAGGGTCTGAAGGTCGTCCCCGTGGCCGAGGCCGCCGCCTGGGCGAACGTCATCATGATCCTCACCCCGGACCCGCTGCAGGCCGAGATCTACGAGGAGTCCATCAAGGAGCACCTCCAGGAGGGCGACGCGCTCTTCTTCGGCCACGGCTTCAACGTCCGCTACGGCTTCATCAAGCCCCCGGCCAACGTGGACGTCGCCCTCGTCGCCCCCAAGGGCCCGGGCCACCTGGTCCGCCGTCAGTACGAGGAGGGCCGCGGCGTTCCGTGCATCGCCGCCGTCGAGCAGGACTCCACCGGTTCCGCCTTCGCGCTCGCGCTCTCGTACGCGGCCGGCATCGGCGGCACCCGCGCCGGCGTCATCAAGACCACCTTCACCGAGGAGACCGAGACCGACCTGTTCGGTGAGCAGGCCGTCCTCTGCGGTGGCGCCTCCGCCCTGGTCAAGGCCGGTTTCGAGACCCTGACCGAGGCCGGCTACCAGCCGGAGATCGCGTACTTCGAGTGCCTGCACGAGCTGAAGCTCATCGTGGACCTCATGTACGAGGGCGGCCTGGAGAAGATGCGCTGGTCGGTCTCCGAGACCGCCGAGTGGGGCGACTACATCACCGGCCCCCGCATCATCACCGACGCCACCAAGGCCGAGATGAAGCAGGTCCTCGCGGAGATCCAGAGCGGCGAGTTCGCCAACACCTGGATGGCCGAGTACAAGGCCGGTCTGCCGAAGTACAACGAGTACAAGAAGGCCGACGAGGAGCACCTGCTGGAGACCACCGGCAAGAAGCTGCGCAAGCTGATGAGCTGGGTCGACAGCGACGAGAGCTGATCTCGTGGCGGCGGGGCCGGGACACGTGAAGTCCCGGCCCCGCCGTGCATCCGCGCAGGACCCCGGCCGTCCGGACGGACGGGGTGCAGGGGATTTAGGGTGCCGGGGAAACGGCTCTCACGGGCGCGGCTTGTCCACCCCGGCCAACCACGGATGGGTGATCCTTCCGTACAGGCGGAAATCCGGCCCCTCAGCGCCACTACACTGCTCAACACATACGCGTCAGGCCCACAGTGTCGTGCGTCTTCCACGCGGCTACCCCCTCCACCGCCTGCGGCCGTCGGGACGGCCGTCCGCACTGGACTTGTGAGGACCCACGTGAGCTCGAAACCTGTCGTACTCATCGCCGAAGAGCTGTCGCCCGCCACCGTCGAGGCGCTGGGCCCGGACTTCGACATCCGGCACTGCAACGGCGCGGACCGCGCCGAGCTGCTGCCCGCGATCGTCGACGTCGACGCGATCCTCGTCCGCTCCGCCACCAAGGTCGACGCCGAGGCCATCGCCGTGGCCAAGAAGCTGCGGGTCGTCGCGCGCGCCGGTGTCGGTCTGGACAACGTGGACGTCTCCGCCGCCACCAAGGCCGGCGTGATGGTCGTCAACGCGCCGACCTCGAACATCGTGACCGCGGCCGAGCTCGCCTGCGGCCTCCTCGTCGCCACCGCCCGCAACATTCCGCAGGCCAACACCGCCCTGAAGAACGGCGAGTGGAAGCGGAACAAGTACACGGGTGTCGAGCTCAGCGAGAAGACCCTCGGCGTCGTCGGCCTCGGCCGCATCGGCGTTCTGGTCGCCCAGCGCATGTCGGCCTTCGGCATGAAGATCGTCGCGTACGACCCCTACGTACAGCCCGCGCGCGCCGCCCAGATGGGCGTCAAGATGCTGACGCTGGACGAGCTCCTGGAGGTCGCCGACTTCATCACCGTGCACCTGCCCAAGACCCCCGAGACCCTCGGTCTCATCGGGGACGAGGCCCTGCACAAGGTGAAGCCGTCGGTCCGCATCGTCAACGCCGCCCGTGGCGGGATCGTCGACGAGGCCGCGCTGTACACGGCCATCAAGGAGGGCCGCGTCGCCGGCGCCGGTCTCGACGTGTACGCGAAGGAGCCCTGCACGGACTCCCCGCTGTTCGAGCTCGACCAGGTCGTCTGCACCCCGCACCTCGGCGCGTCCACGGACGAGGCCCAGGAGAAGGCCGGTGTGTCGGTCGCCAAGTCGGTGCGCCTCGCGCTCGCCGGTGAGCTCGTGCCGGACGCGGTCAACGTCCAGGGCGGTGTCATCGCCGAGGACGTCCGTCCGGGCCTGCCGCTCGCCGAGAAGCTCGGCCGCATCTTCACCGCCCTCGCGGGCGAGGTCGCGGTCCGCCTCGACGTCGAGGTCTGCGGCGAGATCACCCAGCACGACGTCAAGGTGCTGGAACTCTCCGCCCTCAAGGGTGTCTTCGAGGACGTCGTCGACGAGACGGTCTCCTACGTCAACGCCCCGCTGTTCGCGCAGGAGCGCGGCGTCGAGGTCCGGCTGACCACCAGCTCGGAGTCCCCGGACCACCGCAACGTGGTGACCGTTCGCGGCACCCTGTCGGACGGCCAGGAGGTCTCGGTCTCCGGCACGCTCGCGGGCCCGAAGCACCTTCAGAAGATCGTCGGCATCGGCGAGTACGACGTGGACCTGGCGCTCGCCGACCACATGGTCGTGCTGCGCTACACCGACCGCCCCGGCGTGGTCGGCGCTGTCGGCCGCGTCCTCGGCGAGGGCGGTCTGAACATCGCGGGCATGCAGGTCGCCCGGGCCGAGGAGCACGGTGAGGCGCTCGCCGTCCTGACCGTCGACGCCCCGGTTCCGGGAGACGTCCTCGCGGACATCGCCACCGAGATCGGCGCCGTCTCGGCGCGCACGGTCAGCCTCGCCTGAGCCCGCCAGGGTGACGGCGTGAAGGAAGGGCCCGGGGGATACCCCCGGGCCCTTCCGCGTTCCGCCGACTGCGTTCCGCCGACCGCGTCCCGCGGCGGCCGGTTCAGCGGTACGTCGCCTCGTGGGCGCGGTCTTCGGTACCCGCCGCGGGCGGGGCGGGTGCTTCGATCCCGCGCATCAGAGCCGCGGCGAGCACGGCCGCCCCGAGCAGCAGCGCCGTACCGCCCCAGGCCGCGTACTGCATTCCGTGGACGAAGGCCTCCCGGGCCAGGGCCAGCACCTGCTCCCCGGCCTCCCCGCCGACGTGGTGGGCGGTGGCGGCGGCCCCGCCCAGGGTCTCCCGTACGGCGGGCTCGGAGTCCGCCAGGTCGCTGCGGTAGACCGCGGTGCCCAGGCTGCCGAGGACCGCCATGCCCAGGGCGCCGCCGAACTCCTGGCCGGTCTCCAGCAGGGAGGCGGCGGAACCGGCCTTCTCGGCGGGGGCCGAGGTCAGCGCCATGTCGGACACCAGGGACATCACGGTGACGATGCCCGAGGCCAGTACCCCGGCGCCGATCAGCAGCAGCCACAGGGAGTCGGTCCCGACCAGGCCGATCAGGGCGAACCCGGCGGCGGCGAGGACGAACCCGCCGGCGATCACGTAGGCCCGGTCCAGCTTCTGGGCCAGGGCCGCGCCGACCGGGGCCGCGGCGCCGATGACGAGCGAGGGGGCGAGGCTCCACAGGGCGGCTTCCAGGGGGCCCATGCCGAGCACGGACTGCAGGTACTGGGTGGTGAAGTAGGCCGAGCCCATCATGGCGAAGGCGGCGACGGTGTTCAGGCCGATGCCCGCGCCGAATCCGCGGCCCTGGAGGAACAGCGCCCGGCTCACCATGGCGTCGTCACGGGTGCGCCGGCGGCGGACGAAGACGTACCCGAAGGCCAGGCCGGCGGCGAGGCAGCCCAGGTAGAGGGGTTCAAAGCCCTCGGCGGCGATCTCCTTGAGGCCGTAGACGACCGGCAGCACGGCGGCCATGGACAGCGGGACGCCCAGCAGGTCGAAGCGGCCGGGGGCCGGGTCCTTGAACTCCGGGACCAGGGCCGGGACCAGGATCAGCAGGAGCAGCATCGCGGGCACGTTGATGAGGAAGACCGAACCCCAGAAGAAGTGGTTCAGCATCACTCCGCTGAGCACCGAGCCGAGGGCGATTCCGCCGGTCATGGCACCGGACCAGATGGCGATGGCCTTGCCGCGCTGCTTGGCGTCCTGGAAGAGGTTGCGGACGAGGGCCAGCGTGGAGGGCATCAGGGTGGCGCCGCCGATGCCGAGCAGGACGCGGGCCGCGATCAGCATCTCGGGGCTGGTGGCGTAGCCGGCGCCGATCGAGGCGAGGCCGAAGGCGGTCGCGCCGATCAGCAGCAGCTTGCGGCGGCCGATCCGGTCGCCGAGCGAGCCCATCGTGACGAGCAGGCCGGAGAGGGCGAAGGCGTAGCTGTCGAAGATCCAGAGCTGCTGGGTGGCGCTCGGGTCGAGCTGGTCGGTGATCGCCGGGATGGCGAAGTAGAGGACGGAGACGTCCATCGAGACCAGGAGCAGCGGCAGCAGGAGGACGGTGAAGGCGGTCCATTCGCGGCGGCCGGCGAGGCGCGCTGTGGCGGAGGGGTTCGTCATGAGCAGGAATATACATACGTCTTAAACGTTTGTCTATGACGGTTGTCTAGAACTGTTGTCTGGGACGCTTGTCTTGCTACGGTGTGGCCATGGGACATCGCGAAGATCTGCTCGAAGGCGCCAAGAAGTGCCTGGTCGAGAAGGGGTTCGTGCGCACGACCGCGCGCGACATCGTCAGCGCCTCGGGGACCAACCTGGCCTCCATCGGCTACCACTACGGCTCGAAGGACGCCCTCCTCACCCAGGCCTTCATCGGCCTGATGGAGGAGTGGGGAGCGGTGTTCCAGGACGGACTCGACGGCGAGGGCGGATCGCTGGAGCGCTTCCGCGCCCTGTGGGAAGGGGTGTTGGCGCAGCACGAGAAGTCGGGCCCGATCTGGGCGGCCAGCCTGGAGGTGGCGCTCGGCCGGGACCAGCGGCCGGAGTTGAGGTCCATGCTCGCGGCCTCGCAGGCCGAGGGGCGCCGGGGGCTGATCTCGATGCTCACCGGGACCCCGGAGGACGAGCTCGACGAGCGGGACGTACGCACGCTGGGCGGTTTCTACCAGGCGCTGCTGAACGGCCTGATGATCCAGTGGCTCTTCGATCCGGAGTCGGCCGCAACCGCCGAGGAGTTCACCGAGGGCATGCGCCGGGCCGCCGAGGCGATGACCCGCCCGCAGGAGGGTTGACCGGAGCCGGAGCCGTCGCCGGGCGCGCCCCCCGTCCCACCGCCGAACCGGCCCTGGGCGAGGGCCGGGCCCCCGGCGGCGGTACGGCCCTGCTGTTCGCCCTTCACGGCGCCCCGGCCGCGACCACCGTCGATGTGACGGCGGGTCACAGAGGCGAAGAGACAGGCCCTAGGTGAGGCGGGAGGCCTTGAGGGCCATGTGGAGCAGCAGGCGGTCCTCGCCCTCGTCCAGGTCGAGGCCGGTCAGCTGCTCCACCCGGGCCAGGCGGTAGTAGAGGGTCTGGCGGTGGATGCCCAGGGCGGCCGCCGCGCGGCCCGCCTGGCCCGCGCAGTCCAGGAAGACCTCGGCGGTGCGGGCGAGTTCGCGGTTGGCCGGGGTCAGCAGGGTGCGGGCCGCGGGGTCGTCCACCGGATCGGCGGCGAGCGTCGTCAGCAGCCGGTACGGGCCGATCCCCGACCACTGGGCGACCGGGCCGAAGCGGGGTTGGGCCGCGGCCGCCCGGGCGGCGGCGACGGCCTGCTCCCAGGCGGCGGGCAGGTCCGCGAGGCCCCGTACGGGGTCGGCGACGCCGGCGGTCACCCGGTGCGCGGTGGCCGCAGCGGTGTTCGTGGCCCCGGAGCTCCCGCCCGCGCCGCCCTTCCCGCCCGTTCCCGTCGCCTTCGCCGCGCGGGGCAGCAGCCGGGCCACCACCGCCAGGGCCGGAGCCAGCGCGTCCGTCGAGCGCAGCCGGAGCAGTACCGCCAGGGCCGGTTCGCCCGCGGGCTCCGGCCCCGCGCCCGGCACCGCTGCCGCACCGGGCCCGGCGCCGCCGCCCGGCTCGCCCCCGCCCCGCCGCGGTACGACGCACACCGCCGCCGCGCCCGGTACCGACGCCGGAGCCTCCCCGGGCCACGGCGCCACGCAGACCGCCGCGTGCAGCCCGTCCCCGCCCGGGCCGAGGGCGACCCGCAGTGCGGCCACCGCCATGTCCTGCTGCCAGCCCCGGCCGGCCGTGAGCACCGCCAGGAACTCCCGCGACAGGTCGGCCCCGGCCTTCGCCTCCTCGGCGAGCAGCACCCCGATGCGCTGGGCGACCTCCATGGCCGCGTCCAGCGCCGCCGGCCCGGGCCCGGGCTTGCCCGGCTCCTGGTCCAGCAGCCATACATAGCCCTGCACGATGCCCCGGTACCGCACTGGCAGGCAGATCCGCCCCCGGAACACCCCGGCGTCGGGCGCCGCCGGGATCCGGACCGGGCCGGTGGCGCGGGCGATGCCGAAGCCCTCGAACCAGGACCGGACCGCCGCCGTCGACTGCCGCGTCAGGATCGAGCGGGTCCGTACGGGGTCCATCGCGAGATCGTCCTCGCTGTCGTGGGCGCCGAAGGCGATCAGCCGGAAGTCCCGGTTCTCCAGCGTCGCCGGGGCGCCGAGCAGCGCGGAGATCTCGTCCACCAGGTCCTGGTAATCGCCCTTCACGCGGACATTCTCCCACCCCGGCACGGACCCTTCAGACAGATGTATGAGATCCGGGACACGGATGCGTGACAGCTGTCGATGGCAGAGGATCAAAGCGATCCTTAGGTTTCACGGTGGTTTTACTTGCGCTTTTCTTCTGCCACCCGCTGGAGGTGCCCCCGTGCTGGGTCCCGTGATCCTCGCCGCTTCGCGCAGCGACAAGATGCGTCGTATCGTCTCCGCCGCCCCGGTGACCAAGCCCGTGGTGAATCGGTTCATCCCCGGCGAGACCGTCGATCAGGTCATCCCGATCGTCGAGGAGCTCACGCGCAGCGGCCTTGAGGTCACCCTCGACGTCGTCGGCGAGGACATCACCGCGGTCGAGCAGTCCTACGCCGCCCGGGACGCCTACCTCCAGCTCATCGAGCGCCTCGCGGAGCTCGGTCTCGGCGAGAAGGCCGAGATGTCCGTCAAGCTGTCGATGTTCGGCCAGGCCCTGGAGGGCGGCCACGAGCTGGCGCTCGCCAACGTCCGCCCGGTCGTCGAGGCCGCGGCCGCCATCGGTACCACCGTGACGCTCGACGCCGAGGACCACACCACCCTCGACTCGATGTTCGCCATCCACGAGGAGCTGCGCCGGGACTTCCCGCAGACCGGCTGCGTGATCCAGGCGTACCTCTTCCGCACGGAGGCCGACGCCCGCCGCCTGGCCGCCGCCGGCAGCCGCGTCCGCATCGTGAAGGGCGCCTACAAGGAGCCCGCCGAGGTCGCGTACCTGGACAAGGCGGAGATCGACAAGGCGTACGTCCGGATCCTGAAGATCCTCATGGACGGCGAGGGCTACCCGATGATCGGGTCCCACGACCCGCGCCTCATCGCCATCGGCCAGGAGCTCGCGCGCAAGGCCGGGCGCAAGCTGGACGAGTACGAGTTCCAGATGCTGTACGGCATCCGCAGCGAGGAGCACCTGCGGCTCGCCGCCGAGGGCCACCGGATGCGCGTCTACACCGCGTACGGGACGGACTGGTACGGCTACTTCATGCGCCGCCTCGCGGAGAAGCCGGCCAACCTGCTCTTCTTCGTCCGCTCGATGATCACCAAGAACTAGGCACCCCACTAGCTCAAGGAGTTACCAGCCCCATGGATGCTGTGACCCAGGTCCCCGCGCCGGTCAACGAGCCGGTCCACTCGTACGCCCCGGGCACCCCGGAGCGCACGCGGCTCGAAGCGCAGCTCAAGCAGCTGTCCGAGAACCCGATCGACCTTCCGATGACGATCAACGGCGTCAAGCGGATGGGCGGCGGCGAGCGCTTCGACGTGGTCCAGCCGCACGACCACAAGTCGGTGCTCGGCACCTACGCCAACGCCACCGAGGCCGACGCGCAGGAGGCCGTCGACGCCGCCCTCGCCGCCGCCCCGGCCTGGCGCTCGATGTCCTTCGACGACCGCGCCGCGATCATCCTGCGCGCCGCCGAGCTGCTGTCCGGCCCGTGGCGCGAGAAGCTCGCCGCCTCCACCATGCTGGGCCAGTCGAAGACCGCGCAGCAGGCCGAGATCGACACCCCGTGCGAGCTCGTCGACTTCTGGCGCTTCAACGTCCACTTCGCCCGCCAGATCCTGGCCGAGCAGCCGGTCGCGAACTCCGCCGGCGTGTGGAACCGCAGCGACCACCGCCCGCTCGAAGGCTTCGTCTACGCGATCACGCCGTTCAACTTCACGGCCATCGCGGGCAACCTGCCGACCGCCCCCGCCCTCATGGGCAACGTGGTCCTGTGGAAGCCGTCCCCGACGCAGACCCACTCCGCGATCCTCCTCATGGAGATCCTGGAGGAGGCCGGCCTGCCCAAGGGCGTCATCAACCTGGTGACCGGCGACGGCATCGCGGTGTCGGAGGTGGCCCTGAACCACCCCGAGCTGGCCGGCATCCACTTCACCGGCTCGACCAAGACCTTCCAGTACCTGTGGAAGACGGTCGGCAACAACATCGAGAAGTACAAGTCCTACCCGCGCCTGGTCGGCGAGACCGGTGGCAAGGACTTCGTCGTCGCGCACCCGTCCGCGGACCGCGCCGTCCTGAAGACCGCCCTGACCCGCGGTTCCTTCGAGTTCCAGGGCCAGAAGTGCTCGGCGTCCTCGCGCGCCTACGTCCCGGCCTCGATCTGGAACGACGGCTTCAAGGAGGCCTTCGCGGCCGAGGTCGACGGCATCACCATGGGTGACGTCCGCGACCTGACCAACTTCATCGGCGCCGTCATCGACGAGCGTTCCTTCGCGAAGAACAAGGCCGCGATCGACCGCGCCATCGCCGACCCGACCTGCGAGATCGTCGCCGGCGGCACCTACGACGACTCGGAGGGCTACTTCGTCCGCCCGACCGTCATCGCGTGCACCGACCCGGAGAACGAGGTCTTCACGACCGAGTACTTCGGCCCGATCCTGGCGATCCACGTCTACGAGGACGCCGACTTCGACGCGATGCTGGCGCAGATGGAGTCCGTCTCGGCGTACGCCCTGACCGGCTCGATCATCGCCGGTGACCGCTACGCGGCCGCGGACGCGATGGAGAAGCTCCGCTTCGCGGCGGGCAACTTCTACATCAACGACAAGTCCACCGGCGCCGTCGTCGGCCAGCAGCCCTTCGGCGGTGGCCGCGCCTCGGGTACGAACGACAAGGCGGGCGCGGCGAGCAACCTGCAGCGCTGGACCTCGACCCGCTCCATCAAGGAGACGCTGGTCGCGCCGACCGACTACGCGTACCCGCACATGGGCTGACTTCCGCCCTGCTGAACCCCGCCCCCGCTCCGGCACCCCCAAGTCCGGAGCGGGGGCGGTATCCATTTCCCCCTCCGGCAACTCCTGCTAGCCTGAATGCAGTTGTCGTGTACGGCGACACGCTCCAGCACCCGGGCCCGGCTTCCCGGGGGAGCGCAGGGCTCTGACGAGTTCCCGTACGGGGCGGGGTCACATCACTGGGAGATACGCACACCTCAACGCTGCCGAGCCGGGGCGCAGCCGGGGAGACGTATGTCCAACCGCACCGACAACCGCCACCGCGTCGCCACGATCTGCCGCGAAGCGACGGGACTCCCGCACCACACCTGCATGCAGTGGGCCGCCGACGGCCTGATCAGCCGCACCCTGCCGGTGCCCGACGCCGAAGGGGCGGACCAGCGGGCCCTTGAGGCCGAACTGCTGGTGAACCTCGCCAACGGGCTGCGCCACGAGCAGCTCGGCGGGGCCGTCCTCGGACTGGTCCGCGTCGTACCGCGCCCCGAGGGCGCGGAATTCTGGGTGCATCCGGCGATGGGCAGCAGAGTGCTGTCCGTGCTGCTGCCCCGCATCGACTCGTACCGGACGGGGCACGGGCTGCCGGGGCTGCGGCCGGTACGGGAGGGCAGCCGGGTGCGGCTGCGCAGTCTGCTCCGCAACGCCTCCGTCGTGCTCGTCCACCCCGACCCGGACTGGGCCGACTACCTCGACGCGCCGGCCTGCGAGGAGCACATCTGGTGGCACCACCGCGACCGCATGCATCCGGACGAGGCCACCTGGCACGCGGGGCCGAGGGAGCCGGACCCCAACCGGGACCTGCTGCTCAGCCGGCTGATCCGGCGGACCGCGCTGGTCAACGCGACGGGCTCGGCACACGGCTGGGCGAACACCTACAGCCGCGGTGACCGGGAGGTGTTCATCGAGTGGTGCTGCTCCGTCGAAGTGGACGACCTGGCCCGGCGGCTGCGCCGCAGCGGGCTCACCGCCGGCCAGGACGGCCGGGCTCCGAGCGGCGGCCGGCGCCTGACCTTCGGCGACGCGGCGGTCATCGTGCGGAAGGGGCCCTGCGGGCTGGTCCCGCCGATGCTCAGCGTGAGGGCAGGCGCATGCTGACCGCGGCGCTGGTCACCGCGGCCGTGCTCGGGGTCGCCAAGGTGGTGCGGGACTGGCTGATCCTGCGGCAGGTACGGGCCGCCATGGACGCCGGAACGTCCGAGGACCGGGTGCGGATCGGGATGCGGCTCGCGGAAGCGCTGGGCGGCGGGCAGTCCGGGCCCGCCCCGGAGCCGCCCGCCGGGGAGGCCGTCACACCTCCACGATGACCTGGTCCAGGGACTTGCGCAGGAGGTCCGGGACCTCGCAGTCGTCCGCCGGGTAGCCCACCGGGATGACGGCGAAGGCCTTCTCGTTCTCGGGGCGGTGCAGGACGTGGCTGAGGAAGCGCATGGGGCTGGGGGTGTGGATCAGCGCCGCCAGGCCGGACAGGTGGAGGGCGGACAGGAGCATGCCGACCGCGATGCCGACCGACTCGTCGACGTAGTAGTGCTTGCGCTTGGTGCCGTCCGGGCCGAGCCAGTAACGCTGCTGGAAGACCACGATCAGCGCCGGGGCGTCCGTGAGGTGGGTCTTCACGGCGTCCGTGCCGATGGGACGCAGGGCGGCGAGCCATTCGTCGCCCAGCCGGCCGTCGTAGGACAGCTGCTCCTCCTGCTCGGCGGCCGCGCGGATCTGCTGCCGTACGGCCGGATTCCTGACCAGGACGAAGGTCCACGGCTGCTGGTGCGCCCCGGAGGGGGCGGTCGCGGCGCAGGCGATGGCGTCCCGCACCACCTGCTCGGGCACCGGGTCGGGGGAGAAGTGGCGTACGGTCCGCCGCTCGTCCATCCGGGCCCGCAACTCGGCGGCACGCGCGAGGGATTCCGGCTGCGGCATCCGCTCGGGGCGGTAGGCGGCCGGGCGGTACGGATCACCATGGGTGGGCGTCCACTGCCTGGTCTCAGGAGCGGCCCCGGAAGCGGTCTCAGGTGTGGTCTCAGGCGACATGGAGGAGATCTTCACGCCGCCGCGCGGCCCGCCGCCAGGGCCGTACGCGGCCCTGGCGCCCGGTATGCAGGGAATCGAGCGATTTCGGAGACGGTGATCACCGGTCGATTCCTCCTGCGGAACGCCCTCCTCCACCGAGGTGACCTGGGGCCCGGTGGACCCGGCGGCGACGGCGCGCAGCGCCGAGGCCCCCGCTCCGGCGGCCGTCCGCGAGCGCCGGGCGCGGGTGGACCACCCCGCCCCCGCCCACCGTGCGTACCTTCGGCGGACTGGGCGGCGCCGGCGCGGCCGAGGTGGACCACTGGGCCCACCCGGCCCCGCAGGCCCGGTGCGTGCCCGCCCGGGCGCGGCCACGGGCGACACGGACGGCCCGGGCCCGGCAGCACTCCGGGTTTCGGACCCCTCGGCTGTTTCCGGCCTTTCGCGGCCGGCCCCGGGTCGCCCCCGGGCCGCCGCTGCGCGTTGATACGGTCGCCCGATGGAGAACCTCGTACGGCACACGGCGGAGCTGACCGGTACGGAGCTCCGCGAGATCCGGGCCCTGCTCGACGGGGCCTTCGACGGTGACTTCGCCGACGAGGACTTCGAGCACGCCCTCGGCGGGATGCACGCGCTGGTCCGGAACGCGGGCGGGGACCTCGTCGCGCACGGCAGCGTGGTCATGCGGCGGGTTGTACACCGGGGGCGGGCCCTGCGCACCGGGTACGTCGAGGCCGTGGCCGTACGGGCCGACGCGCGACGCCGCGGCCTCGGCGGGCAGGTCATGGCCCGGCTGGAGGAGGTCGTGGCGGGGGCCTACGTGCTGGGCGCGTTGTCGGCGTCGGAGGAAGGGGCCGGGCTCTACCTCGGCCGCGGCTGGGCGGTGTGGCCGGGCGAGGTGGGGGCCCTCTCGCCGTACGGGCCGGTCAGGCTCCCCGAGGAGGAGGGGTCCACGTACGTGTGGGCGCCGCCCGGCGGGATCCGGCTGGACCCGGCCGGGCGGCTCGACTTCGACTGGCGGGACGGGGACGTTCTCTAGTGCTGTGACCCGGTGAACCTTGCCGGTCACAGCACCAGGGGGTGTCCCGCCGGTGAGGCCGGGCTCCCGGGCGCGCCCGGGGCGCTACGAGCCCGAGATGCTGGGCGCGCCCGTTTCGATGTGGCCCGTGTAGCGGCGCGACCAGGTGCCGTCGGAGTCGGCCAGGATCGTGAAGTCGTACCAGCCCTTGCTGTAGGCGACGGCGTTGAAGAAGTCCTCGCGCGAGGAGTTCGCCGGGACCGTGTAGGTCCACGGGCCGTCCGTGCGGTAGGCGTTCGCGCGGATCGTGAAGGTGACGGGGGAGCCGGAGGAGTTCTTCATCTTGAAGTAGACCGCCTGCTTGCCGGTGCCCGGCTCGACCGCGAAGCGGGCCGCCACCTCGATGTCCTTGCCCGGCTTCGACGCGTCGCCGATGAAGCGGCGCAGGAAGCGGTTCGGCCCGTGCATCGAGATGTCGTACTTGCCCGAGCCGTGGCCGAGGCCGATGTGGAAGTAGTCGCTGCCGGTGCCGCCCGGGTCGACGGTGTACTGCCAGGCCGTCGTGTCCCGGTGCTGGTGCGGGTGGATCGAGAAGTGCGCCGCCCGCTTCGCCTCGGCACCCTGGTTGGCCATCGAGAACCAGGCCGTGATCTGGCCGGCCGGCCCGAACTCGAAGCGGTCCAGGTTGCCGTTCGCCTGGTACGGGAGGGCCCGCGCCGGGCGGGTGCCGGGCTCCTGCGCCGGGAGGGCGTTGTCCTGCGGCGCCGGGTTGGGGAGCGGGGCGCAGGTCGCCTGGCCGATCACCTTGGCGGTGGAGGGGAGGCCCGCGGGGACCCCGTAGACCGGGCGCGCGAAGTCGAAGACGCCGGTCAGGTCGCCGACCGCCTTGCGGCGCCAGGCGCTGATGTTCGGGCAGGTGGCGGGGGTGCCGAGGGCGGCCGTCCACTTCTCCATGAACCGCAGCACCGAGGTGTGGTCGAAGACCTCCGAGCTCACCCAGCCGCCGCGGGTCCAGGGGGACATCACGATCATCGGGACGCGGAAGCCGAGGCCGATCGGGAGGCCGTCGAGGTACTCGCCGGGGGTGCCGGGCGGGGCGACCGGCGGCGGGACGTGGTCGAAGAATCCGTCGTTCTCGTCGTAGTTGAGGAACAGGACGGTGGAGTCGAAGACCTCGGGGTTCGCGGCGAGGGCGCGGTAGACCAGGTCCACGAAGTGGGCGCCGTCGCCGGGCGGGGCGTAGGGGTGCTCCGAGAAGGCTTCGTTCGCGACGACCCAGGACACCTGGGGGAGGGTGCCCGCGACGACGTCGGCGCGTATCGCGGCCGCGATGTCGTCCGGGGTGGAGCCGGTGACCTTGGGGACCGAGCCCATGCCCCGGTCCCACAGCGGACTTCCGGGGGCCGCGTCGGTGAAGTTCTTGAAGTAGGCGAGACCGTTGTCGCCGTAGTTGTCCTGGGCGTTCTGGTAGACCTTCCAGCTCATGCCGGCCCGCTGGAGGGCCTCCGCGTACGTCTCCCAGGTCAGCCCGGACTCGTCGCCTCCGTCCTTGCTGGTGGCATCGATCTTGCCGCTCCACAGGAAGGTGCGGTTCGGGCCGGTCGCGCTGAGGGCGGAGCAGAAGTACGCGTCGCAGATCGTGTAGCTGTCGGCGAGGCCGTAGTGGAAGGGGATGTCCCCGCGGTCCAGGTGGCCGAGGGTGCGGACATTGCCGACGCCGGTGACCCAGTTGTCCATCCGGCCCTTGTTCCAGGCGGCGTGCTGCGAGGTCCAGCTGTGCGGGAGGTCGCCGGTGCACTGGGCCAGGGTCTCACTGTCCGCGCCGCCCGCCGGCGGGGTGGCGGACAGCTTCCACGGGTACTGGCGGCCGCCCCAGTTGGGCTGGTTGAACATGCCCCAGCCGCCCGGGATGTTGCCGGCGGCGCGGTCGCCGAACCCGCGGACGCCCTTCAGCCTGCCGAAGTAGTGGTCGAAGCTGCGGTTCTCCTGCATGAGGATCACCACGTGCTTCACATCGGTGATGGTGCCGGTCGCGGCGGCCGCGGCCGCCGTCGTCGGGGTGACCGCGGGCAGGGTGGCGCCCGCCACGAGCCCGGCGCCGATTCCCACGAAACCTCTGCGGCTGATCGGTGTCACTGGCTTCTCGCCTCCAACTCAAGTGCCCCGGCGGCACATCGACGGCAAGAGTGGCGGCGCCCGGATCAAAGGTCTACATCCGTGCGGTAAGAAAACGGTGAACATAAGGGTGGCTGGAATCAGCCGTCGATCCTGACCAGCATCTTGCCCAGGTTGTCCCCGCGGAGTATGCCCAGGAAGGCCTCCACCGTCCGGTCAAAGCCCTGGACAACGGTGGTGTCGGTACCGATCCGGCCACTGCGCAGATGAGGGACGAGGAAGTCCTCCAACTCCTCCTGCAGATTGGTGTGATTGCGAACCAATACACCTTCCAGGCGAAGGGACTTGTGGACGACCTCGAAGAGGTTGCGGGGCGCGGCCGGCGAGCGGTCCCCGTTGTACATCGAGATCGCGCCCACCCAGGCGACCCGCCCGTACTCGCGCAGCGCGTCGATCGCCCCCTCCAGGTGGTCCCCGCCGACGTTGTCCACGTAGACGTCGATGCCGTCCGGGGCGGCCTGCGCGAGCTGTTCGCCGACCGGCCCGTCGTGGTAGTCGAAGGCCGCGTCGAAGCCGAGGACGCCGGTGAGGTGGCGGACCTTGGCCGCCGAGCCCGCGCTGCCGATGATCCGCCGGGCGCCCAGCAGCCGGGCGATGTGGCCGGTGGCCGTGCCGACCCCGCCCGCGGCGGCGGAGACGAAGAGGTCCTCGCCGCTCCGCAGGGCCGCCGTCCGGGTGAGGGCCGCGTACGCGGTCAGGCCGGTGCCGCCCAGGATGGAGAGGTAGGCCTCCAGCGGGACGCCGTCGTGGCCCCGCAGCTTGCGCGTCCCGTCCACGCCGAGGCTGACCAGGGCGTGGGTCCGCCAGCCCGCGCGGTGGAAGACCAGGTCGCCCTCGCGCAGCCCCGGGTCGCGGGAGGCCAGCACCCGGCCCACCGAGCGGCCCTCCAGCGGGGTGTTCAGCTCGAAGCCGCCCTCGCCGCCGTCCATCATCCCCCGGTGGTACGGGTCCACCGAGAGCAGGAGGTTCTCGACGAGCGCGGTGCCGGGCGCCGGCTCCGGGACCGGGAAGGCGGCGTAGGTGAAGTCCCCGGAGGTGGGGAAGCCGGTGGGGCGGGCGATCTGGTGGACGGCGTAAGCGGTGTTCGTGGTCATGGGCCCGACGCTAGGAAGGAATGGCCCGCCCGGGCAGGGGGTTGCGTTCATGGAACCCGCACATCCATGAATACCGCTCATAGAACGAGGTGAGAGCCCCCGTGACCGACCTGCTGCCCCAGGAGCTGAGGATCCTGGTCGCCGTCTCCGACAGCGGCGGCTTCTCCGCCGCCGCGGCCGCGCTCGGCCTCACCCAGTCGGCCGTCTCCCACTCGGTGCGCGGCAGCGAGGCCAAGGTCGGCGCGGTGCTCTTCGAGCGCGGCCGCGCCGGGGCCACCCCCACCCCGGCGGGGGAGCGGGCCGTCGGCCTCGCCCGCCGGATCCTGCGGATGTACGAGGTCTTCGGCGCGGAGGTCCGCGGCGCGGGCAGCGGCGCGGTGGAGGGGGTGCTGCGGATCGCCGCGTTCCGCAGTGCGGCCCTGCACCTGCTGCCGCCCGCGCTGGAGCGGCTGACGGCCCGGCACCCGGGCATCCGCCCCGAGGTCCGCGTGGTGCGCGAGATCGGCGCCGGCGCGGCCGGGGAAGTGGCGGCGGGCCGCGCCGACCTGGGCATCGCCACGCTGGGCGGCTCACCGGACGTGAGCCCCGGCCTGCTGACCGGGGTGCTGGCGCAGGAGGCGTACCGGCTGGTCCACCCGGCCGGGCACCCGGACCCGAAGGGCCTGCCGCTGATGGACTGGGACGAGAACTGCGGTTCCTACACCCGCTCCTGGTGGCGGGCCCAGGACTGGATCCCGAGGGCCACGGTCAAGGCGGAGGACGACGCGATGGTGCTGACCATGGTCGGCCGCGGGCTCGGTATGGCGATCATGCCCGAGCTGTCCCTGAGGGAGGCGACCGAGGCGGTGGACATCACCGATCTGGGCCCCGGGGGGCCGGTGAGGCAGGTGGGATACGTCACTACGGCGGAATCGGCCTCAACTCTGGCCGTACGTGCTCTGATCAGGGAACTTCGTTCCGAGAAGAGCTGAAACGGACGCTCCGGACGGGGCTTTCCGGGGGACTGGGCGTCTCAGATAGTAGGAAGCCCGAGTAATTGCCGAGACATACAACGGGACCTGGCCTAGCTTTGTAGAAGCCGAACGTCTCGCCGATCAGGCGAATGGCGGTCGAGAGCGCGCGCCCCTGGCAGGCAACCCCTGCGGCGCACCGCTCCCCGCCTCTTCCGGCGCCTTGAAGGAACCCCTCATCCGTGGCCCTGCCACGCCGTGATCTCAAGGAGTCGATCACCATGACCGCTTCCACCGCCACCCGCCGCGTCCGCCACACCTCCGCCTCGGCCGACGACCGCAAGAACGCCGCCGCCGCTCTCCAGCGCGCCCTCGACCGCCGTGACAACGGCGGGTCGACCGGCCACTGACCTGCGAAGCCCGAGACGTTCTGCGTTCACATGCGTCCACATGGTGGACGCAGAATGTCTGAGGGCTGGGACACGGAGTACGGTTCCGTCATGTCGACCAGCATCAATCTCGCAGTGATCCCCGGTGATGGCATCGGCCAGGAAGTCGTGGCTCAGGGACTCAAGGTCCTTACCGCGGTCCTGCCCCAGGATGTGAAGCTGGAGACCCGGCAATACGATCTCGGCGCCCAGCGCTGGCACCGCACCGGTGAGACCCTCCCGGAAGCGGAGCTCGAAGCCCTCAAGCACCACGACGCGATCCTGCTCGGTGCCATCGGCGACCCCTCGGTCCCGTCCGGCGTGCTGGAGCGCGGTCTGCTGCTGAAGCTCCGCTTCGCCTTCGACCACTTCATCAACCTGCGCCCGTCGAAGCTGTTCCCGAACACGGCCACCCCGCTCGCCGGCCGCCCGGAGATCGACTTCGTCGTGGTCCGCGAGGGCACCGAGGGTCCGTACACCGGCAACGGCGGCAGCCTGCGCACCGGCACCCCTGCCGAGGTGGCCACCGAGGTCAGCATCAACACCGCGTACGGCGTCGAGCGCGTCGTCCGCGACGCGTACGAGCGGGCGAACGCCCGCCCCCGCAAGAAGCTGACGCTGGTCCACAAGAACAACGTCCTCGTGTACGCGGGCCACATGTGGAAGAACATCTTCGACAAGGTCGGCCGGGAGTACCCCGAGGTCACCACCGACTACCTGCACGTCGACGCCGCGACGATCTTCTTCGTCACCCAGCCCGAGCGCTTCGACGTCATCGTCACGGACAACCTCTTCGGTGACATCCTCACCGACCTGGCCGCCGCCGTGACCGGCGGGATCGGCCTCGCCGCCTCCGGGAACATCAACCCGACCGGCGCCTTCCCGTCCATGTTCGAGCCCGTCCACGGCTCGGCCCCGGACATCGCCGGCACCGGCAAGGCCGACCCGACCGCGACGATCCTCTCCGTCGCCCTCCTGCTGCGTCACCTGGGCTACGAGGCCCAGGCCGTCCGCATCGAGGACGCGGTCTCCGCCGACCTGGCGGAGCGCGACGGAACCTTCCGCTCCACCGACGCGATCGGCGACGCCCTCGCCGCCCGCGTAGCCGGCTGACCCGGCAGCTCCACCTCAGGAAGCCGCCGGGGCACAATGGGACCCGGCGGCTTCTCCTGCGCGGCCCCGGGTGCCACCATCTCCCCTGGGCCGCTCCCCGCTTCTCCGAAGCCTGCCCGCGCGCGATAATCGAACGCGAGGCCGCGGAATGCGGGGAAGCTCGGACGTCCTAGTACGCCGTGAGCGCGGTCCGCCATACACAACCGGTGAAGGACAAGCACTCATGACGACGCCCACGATCGAGCTCAAGCCCTCCTCGAACCCGCTGTCCGATGCGGAGCGCGAGGCGATCCTGGCCAGCCCCGGCTTCGGCCGCCACTTCACCGACCACATGGTGACGATCAAGTGGACCGAGGGTCGCGGCTGGCACGATGCCGAGCTGGTCCCGTACGCGCCGCTCGCGATCGACCCGGCGAACATGACGCTGCACTACGCGCAGACGATCTTCGAGGGCCTCAAGGCCTACCGCCAGCCCGACGGCACCGTGGCCACCTTCCGGCCCGAGGCCAACGCGGCGCGCTTCCAGTCCTCCGCGCGCCGTATGGCGATGCCGGAGCTGCCGACCGAGCTCTTCATCGAGGCCTGCGACGCGCTGATCAAGCAGGACCGCGCCTGGGTGCCGGACTCCGGCGAGGCCTCCCTCTACCTGCGGCCCTTCATGTTCGCCTCCGAGGTCGGCCTCGGCGTCCGCCCGGCGAACGAGTTCCTCTTCATCGTCATCGCCTCGCCCGCCGGCGCGTACTTCCCCGGTGGCGTCAAGCCCGTCTCCGTCTGGCTCTCCGAGGACTACGTCCGCGCGGTCAAGGGCGGTACCGGTGCGGCGAAGACCGGCGGCAACTACGCGGCCTCGCTGGTCGCGCAGGCCCAGGCGGCCTCGCACGGCTGCGACCAGGTGGTCTGGCTCGACGCCGTCGAGCACCGCTGGATCGAGGAGATGGGCGGGATGAACCTGTACTTCGTGTACGGCGACCGCATCGTCACCCCGGAGCTCACCGGCTCACTCCTTCCCGGCATCACCCGCGACTCCCTCCTCACCATCGCCCGCGACCTCGGCTACACCGCCGAGGAGGGCCGCCTGACCACCGAGGACTGGCAGCGCGACAACGAGAACGGCACCCTCACCGAGGTGTTCGCCTGCGGCACCGCCGCCGTCATCACCCCGGTCGGCTCGGTCAAGTCCGAGCGCGCCAACTGGACCCAGGGCGACGGCGAGCCGGGCCAGGTCACCATGCGCCTGCGCAAGGCGCTGCTGGAACTCCAGACCGGACACAGCGCCGACACCCACGGCTGGATGCACCCGCTGGGCTAGTCCCCCTGCCCCTCGGGTGGTCAGGAAACCGGAAAGCGCCTCCGACCGGCGAGAACGAGGACTGTCGAGATCCTCGCTCCCGCCCCGTCGGAGGCGCTTTCACATGAAGCGGCGCCCAGGGGCCGATCACGCACTCACGGGAGACGTCGCCCCCGCTCAGATCCCGACCGCGTTGGAGGCGGGCAGCCAGATCTGCAGCTGGTAGACGAAGTCGCTCCACAGCCCGGTGACGAGAAGCACTCCCACCAGGACGAGGAACCCTCCGCCGATCCTGAGCACCAGTGCGTAGTGCTGCTTGACCCACCCGAATGCCTTCATCGACCGGCGGAAGGCGACAGCCGCGAGGATGAAGGGAACGCCCAGGCCCAGGCAGAAGAAGGACACGAGGAGCGCGCCCCGGCCCGCGCTCTCCTGCCCCATGGACAGGCCCATCACGGCTCCAAGGGTCGGACCCATGCAAGGCGACCACCCGAGTCCGAACGTGAAGCCGAGAACCGGTGCGCCGAGCAGTCCGGCTCCGGGCTTCCGGTGGATCCGGAAGTCGCGCTGTGTGAAACCGGGGAGGAATCCCATGAAGGCGAGCCCGAACAGGATCGTAAGGCTTCCCAGAATGATGTCGAGCGTGTCCTTGTACGCGGAAAGAGTGTTGCCGAAGTATCCGAAGAAGGCGCCCTGGGTGACAAATGGAGCCGAGAATCCGAGCACGAAGAGGAGTGCGCCCAGAAGCATCCGGCCACGCTTTTCCTCACGTGCCTCGGGGCTCAGGCTGGAGGCGGAAAGGCCCGTGACGTAGCCGAGGTATCCCGGGACGAGTGGCAGCACGCAGGGCGAGAAGAACGAGATGACGCCGGCCAGGAGGGCCACCGGCACGGCGGCGACCAGGGTGCCGCTCGTCACCACCGACGTTGTCGATGCCAGGACCACCAGGGCCTCCTTGTTCGCGGCCCGGTCGAGGCACGTACGCAGACGGTAGGGATCCCCAGTGTGGCACGCAGCATCCGTGCGGCTGCGGTCAGGGTGAGGGTGCGCGGCCGAGTGGCCGGCCGTCGGTCAAAAGGGCCTGCCCCGCGGAAAAGGGGAAGGAATTGAAGATCGGCAGGCATTCGCCGGCAGGGATATGTTCTGGCGCAACACGGATACCGGGAAATACCTGACGTACGCAGGCCCGCGCCCGGAATGTTCCGGGGCGCGGGCCTGTGCGCGTACGGGGGACCTCAGGCGTTCGCCGGCTCCTCGGCGGCGGCGACCGCCGGGACCGGGCCGGGGGAGCGGCGGGCGGTGAGGACGGCGTACGCGAGGCCGCCCGTCAGGCCGGACAGGACGAAGGAGCAGTCCACGCCGCCGGTGAGGGCGAGCAGCGGGCCTTCGTAGAAGGGGGTGGTCACGGCGAGCAGGCCGATGCCCGCGCCGATCGCCCAGGAGGCCGTGGCCGCGACGTTCCAACCGGAGCGGTACCAGTAGATCCCGCCCACCGAGCGGCGGTTGAAGACCTGGAGCGCGTCGGCGTCGTAACGCCCGCGGCAGCGCACGTACCCGATGAGGGTGATCACGGCCCAAGGAGTGCCGATCGCGGTCAGCACCAGTACGAACGAGGTCATCGCGGACTGCACGTCCCACTCGAAGGAGCCGATGAAGACGAAGGCGGTGGAGACCGCCGCGGCGACCAGGGTGGCCGTGGTCCGGGTGGCCCTGGGCACGATGGCGTCGAGGTCGAGGCCCATCGAGTAGAGCATCAGCCCGGCGTTGCCGACCGAGCCGGCCGCGGCGGCGGCGAGCAGCGGGATCAGGTACCAGAAGGGCGAGGCCGCCACCAGCGGGCCGGCGTACTCGGCTCCGGCCCGGGCGGCGAGCGCCGTGAAGGTGCCGAACAGCTGCGGGATCAGGAGGCCGAAGAGCAGTCCGAACCCGGTGGCCCAGAGGACCTTGCGGGAGCTGTGCCGGTGCGGGGAGATGTAGCGGGTGTAGTCGCCGAGCAGGGTGATGAAGGCGACCGGGCCGCTGAGCCCGGCGGCGACGGCGGCGAGGATCCAGGTCGGCCAGAAGGAGCCGAGCAGGTATGCGGTGTCCGGCGGGGCGGCGGTGGTGAAGTCCCCGGAGTAGGCGAAGACGCCGACGGCCAGCAGCACCACCATGCCGATGGCCAGGATCTTGCTCATGCGCAGCAGCAGCCGGTAGCCGAAGACGGCCGCGACGACGGTACACGCGGCGAGTACGCCGTACATCATGCCGCGCGTGGCAGCGGTGTCCGGCAGCCCGGTGAGACGCGAGAGGACGCCCACCATCACGTCGCCGCCGATCCACAGGGTCAGCGCGGTGTAGCCGAGCGAGAGCAGCAGACCCACCACCGAGCCCACGAGCCGGCCGCGGACGCCGAACTGTGCGCCGCTGGAGGTCGAGAGGTTGGTCGCGGTGCGCAGGGAGACGAGCGCCAGCGGCGCGGTGAAGGCGATACCGACGAGCGTGCCGGTCACGATGGCGGTGACCGAGGGCCACAGGCCCAGTCCGAAGGACGGGGGCAGCCAGCCGAAGACGATCACACCGAGGCAGAGGTTGGAGCCGAGAAGGATCGAGATCAGGTCACGAGGACCGCTCGTCCGCTCGTCCTCGGGGATGGTGTCGACTCCGCGCTGTTCGATGGGCATGGGGGGACTCCCTTGGCAGGGCGGGGGGTGGTTGCGCATTGTTTGAGCGACACTCAATGTGACTCAAGGCCTGCCCTCAGGTCAATGATTCCCTCCTTCGAAATGAAGAGTTAGAGTGATGCTCTAACCCATCGACTCAAGAGGTGGTGGATCGGCGTGCGGCTGACCCCTACGGAGCGCGACCGGCTGCTGCTCCGCAGCGCTGCGGAGCTGGCCAGGGCCCGGCGGGCCCGTGGCCTGAAACTGAACGTCCCGGAGGCGACCGCGCTGATCGCGGACACGGTCTGCGAGGCGGCGCGCGACGGCAAGCGGCTCGCGGAGGCCATCGAGGAGGCCCGCAGCGTGCTGGGCCCGGGTGACGTCCTGCCGGGTGTCGCCGACGTGGTCACCGAGGTGCACGTGGAGGCCGTCTTCGACGACGGATCCCGCCTCGCGGTGGTCTCGTCCCCCATCCAGGGCGCGGTCCCGCTCGGCGACGACGCCCCGGGCGCGGTCGTTCCGGGACCCGGCGCCCCCCAGCCGGAGCCGGTCCTGCACCTGCACGTCCGCAACACCGCGGCCGTGCCGGTGAGCGTGACCTCGCACTTCCACTTCTTCGAGGCGAACCCGCGGCTCGACTTCGACCGGGCCGCGGCCTACGGGATGCGGCTGTGCGTGCCGGCGGGCTCGTCCGTACGGTTCGACCCCCACGGCGAGGGCGACGTCGGCCTCGTCCCCATCGGCGGGGACCGGATCGCGATCGGTTTCGCGGGCCTGGTCGACGGGCCCCTGGACGCGCCCGGAGCCAAGGACGAGGCCCTGCGCCGCGCGGCGGCCTGCGGCTACCTCGGCGTCACCGCCGAACACGAGGACGGAGACCGGGCGTGAGCAAGAAGATCCCGCACAGCGACCACTGCGCGCCGGGCAGCCGGCACATCGATCCGCACGAGTACGCGTCGGTGTTCGGCCCCCGCGCCGGGGACCGGGTGCGGCTCGGTGACTCCGGGCTGACGGTCCGGGTGGAATTCGACGCGCAGAAGCCGGGCGACGAGTTCCTGGCGGGTTTCGGCAAGACGGCCCGTGACGGTCTGCATCTGAAGGCCGCCGCCGTCCGGGAGACGTGCGACGTGGTGATCAGCAATGTGCTGGTCATCGATGCCGTTCTCGGTATCCGCAAGGTGTCGATCGGTATCCGCGAGGGCCGGATCCATTCGATCGGCCGGGCCGGCAACCCCGACACCCTCGACGGCGTCGACGTGGTCGTCGGCACCGGCACCTCGATCGTGTCGGGGGAGGGCCTGATCGCCACCGCCGGAGCGGTCGACACCCACGTCCACCTGCTCTCCCCGCGGATCATGGAAGCCTCGCTCGCCGCGGGTGTCACCACGGTCATCGGCCAGGAGTTCGGCCCCGTCTGGGGCGTCGGCGTCAACTCCCCGTGGGCGCTGAAGCACGCCTTCAACGCCTTCGACGCCTGGCCCGTCAACATCGGCTTCCTCGCCCGCGGCTCCTCCTCGGACGCCGCCCCGCTGGTCGAGGCGCTCGCCGAGGGTGGCGCGTCCGGCTTCAAGGTGCACGAGGACATGGGCGCGCACACCCGGGCCCTGGACACGGCGCTGCGGGTGGCCGAGGAGCATGACGTGCAGGTCGCCCTGCACAGTGACGGCCTGAACGAGTGTCTTTCCGTCGAGGACACCCTGCGGGTCCTGGACGGGCGGACCATCCACGCCTTCCACATCGAGGGCTGTGGCGGCGGACACGTCCCCAACGTCCTGAAGATGGCGGGCGTGCCGAACGTGATCGGCTCCTCCACCAATCCCACGCTGCCCTTCGGCCGGGACGCGGTGGCCGAGCACTACGGCATGATCGTCTCCGTCCACGACCTCAAGCCCGACCTGCCCGGCGACGCCGCCATGGCCCGCGACCGCATCCGGGCCGGGACGATGGGGGCCGAAGACGTCCTCCACGACCTCGGCGCGATCGGCATCACCTCCTCCGACGCCCAGGGCATGGGCCGGGCCGGCGAGACCATCCGCCGGACCTTCGCCATGGCCGCCAAGATGAAGGGCGAGCTCGGTCCGATGGACGGCGACGGCGAGGGCGACGACAACGCCCGCGTCCTGCGCTACATCGCCAAACTCACCATCAACCCGGCCATCGCCCACGGACTCGCCCACGAGATCGGCTCCATCGAAGTCGGCAAACTCGCCGACATCGTCCTGTGGCGCCCGCAGTTCTTCGGCGCCAAGCCCCAGCTCGTGCTGAAGTCCGGCTTCCCCGCCTACGGCGTCACCGGCGACCCGAACGCCGCCACCGACACCTGCGAACCGCTCGTCCTCGGACCGCAGTTCGGCTCGTACGGAGCCACGGCCGCCGACATCTCCGTCGCCTTCGTCTCCGCCGCGGCGGCGGCCCTCGGCAGCGACGAGATGCCGACCCGCAGGCGCCGCGTCGCCGTCCGCGGCACCCGGGGGATCGGACCCAAGGACCTCCTGCTCAACTCCCGGGTGGGCGCGGTCGATGTGGACGCGCGCAGCGGACTGGTCTCCCTCGACGGGGAGCCGCTGCGCTCCGAAGCCGCCGAATCGGTCTCCCTCAACCGCCTGTACTTCCTGTAAGTCAGCACAGCCCGTAAGGACCTGCCTGCCATGACCGCCAATCAGCCCGCCAAGCCGGTCGACGCCGGATTCCGGATGCCCGCCGAGTGGACGCCCCACGAGCGCACCTGGATGGCCTGGCCCAGCCCCAACCCGACCTTCACCAACGAGCAGGAGCTCGCCGAGGCCCGCGCCGCCTGGGGCGCCGTCGCCCGCGCGGTCCGCGCGTACGAGCCGGTGACCCTCGTGGTCTCGCCCGGCGACGCGGACAGCGCGCGTGCGATCGTCGGCGACGACGTACAGCTGGTCGAGCAGGAGCTCGACGACGCCTGGATGCGCGACATCGGCCCGACCTTCGTCACCAACGACGCCGGCGAGCTCGCCGCCGTCGACTGGACCTTCAACGGCTGGGGCGCCCAGGAGTGGGCCCGCTGGGACCACGACTCGAAGATCGCCCGGCACGTCTCGGACGTGGCCGGCACCCGCACGTACAGCACCGAGCTCGTCAACGAGGGCGGCGCCATCCACGTCGACGGCGAGGGCACCGTGCTCCTCACCGACACCGTCCAGCTGGGCGAGGGCCGCAACCCCGGCTGGACCCGCCAGCAGGTGGAGGCCGAGATCCACGCCCACCTCGGCACCACCAAGGCGATCTGGCTGCCGTACGGCCTGGCCGGCGACTACGGCACCTACGGCACCCAGGGCCACGTCGACATCGTCGCCGCCTTCGCCCGCCCCGGCGTCGTCATGGTCCACACCCAGCCCGACCCGGCCCACCCGGACCACGAGCGCTGCAAGACCATCGCGGCCATCCTGCGCGCGTCCACCGACGCCCGCGGCCGGCGGCTGGAGGTCGTGGAGGTCCCGGCGCCGACCGTGCTGGAGGAGGACGGGGAGTGGGTGGACTACTCGTACATCAACCACTACCTGTGCAACGGCGGTGTCGTGCTGTGCGCGTTCGACGACCCGCGCGACGAGGAGGCCGCCGGGATCTTCCGCGGACTGTTCCCCGAGCGGACCGTGACCCTCGTTGACGCACGTACGATTTTCGCCGGGGGTGGCGGTATCCACTGCATCACCCAGCAGCAGCCGAAGGTCTGATCCGCAGACGGCCGGCAGCCGACCGACAAGGAGTGGGTCCATGGTGGCGGGTGGAGTACCGGTACGCGCGGCGCGGAAGAACGCGCCGCCGCGCGAGGACGTACTCGTCGCCGCCATGGCCACGATCGCCGAGCGCGGCCTGGAAGGCCTGACCATGGCCGGACTGGGCCGCGAGGTCGGCATGAGCAGCGGCCACCTCCTCTACTACTTCCGCAGCAAGGACGAGCTCCTGCTGCAGACCCTGGAGTGGAGCGAGGCGGAACTGGGCGGCGAGCGGCGGGCCCTGCTCGCCCGCCGCGGTCCGGTGAGCGAGCGCCTGCAGGCGTACGTGGACCTGTACGTCCCCACCCGCGCCCGGGACCCGCACTGGACGCTGTGGCTGGAGGTCTGGAACCGTTCCCAGAACGCCGGCCCCCAGGAGCGCGACCGGCAGGCTGCCATCGAGGGTGCCTGGCACCGCGACCTGGTCGCGCTGCTCGCCGAGGGCATCTCGCGCGGGGAGTTCCGCCCGGTGGACGCCGAGCGCGTGGCGACCCGCGTCCGGGCCCTGCTCGACGGATTCAGCATCCAGCTGGCGGTGGGCCTGCCGACACTGGACCGCACGGCGATCCTCACCCACGTGAGGGAATTCCTGACGGAGACCCTCTCCCCGCTGCACGAGGCCGGCTGAGGCGTGGGGGCTCGGGGGCGGAGCGGGGCCCCCGCAACGGCGCGGCACTCGGCCACGGGCGGGTCCGATCAGGCACGCCGACCGCGGTGCCCGCATGCTGAGATGCCTGTCCATGCGCGGCGGGCGGTGTGGCACACTGCCAGCGTGCCTGCTCAGCTCATGATTATCGCCAGCAGCGCGCCGGTCCCCAGTGGCCGCTGAACCGTGGAAGAACTTCGCGGAAGCGGCCACCGTGCCTCGGACCCGCGCGCAGACCTCTCGCTACCCGCGAGAGGTTTTTTCGTTTCCCGGACCATCCCTGCCGGGACCGGACCGCGCGCGATGATGGGGGCAGTGGATGCCGGGCATATCCGGAACCACTCATCCGACAGGAGTCAGATCAGCATGACGACGACACCAGAGGCGGCAACTGTGCTGTCAGAAGGCCTGGACGACAGCTTCCACGTCTTCGACACCACCCTGCGTGACGGCGCCCAGCGCGAGGGCATCAACCTCACCGTCGCCGACAAGCTGACGATCGCCCGGCATCTGGACGACTTCGGAGTGGGCTTCATCGAGGGCGGCTGGCCCGGCGCCAACCCCCGTGACACCGAGTTCTTCTCCCGCGCCCGCGCGGAGATCGTCTTCAAGAACGCCCAGCTGGTCGCCTTCGGCGCGACCCGGCGCGCGGGCGGCTCGGCCGCCCAGGACCCTCAGGTGCGGGCCCTGCTGGAATCCGGCGCCCCGGTCATCACGCTCGTCGCCAAGTCCCACGACCGCCACGTCGAGCTCGCCCTGCGCACCACCCTCGACGAGAACCTGGAGATGGTCCGCGACACCGTCTCCCACCTGGTCGCCCAGGGCCGCCGCGTCTTCGTCGACTGTGAGCACTTCTTCGACGGCTACCGGGCCAACCCGGAGTACGCCAAGTCCGTCGTACGCGCCGCCCACGAGGCCGGCGCCGACGTGGTCATCCTCTGCGACACCAACGGCGGCATGCTGCCCGCCCAGGTGACCGCCACCGTCGCCACCGTCCTCGCCGACACCGGCGCCCGCCTGGGCATCCACGCCCAGGACGACACCGGCTGCGCCGTCGCCAACACCCTGGCCGCGGTGGACGCGGGCGCCACCCACGTCCAGTGCACGGCGAACGGGTACGGCGAGCGCGTCGGCAACGCCAACCTCTTCCCCGTCGTCGCCGCCCTGGAGATCAAGTACGGGCGCAAGGTGCTCCCCGACGGGGCGCTCGCCGAGATGACCCGGATCTCGCACGCCATCGCCGAGGTCGTGAACCTCACCCCCTCCACGCACCAGCCCTACGTCGGCGTCTCCGCCTTCGCGCACAAGGCGGGCCTGCACGCCTCGGCCATCAAGGTCGACCCGGACCTCTACCAGCACATCGACCCCGAGCGGGTCGGCAACACCATGCGGATGCTGGTCTCCGACATGGCCGGCCGCGCCTCCATCGAGCTCAAGGGCAAGGAGCTCGGCGTCGACCTCGGCGGGGACCGCGCGCTCATCTCCCGGGTCGTGGAGCGGGTCAAGGCACGGGAGCTCCAGGGCTACACCTACGAGGCGGCCGACGCCTCCTTCGAGCTGCTGCTGCGCGCCGAGGCCGAGGGGCGCGCCCGCAAGTACTTCCGTATCGAGTCGTGGCGGGCGATCGTCGAGGACCGCCCGGACGGCATCCACGCCAACGAGGCCACCGTCAAGCTGTGGGCCAAGGGCGAGCGGATCGTCGCCACGGCGGAGGGCAACGGCCCGGTCAACGCGCTGGACCGGGCGCTGCGGGTGGCGCTGGAGCGGTTCTACCCGCAGCTCGCCAAGTTCGAGCTCGTCGACTACAAGGTCCGCATCCTGGAGGGCACGCACGGCACGGAGTCCACGACCCGCGTGCTGATCGCCACGACGGACGGGGAGCGCGAGTGGTCCACGGTCGGCGTGGCCCCGAACGTGATCGCGGCGTCCTGGCAGGCCCTGGAGGACGCGTTCACCTACGGCCTGCTGCACGCGGGCGTCGAACCCGCCGAGTAGCCCGCCCGGCCCGCGTCGCCGGCCCGCGTCCGCCGGACCCCACCCCACCCCACCTCACCTCGCCGGGCCTCGGCCCGGCGAGGCCCTTATGTCCAGCTCACACGGGAAAGTACCGGTTCCGGTAGCGTCTTGGATATGAAGACCAGGCTGATGTCCATACGCTTCGGATCGCTGCTGGCCGGTCTGCTGCTGGGGCTGTCGGCGACCGCGCTCGTCGCCGCGCCGCAGGCGTCGGCGGCCACCGGGGTCGCGGCCGTGGGGGAGGCCCTCAAGGAGGGCCCGGTCTACGTCGCTCCCGGGGCCGAGGCGCAGCTGTCCACGGCCCAGGCGGACGCGCTCGCGAAGAAGATCAAGGACGCGGGGAAGCCGGTGTTCGTGGCCGTGCTGCCGGCCACCGCCGAGTTCCCGCCGGACAAGGTGCTCGGCGCGGTCCGTGCCGAGACCGGGATCACCGGGCTCTACGCGATCCGGCTCGGCGACGGCTTCGATGCCGGCGCCGACCGGGTGGTCATGCCGAACCAGGCCGTACGCAACCTGACCGAGGCCGTGAAGACCGGCGCACCGGTCAGCGCGAACACGCAGCTCAACAACTTCGTGGACCAGGCCCTGACCCAGGCCAAGGGCGGCGCCCCGGCCTCCTGGGGCACGACCGGAGCCGACCAGGGCGCCCCGGTCGGCGGACTGATCGCCCTCGGCGCGGTGGCCGTGGTGGGCGGCGGCGGTGCGTACGCGCTGGTCCGCCGCAACCGGAAGAAGAAGGAAGAGACCCGGCGCGAGGCCGTCGCCCGGCTGGCCGTGGTCGTCGACGAGGACATCACGGCCTTCGGCGAGGAGCTCGAACGGCTCGACTTCCACCCCGGCGAGCCCGGCGCGGACGACGCCATGCGCAAGGACTACGAGCAGGGGCTCGACTCGTACGAGAAGGCCAAGCAGATCATGGCCTCGGTGCAGCGCCCCGACGAGGTCAGGGGTGCCACCCAGGCACTGGAGGACGGCCGCTTCGCGCTGGCCACCCTCGATGCGCGCCGGCAGGGCAGGGCGCTTCCCGAGCGCCGTTCGCCCTGCTTCTTCGACCCGCGCCACGGGCCGAGCACCGAGGACGCCACCTGGGCTCCGGCCGGCGGGGCGGCCCGCAGCGTGCCGGTCTGCACGGCGGACGCCGTACGGCTGCGCGACGGCCTGGACCCGGCGGTCCGCACGGTCGAGACCGAGCACGGGCCGCGGCCGTACTACGACGCCGGCCCGGCGTACGGTCCCTGGGCCGGCGGGTACTTCGGCGGCGGCATCCTGCCCGGCCTGCTGGTGGGCACGATGCTCGGTTCGATGATGTCCAGCCCCGCCTACGCCTCGGACTTCGGCGGCGGCATGGGCAGCGGCTTCGAGGGCGGGGACGCCTCCGGGGCCGACTTCAACCCGTCCGACTTCGGCGGCGGGGACTTCGGCGGCGGAGGGTTCGACGGGGGCGGCGGCTTCGACGGCGGGGGCGGCTTCTAGGCCGTCTCTTTCGGATCTTGCCGGTTAAGCCCGCGTCGTCTGGTGCCGTGCCTCGCAAGGCGGAGGGGGCGCCCGAGTACTGGACGTACTTGCGTGCCCCGACAACGCGGCGAGGTGCGGTGCCAGGCGGTGCGGGTCAGGCAAGATCCGAAAGAGACGGCCTAGCCGCCCCCGGTTCCGGGCGTCCGGGAGTCCGCCCGTCAGGCCTGCTTGATGGCGGAGATGTCGAAGGTCAGCTTCACCTTGTCGCTGACCATCACACCGCCGGCCTCCAGGGCGGCGTTCCACGTCAGGCCCCAGTCGGAGCGCAGGATCTCGGTGGAGCCCTCGAAGCCGACGCGCTCGTTGCCGTAGGGGTCGGTGGCCGAGCCGTTGAACTCCAGGTCGATGGAGAGCGGGCGCGTGACGTCCTTGATGGTCAGCTCACCGGTGATGCGGTAGGTGTCCCCGCCGAGCTGACGCGCCTCGGTGGAGCGGAAGGTCATCAGCGGGAAGGTCTCGGCGTCGAAGAAGTCGCCGCTGCGCAGGTGACCGTCGCGGTCGGCGATGCCGGTGTCGACGGAGGCGATCTTCACGTCGATGGAGGCGGTGGAGCGGGCCGGGTCGGCGCCGTCCAGGTGCAGGGTTCCCTCGTGCTCGGCGAAGGCCCCGCGGACGTTGGTGACCATGGCGTGGCGGACGGTGAAGCCGATGCTGCTGTGCGCGGGGTCGATGACGTAGTCACCGGTGAGCGCGGCGAGCGCCGGGTCCACTTCCAGGGTCGCGACGGCGGCGCCGTCCTGGACGTTCACGTTCTGGCTGCGGCGGGTGAAGAGACCCATGACTTGCTCCTCGGTAGTGTCCTGCTCGGTCTGAAGAATCTGTTGAATCTTCAACGACTCCAACGGGAACGACGCTAGACCTATTCCGTTCAAATTTCAACATCTAGGCGGGGTGTCAGGTCATTTTGTGAAGGTCCCACAACGAGCGAGCGCCTCGTCTGGCGGAGTCCGTACATCCACTGGGCGTACTGTGCGGGCCGGACAGCGGAAGTCTTCCGAGACTGTGAGGAATGAACGGAGGTTTTTCATCGCGATCTTCGTAAGGTCGGTACATGACCGTTGTGGACCAGACCCCGAGCGAGCCGACGGACGCCCGAGGGCGCGTGGCCGAGCTGCACTCCCTGCGTGAGCAGGCCAGGCGCGGCCCCAGCGACCGTGCGACCGAGACCCAGCACGCGAAGGGCAAGCTGACCGCGCGTGAGCGCATCGCGCTGCTGCTGGACGAGGGTTCCTTCCGGGAGGTCGAGCAGCTGCGCCGGCACCGGGCGACCGGGTTCGGCCTGGAGAACAAGAAGCCCTACACGGACGGTGTGATCACCGGCTGGGGCACGGTCGAGGGCCGTACGGTCTTCGTCTACGCGCACGACTTCCGCATCTTCGGCGGCGCCCTCGGCGAGGCCCACGCGACGAAGATCCACAAGATCATGGACATGGCCATCGCGGCCGGTGCCCCGCTGGTCTCCCTCAACGACGGCGCCGGCGCCCGTATCCAGGAAGGCGTCTCGGCCCTGGCCGGCTACGGCGGCATCTTCCAGCGCAACACCAGGGCCTCGGGTGTCATCCCGCAGATCAGCGTGATGCTCGGCCCGTGCGCCGGCGGCGCCGCGTACTCCCCGGCCCTGACGGACTTCGTGTTCATGGTCCGCGAGACCTCGCAGATGTTCATCACCGG